>DATJOZ010000001.1:0-13025 GCA_035506655.1 Gaiellaceae bacterium
CGCCCGGGCGTTGGAGCGCGAGGCCGCCGTCGCGGGGGTCGACCAGGACTTCATCGACTACGCCGCCCACGCCTCGGGTGCGCGGGCCGTGTTCCTCGCGCCGATCTCGGGCGGCTCGCAGACGGCGATGCTCGTCCAGGCCGATTCGCAGCACATCTGCTGCTCGAGCGATGTCCGCGGCGATTGGGTCGCTCTCAAGGCTTCCGCGACCGGCAAGCTCGAGCGTGGCCGGGTTGCACGCGACGGCACCTCCTATGCCGAGGTCGCGATCCCCGACCGGAACGGCAACGTCCTGCTCTTCTCCAGCTCGCTGCGGGACACGCTCGACAACGACGACCTCGTGAAGTCGAGGCTCCTCTGGGCCGGTCTGATCGCGCTCGCGGCCTCGATCCTCGCCGGGTACGCGCTCGCCTCGGCCTTCGCGCGCCGGATCCGCCGGCTCGAGGGCGCTGCCGAACGGATCGCGGGCGGCGACTTCTCCGAGCCCGTGGTCGACACCCACCGGGACGAGCTCGGCCAGCTGGCGGGCGCGTTCGACCGGATGCGGCTCCAGCTCGCCCGGCTCGACGACGCCCGGCGCGCCTTCATCGCCAACGCCTCCCACGAGCTCCGGACGCCGATCTTCTCCCTCGGCGGCTTCCTCGAACTGATGCAGGACGAGGATCTCGACGAGGCGACGCGGCGGGAGTTCCTCGCCACGATGTCGGAGCAGATCGAGCGCCTCTCGAAGCTCGCGACCGACCTGCTCGACCTCTCCCGCCTCGACGCCGGGCGGATGCGGCTCGACCTCGAGCCGGTCGCCCTCGCCGACCTCGCCCAGGAGCTCCGGGAGGAGTTCGCGGCGGTCGCGCTCCGGCTCGACCACCCGCTCGACGCCGTCGTCGAGGATCCGGGCGTCGCACTCGGCGACCACGTCCGGATCTTCCAGATCGGCCGGGCCCTGACCGAAAACGCGCTGCTCCACACACCGGAGGGCACGCCCGTCCGGATCGTCGTCCGCGGCTCGGCGCTCGCGATCGAGGACGACGGCCCCGGGATCCCCGCCGACGAGGTGGAGCAGGTCTTCGCCCGGTTCACGCGCGTGGCGGGGACGCGCGCCTCCGGCACCGGGCTCGGGCTCGCGATCGCGCGGGAGCTCGCGGAGCTGATGGGCGGCGAGCTCGTGCTCGAGTCCCGGCCGGGCCGTACGGTCTTCACGCTCGAGCTGCCGGCGGCGGTGCCCGAGCGGGAGCCGGACCAGGCGCCCGTCCCCGCCTGACCGTTTTCACGGGAAATCGCCGCTAGGCTGTCGCCCCGTGCGCACCGCCGTCATCGTCACCGTCGCGGCGCTCGTCGGCGCCGTCGCCGCGCTCGCGCTCGGCCGCGGCACCGGCCTCGTCGGCGCCGGCGGCTCGACGCAGACGGTCGTCGTCCACGCGCCGGCCGCGGTCAACGCGCCGGCGGCCGTCCGGATCGTCCCGAAGACCGCGACCGGGCTCTCGGCGGCGCGGATCTTCGCGCTCCGCTCGCCCGGCGTCGTCACGGTGTTCTCGTACTTCGCCGACGGGAGCGCGGCCCAGGGCTCCGGCTTCGTCGTCTCCCCGAACGGGGACCTGCTGACGAACGCGCACGTGATCACGAACGCGGGCGACACCCCGGCGGGCTCGCCGGTGAAGGCCGCGCAGGCGGTCTACGTCGAGTTCGCCGACCACGACCGGATCCCCGCGACGATCGTCGGCTGGGACGTCTACGACGACGTCGGCGTGATCCGCGTCGCCCGCTCCCAGCACACGCTCGTGCCGCTGCCGCTCGGCCGCTCGGCGAGCGTCGTCGTCGGCGAGCCGGTCGCTGCGATCGGCAGCCCGCTCGGGAACGAGGACTCGCTCGCGGTCGGCGTCGTCTCCGCCGTCCGGCGCTCGATCGCCGCGCTCACCGCCGCCCACTTCCAGATCGTCGACGCGATCCAGACCGACGCGCCGATCACGCACGGCAGCTCCGGCGGCCCGCTGCTCGACGCCCAGGGCCGCGTGATCGGGATCAACGCCCAGATCCGCAGCGACTCCGGCGGCAGCTCCGGGATCGGTTTCGCCGTCCCGATCGACGCGGCCCGCCGCTCGCTCGACGACCTGCTCGCGCACGGCCGCGTCGCGTACGCGTACGCGGGGCTCCAGACGCAGGATCTGACGCCGTCGCTCGCGGCGAAGCTCGGCCTCCCGGTGAGCCACGGCGCGATCGTCGAGAGCGTCACCTCCGGCGGGCCCGCGGCGCGCGCCGGGATCCGCGGCGGGTCGACGCAGCTCCAGTTCGAGGGCGAGTCCCTCGTCACCGGCGGCGACGTGATCGTCTCGGTCGACGGAGCGCCGGTCACCGACGCTGACGCTCTCGTGCGGATCGTCACGAATAGCCTCCGGCCCGGGCAGACGGCCGTCTTCGGGATCGTCCGCGGCCGCGGCCGGCGCACGGTCGCCGTGAAGCTCGCCGAGCGGCCCGCCGGCTCGTAGTGCCAGACGGGCGCCGCAGGCTCGTCGTCGTCTCGAACCGCGGGCCGGTCGGGTACGACCGGTCGCCGTCGGGCGAGCGGATCGTGAAGCGCGGCGGCGGCGGGCTCGTGACGGCGCTCCGGAGCCTCGTCGCGCACCACGACGTGACGTGGATCGCGAGCGCCATGTCCGACGAGGACAAGGCCGTATCGGCCGAGCACGGCGGCGGGGCGTTCGACGAGGCGGCCCGCGACGGCTCGCCCTACCGGCTCCGGCTCGTCGCGCACGACCCGGTCGCGTACGACCGCTACTACAACGTCGTCGCGAACCCGACCCTCTGGTTCATCCAGCACTCGATGTGGGGGCTCTCGACCGAGCCCGACCTCGACGCCGCGTTCCACACGGCGTGGGACGAGGGGTACGCGGTCGTCAACGCCGCGTTCGCGGACGCCGCGGCCGCCGAGCTCGACCGCGACCCGTCCGCGGCCGTCTTCCTCCACGACTACCACCTCTACCTCGCGCCGGCGCTGATCCGCGCACGCCGCCCGGCCGCCGTCCTCTCCCACTTCATCCACATCCCGTGGCCGCAGTCGGACTACTGGCACGTCCTGCCGGAGCCGTTCCGCCGCGCCGTCCACGAGGGCCTGCTCGCGAACGACATCGTCGGCTTCCACACCGCGCGCTGGAGCCGCAACTTCCTCACGTCGTGCGCGGAGCTCCTCGGCGCCGAGGTCGACGGGAACGTCGTCGCGCACGCCGGTCGCCGCACCGTCGTGACCCACCATCCGCTCGGGATCGACCCGGCGGAGTTCGACGAGCTGAAAGGTGCGCCTGCGGTGCTCGAGGAGGAGGCGCGCATCGTAGCGACGCGGCCCGAGTTCCTCGTCGTCCGCGTCGACCGCACCGATCCGTCGAAGAACATCGTGCGCGGCTGCCGTGCGTTCGGCCGCTTCCTCGAGCTCCACCCGGAGTTCCAGGGCCGGGCGACGCTGCTCGCGCTGCTCGATCCGTCGCGGCAGGACATCCCGCAGTACACGGAGTACGTCGCGGCGATCGAGCGCGAGGTGCAGGAGGTGAACGGCCGCTTCGGCCGCGACGGGTGGTCGCCGATCGTGCTCGACGTCGCCGACAACTTCCCGCTGTCGGTCGCCGCGTACAAGCAGTACGACGCGCTGCTCGTGAACGCCGTGTTCGACGGGATGAACCTCGTCTGCAAGGAGGCGTCGCTCGTGAACGGCCGCGACGGCGTGCTCGTCCTGTCGGAGAACGCCGGCGCGCACGAGGAGCTCGGCGCGTGGGCTCTGACGGTGAACCCGTTCGACGTCTACGGCCAGGCCGAGGCGATCCACGCGGCGCTGACGATGGCGCCCGAGGAGCGGCGGCGGCGGCTCGAGGCGACGCGCGACCACGTGCGCCGGAACGACCTCGCCGCCTGGGCCGACGCGCAGCTCGCCGACCTCGACGCGCTCGGCTAACTACCATCACGGCATGGCGACGGCCTCCGACACGGAGCTCGTCTCGGTCAACCCTGCGACGCTCGAGCCGGTCGGCTCCGTCCCGCGGACCGACCCGGACGAGATGCCGCGCATCGTCGCGGCGGCGGCGGCGGCGCAGGAGCAGTGGAGCGCGCTCTCGCCCGGCGCGCGCTCCGCGGTGCTGCACGAGGCAGGTCGCGTCGTGCGCGCGCACGCGGACGAGATCGCGGGCGTCGTCGTCGCGGAGACGGCGAAGCCACCGACGGAGGCGATCGCACACGACCTCTATCCCGCGGTCGACCACGCGGTGTGGCTCGCGCGCAACGCGGCGGGGGTTCTCGCCGACGAGCGCGTGCGCTTCTCGCAGCTGCACCTGAAGACGAAGAAGGCGTGGCTCCTGCACGAGCCGTTCGGCGTCGTCGCCGCGATCACGCCGTGGAACATCCCGTTCGGGATTCCGTTTACAGAAGTGGCAACGGCGATCGCGGCGGGGAACGGCGTCGTGCTGAAGCCGTCGGAGCTGACGCCGCTGACCGGCGACTGGGTCGCGCGCGTCTTCGTCGAAGCCGGCGTGCCCGCGGGTCTCGTGCAGGTCGTGCACGGCGACGCGACGGTCGGCGCCGCGCTCGTCGACGCGCGTGGAATCGCGAAGGTGTTCTTCACGGGCTCCGTTGCGGTCGGGCGGCGTGTCGCCGCGGCGGCGGGCGCGCGCGGTTGCCCCGTCGTGCTCGAGCTCGGCGGCAAGGACCCGATGGTCGTGTTCGCCGATGCGGATCTCGACCGCGCGCTCGACGGCGCGCTCTTCGCGTCGTTCATCAACGCGGGACAGGCCTGTGTCAGCGCGGAACGCATCTACGTCGAGCGTCCGGTCTACGCGGACTTCGCGCGCGGGCTCGCCGAGCGCGCCCGCGGGCTGAAGCTCGGCGACGAGGTGGGCCCGCTCATCTCCGAGGCGCAGCGCGACAAGGTCGAGGCGCTGACCGGCGCGCGCCGGCCCGACCGCGACGGGTGGTTCCTCGAGCCGACGGTGATCGAGGGATCGCTGCCGGACGAGGAGGTCTTCGGGCCGGTCGTCACCGTCGAGCCGTTCGACGGCGAGGACGATGCGGTGCGCCGCGCGAACGACACGGAGTTCGGGCTCGCGGCGAGCGTGTGGACGCGCGACCTCGAGAAGGCACGGCGCGTGTCGCGGCGAATCGAGGCCGGCATGGTCTGGGTCAACGACTTCGGGTACTCCTTCGCCGCCGGCCAGGCGGCGTGGGGCGGCGTGAAGTCGTCCGGCTTCGGACGCACGAACTCGAGGCACGGGCTCTACGAGTGCACGCGCGTGAAGTACGTGGACGAGGACCGCGGTCTCGTGCGGCCCGCGTGGTGGTTCCCGTACGACGACGTCACCGCGGACGGGCTGCGCGGGATGCTCGACGTGCTCTACGGCTCCGGCGGCGAGCGCGTGCGCGCGGCGTGGAAACACCGGCGCGGGCTGGTCCGCGCGGCGCGGAGGTCGATCGGCCGGTGAGCGAGCTCTCGCACGTCGACGAGTCGGGCGGCGTCCGCATGGTCGACGTCGGCGGCAAGCCGGTCTCGCGGCGCCGCGCGGTCGCGCGGGCGGAGGTGACGATGGCCGCCGAGACGGCGCGCGCGTTGCGCGAGCTGCCGAAGGGCGACGCGCTCGCGACGGCGCAGCTCGCGGGGATCATGGCGGCGAAGCGGACGAGCGAGCTGATCCCGCTCTGCCACCCGCTGCCGCTCTCGCACGTCGAGGTGACGCTCGAGGTCGGCGCCGCGTCGGTCGAGATCGTCGCGGCCGCGGAGACGACGGCGCAGACGGGCGTCGAGATGGAGGCGCTCACCGCGGCGACGGTCGCGGCGCTCACCGTCTACGACATGGCGAAGGCGATCGACAAGAACATGCGCATCTCCGACATCGCGCTCGTTGAGAAGACGAAGCAGTGAGGGCGGCGGTGGTGACCGTCTCCGACGGCGTCGTCGCGGGGACGCGTGAGGACCGGAGCGGCGACGTGCTCGACGAGCTGCTGCGCGCGGAGGGGTTCGCCGTCGAGCGGCGCGTCGTCGCCGACGAGCGCGACGAGATCGCGGCTGCGTTGCGCGAGCTCGCTGCGGGCGTGGACGTCGTCCTCACGACGGGCGGGACGGGGCTCGCGCCGCGCGACGTGACGCCGGAGGCGACGCGCGACGTGCTCGACCGCGACGCGCCGGGCATCGCGCAGGCGATCCGCGCCGACTCGATCGCGAAGACGCCGCACGGGCTGCTCTCGCGCGGCGCCGCGGGCGTGATCGGCTCGACGCTCGTCGTCAACCTCCCCGGCTCGCCGGGCGGCTGCCGCGACGGCTTCGAGGTGCTGCGCCCGGCGCTCGCGCACGCGATCGAGCTGCTCGCCGGCGAGCGTGACGTCGCGCACCGTCAGACGTAGCGTGCCTCGAGCTCGGGTGCGCGCGCTTGCGCGTCTTAACGGTGCCAGTCACCGTTAAGAGAGGCGCCGCGCCCACGAGCGGACGTATCCTGGCGCCGTGACGGACGTCGCACTCGCACCACTGCCCGCGCGCTTCGCGCGGCTCGTCAAGATCGAGCACACGATCTTCGCGCTCCCGTTCGCGTACGTCGGCGCGTTCCTCGCCGTGAACGGGTCGCCGGGCTGGAGCGATCTGCTCTGGATCACCGTTGCGATGATCGGCGCGCGGTCGCTCGCGATGGCGCTGAACCGCCTCGTCGACGCGCGGCTCGACGCGCGCAATCCGCGCACCGCCGGGCGCGAGATCCCGAGCGGACAGCTCTCGCTGACGCAGGTCGTGCTCTTCTGCGTCGTCTCGCTCGCCGTGTTCCTCGTCGCGGTCTGGCAGCTCGACCCGATCGTGCGCTGGCTCTGGCCGATCCCCGTCGCCGGCTTCGTGATCTACCCGTACCTCAAGCGCTGGACCTGGCTCTGCCACTTCTGGCTCGGCGCGGTGGACGGGCTCGCGCCGGTCGGCGCGTGGGTCGCGATCACGGGCAAGTTGCCGTGGCAGTCGTGGACGCTCGGCGTCGCGGTCGCGCTCTGGGTCGCGGGCTTCGACCTGTTCTACTCGTTGTTCGATCTCGAGATCGACCGGCGCGAGGGGCTGCACTCCTTCGCGACGCGGTTCGGCGTGCGCGGCGTGTTCCTCGGCGCGCGGCTCTCGCACGCGGCGACCGTCGCGTGCCTCGTCGCCGTCGGGCTCGGCCTCGACGTCGGCGCGCTCTACTGGCTCGGCGTCGGCGCGGTCGCGGCGCTGCTCGCGTACGAGCACTCGCTCGTCCGTCCGAACGACCTGCGGCGGCTCGACACCGCGTTCTTCACGATGAACGGCGTGATCAGCGTCGTCTTCGCCGCGTTCGTGATCGCCGACGCGCTCGTCTAACGGCGGCGCAGCGACGCGTTCGCAACCGCCGGCGGGTCCCAGCCCGCGTCGGCGTACGAGAGGTTCGTCCCCGGCGGGACGATCTCGTCGATCCGGTCGAGCAGTGCTGCGTCGAGAGTGACGTCGAGCGCGGCGAGGTGCGACTCGAGCTGCTCCATCGTGCGCGGCCCGATAATCGGCGCCGTCACCGCAGGGTGCTGCATCACGAACGCGATCGCCATCTGGATCAGCGTCATTCCCGCGTCGTCCGCGAGCCGTCCGAGCGCGTCGGCCGCGTCGAGCTTGCGCTGGTTCTCCGGCAGCGACAGGTCGTAGCGGCGCGGGATCCGGTCGGCGCGCATGCTCGCCGGCGCCGCGGCGTCCTTCCGGTACGCGCCCGAGAGCCAGCCGCCCGCGAGCGGGCTCCACGGGATCACCCCCATCCCGTACTCCAGGCACACCGGCAGCACCTCGGCCTCGATCCCGCGGACGAGCAGCGAGTACGGCGGCTGCTCCGTCACGAACCGCTCGCGGCCGCGCCGCTCGGCGACCCACTGCGCCTGCACGATCTGCGACGGCGGGAACGTCGAGCTGCCGAAGTAGCGGATCTTCCCGGCCCGGACGAGGTCGGTGAGCGCGCCGAGCGTCTCGTCGATGTCCGTGCCCGGCTCGGGGCGGTGGATCTGGTACAGGTCGATCCAGTCCGTGCCGAGGCGGCGGAGCGAGTTGTCGACCTCCTCGAGGATCCACCGGCGCGAGTTCCCGAACTGGTTCGGGTCGTCGCCCATCCTCCCGTGCACTTTCGTCGCGAGGACGACGCGCTCGCGCTTCCCGCCCGCGAGCGCCTTCGCGACGATCTCCTCCGACTCGCCGGCGGAGTAGACGTCGGCGGTGTCGACGAAGTTGATCCCCGCGTCGAGCGCGCGGTGGATGATCCGGATCGAGTCGTCGTGGTCTCGGTTGCCCCACGCGCCGAACATCATCGCGCCGAGGCAGAGCGGACTGACCTGGACGCCGGTGCGTCCGAGCGGGCGGAGCTCCATGGCCGGAGCCTATCCGCGACGAGAGAGGACGGGTGCGGTCGCCGACCCGCGACCGCACCCGCATCCAGAGCGGCTAGCGCCGCTCGGGGTTCGAGAGCTGGTCGCGCAGCGCGCCGCTCGGCGCCGGGTTCGCCGACGTCGCGAGCGAGACGTAGTAGCCGCGCGGATTCGCAAGGAGCGCCGTGAGCACGGACGGCGACACGTTCGACACGACCTTCGTCACGTTGCCGTGCCCGTCCGCGTCGGTGACGCTGCCGGTCCCGGCGTCGATGACGGTCGGGCCGTTCGAGCCGCGGCTCCCCTGGTTCACCGTGAGGCCGGTGATCGTGACCGAGCCCGGGAAGCCGTAGTTCACGTAGAACACGACGTTCCCCGAGGTGACCGCGCCGGTCTGGTCGCGCGTCACGTCGAGCGTGAGGCTGCCGTCCGCGCTCGCGCGGAGGTTGTGCACCGGCGGCACGACCTCGTTCGTCCGGAGATGGACGCGGAAGATGAACGTGCTCTTGACCTGCTTCGTCTTCTGGCAGCTGCCCTGCGTGAAGAACACGCCGGTGTTCGTCGACGAGCCGGAGCCGAGGTGTCCGGACGCGAAGCCGGCGTTCTGCGCAAACGCGGACGAAAAGGTCGCGACGAGCTTTGCGTTGCCGCTCCCGTTGCCGTTCGCGAGCCCGACGATGCTCCCGTTCGCGATCGAGCCGCGGAACGTCGCGTACGCGTTGCCGCTCGAGCCGCGGACGCGGAGCGTCCCGTCGAGCCAGCCGAGGCCCTCGGTCGTATTGACGACGCTGCGCGCGCGGATCTCGACCGGGCCGTTGAGCCGCGGGTCGCTGCTCGTCGCGGTGCCGGTGTACGTCGCCGTCGTGTCCTGGTACGTGCCGTCGCTGCCGACGCACGTGTTCGAGCGGATCTGGGAGACGGAGCCCGCGTTGAAGTCCGCCGCCGCGGCCTGCGTGCTCTGCGAGCCGTGCGTGGCCCATGCCACTCCGCCTCCGACGAAGGCCGCGGCTGCCACTGCGAGCCCCGCGGCGTAACGAGCCTTCAGCATCGGTGCTACCCCCTGAGTGATGTCGTCGATCGCGCCCGCGGTCCAACTCAAGTCGCGGCGCCGCAGGCCGAGGTACGGCGCGCGTAAACGCTCTGTAAGCCGGCCGGAACTAGACTTGCCGCGTGATCCGCGCCCGAAAGGTCGGCAAGCGGTTCGGCGAGAAGCGTGCGCTCCGCGGCGTCGACTTCGAGCTCTCCGACGGCGGCTGCCTCGTCGTCACCGGGCCGAACGGCTCCGGGAAGACGACGCTGCTCCGGTTGTGCGCGGGCCTTGCGGTGCCGACCGAGGGCGAGCTCGAGGTGGACGTCACGCGCGGGCGGATCGGCTACATGGCGCACGACCCGCTCGTCTACCGCGAGCTGACGGCGCTCGAGAACCTCGAGCTGTACGGGCGGCTCTACCGCGTGCCCGAGCGGCGCGAGCGTACGGGGATGCTCCTCGAGCGGTTCGGGCTCTGGGAGGTGCGGCACGACCGCGTCGCGTCGTACTCGCGCGGGATGACGCAGCGGCTCGCGCTCTGCCGCGTCCTGCTCCACGATCCCGCGCTGCTCGTGCTCGACGAGCCGTACACCGCGCTCGACGCGGCGGGCGCCGAGCTCCTCGATGCGCAGCTCGCGGAGCTCCGCGGCGAGCGCACGCTTCTCGTCTCGACGCACGACCCCGACCGCGTCGCGCCGCTGGCGACCGCACGACTGGCGCTCGCATGAGCTACGTCCGCGACGTCGGTGCGCTCGCGCGCAAGGACCTGCTGCTCGAGCTGCGCGCGCGCGACACGCTGCCGGCGATGCTCCTGTTCGTCGTCGCGACGTTCGTCGTCTTCCACTTCGCGCTGCCGGCGAGCGCGTCCGACCTCGCGGCGAGCGGGCTGCTCTGGGTCGCGATCGTCTTCACGGCGCTCCTCGGGCTCGGACGCGCGTTCGTGCCGGAGCGCGAGCAGCGGATGCTCGACGGGCTCGTCCTCGCGCCGTGCGACCGAAGCGCGATCTGGCTCGGCAAGGGGATCGCGACGCTCGCGTTCCTCGGCGCCGCGGAGGTCGTCGCGCTGCCGGTCTTCGCGCTCTTCTTCCACGGGCTCTCGGCGGCGACGATCGCCGCGGTCGTCCTCGCGGACCTCGGGATCTGCGCCGTCGGGACGTTCCTCGGCGCGATGGCCGTGGCGACCCGCGCCCGCGACCTGCTCCTCCCGCTGCTGTTCCTGCCGCTCGCGATCCCGATCGTGATCGGCGGCGTCGGTGCCTCGGTCGTCGACGCCCCGGGGCGCTATCTGGGCTTTCTCGCGCTCTACGACGCCCTGTTCGTGCTCGTCTGCTGGGCCACGTTCGAGTACGTCGTGACCGAGTGAGCCGCGAGCGGGCAGAATTCGCAGACGTGGGTCGGACGCACCGCATCCCCCTCTCGACGCTCGCGGCGGCCTCGGCAGTCCTCGTGACGCTTGCGCTCGTCCTCGTCTTCTTCGTCGCGCCGAACGACGCCGACCAGGGCTTCTCGCAGCGGATCTTCTATTTCCACGTCTCGATCGCGATCACCGCCTACGCGTGCTTCGGCCTCGGCGCGTGGAAGGCGCTGATGCACCTCTGGAAGCGCGATCCGCGCGCCGACCTCGAGAGCTACGTCGCGATCCACCAGGGTGTGATCTTCGGGATCCTCGTCCTCGTCACCGGTTCGATCTGGGCGAAGATCTCGTGGGGGCACTGGTGGCTCTGGAGCGAGGACCAGCTCGTGCTCTTCCTCGTGCTGTTCCTCTTCTATGCGGCGTACTTCATGCTGCGCTTCTCCGTCGACCCGGGGCCGCAGCGCGAGAACTTCAGCGCGGTGTACGCGCTGTTCGGCGTCGTGCTCATCCCCGTCAGCTTCATGGCGATCCGGCTGGCGAAGCAGGCGATCCATCCCGTCGTGTTCACGCGGCACGGGCCGCAGTTCGGCGGCTGGATCCTCGTCACCTATTGCGTCGCGCAGATCGCGATGCTCGTTCTCGCGTACACGCTCTACCGCGTCGAGCTCGCCGGCAAGCGGATCGACGTGCGGCTGCGCGAGCTGAAGGAGGTGCTCGCGTGACCACCGCGGAGAAGTACGTCACGGCCGCCTACTGCGCCGTGTTCGCGATCGTCCTCGTCTACGTCCTGATCATCGCGCTGAAGCTGCAGCGGCTCGAGCGCGAGGTGGACGAGCTGGCGGGTCGCGCGGCCGCGCGCGAGGACGAGCCGGAAGAGAGCCGGGAGGCGGCGGTCGTTGGCTGAGCTGTTCTTCTGGCCCGCGCTGCTGTTCTACGGCGAAGCGGCGGTCGGCTACCTCGGCGAGGCGCGCCATCCGGGGACGGCCGGGCGCGCGGCGACGTGGGGCGTCCGCCTCGGCTGGCTCGCGCAGACGGCGCTGCTCGTCTATCAGGCGACACGGGAGGGCGGCTTCCCGTGGGGAACATGGGCCGGTTCGCTCAACCTGTTCGTCTGGCTCGTCGTCACGGCGTATCTGATCTGGGGCTGCCGCCGGTCCTTCCGGCTGCTCGGGTTGACGGTGATGCCGTTCGCGGTCGCGCTGCTCGTGGTGGCGCGTGCGGGCGGCGGCACCGGCACCGGGTCGCGCAGCCAGTACTCGACCGTCTTCCTCGTGCTGCACGTCGGCCTCGTGCTCGTCGCGTTCGCGGGCTTCACGCTCGCCGCGGGACTGTCGGCGCTCTACCTCTGGCAGGAGCGGCGGCTGAAGCGGCGCGAGACGACGATCCTGCGTCGGCCTGCGCCGTCGCTGGCGACGCTCGACCGGCTCGCGCTGCGCACGGTCTGGGTCTCGGTGCCGGCGCTGACGCTGGGGATCGCCGTCGGCATCGTCCGCCTCGTCTCGGACGGGGATCGCGTCGACGCGCTCGTCGCCGCGACCGTCGTGACCTGGGTCGTGTGGGCCGCGTATCTCGTCCTGCGCTCGACGCGCGGGTGGACGGGTCGCCGCGCCGCCTATCTCGCGCTCGCCGGGTTCCTGCTCGTGATCGTCGTCCGTCTCGCCCTTCCGGCCACCCATTTCGCCTGATGCGTCTCGTCCTCGTCGGCACCTCGCACCATCACGCTCCCGTCGAGCTGCGGGAGCGGGTCGCGCTCGACCGCGAGCAGTCGGCGGCGCTCGCGGCGCGGCTCGCCGAGGGCGGTTGCGAGGCGGTGTGCCTGTCGACGTGCAACCGCACCGAGCTGTACGTCGCGTGCACCGAACCGGAGTCGGCCGAGTCGGTCGCCGTCGCGGCGCTCGCCGAGCTCGAGCCCGCGGTGGAGCAGGCGCTCTACCGGCTCCGCGACCAGGCGGCGGGACTGCATCTCTTCCGCGTCGCGGCCGGGCTCGACTCGCTTGTCCCGGGCGAGGGCGAGATCCTCGGCCAGGTGCGGGCCGCCTACGAGGCCGGCACGACCGGGATGCTGCTCGACCGGCTGTTCCGCCAGGCGCTTCACGTCGGACGCAAGGTGCGCGCGCAGACGGCGATCGCCGAGAGCCCCGCGTCGGTCTCGTCCGCGGCCGCGGCTCTCGCGGAGCAGGTCTTCGGCGACCTCGAGGGACGGTCGATCCTGCTCGTCGGCGCC
Source organism: Gaiellaceae bacterium (assembly GCA_035506655.1). Classification (GTDB taxonomy): domain Bacteria; phylum Actinomycetota; class Thermoleophilia; order Gaiellales; family Gaiellaceae; genus Palsa-739. The sequence continues at coordinate 12,955 of DATJOZ010000001.1, forward strand.
GGGAAGATCAGCGAGCTCGCGGCGCGCAACCTCTCTTCGCGCGGTGCACGCATCGCGTTCGTCGCCAACCG
>DATJOZ010000002.1:0-3404 GCA_035506655.1 Gaiellaceae bacterium
GGCCGCCTCGCACGCCCCGAGCCAGACGCAGCAGCTCCGCGACGCGGTCTCGCTCGCGTACTGCCAGCCGTACGTCACGGCGTTCTACTCGTTCCAGCTCACCGACGAGTCGTCGCTCGGCGGCTGGCAGTCCGGCCTCCTCTGGGTCAACGGCGCCCACAAGCCGAGCTACGACCTGTTCCGCCAGCTGACGTACGCCGCCCGGGCCGGCGCGATCGACTGCAGCCGGTACGCGCCGGCGCTCCGCTAACGGTTCCTTCAGATCCGGTCGTCACAATGTCCGCCATGAAGGCGCCGAAGATCCTGGCCGTCGCCTCGGCCGTGGACCTCGACTTCCGCTACGGCTGCACGCCCGCGTGGTGGCAGCTCTGGAAGGGGATGGCGGAGGCCGGGATCGACCTGATCGTCACGCCGTACCGCGGCCGCCCGGTCGAGTCGCCGTGGTGGCGGACGGCGCCGAACCCGATGTACCGCGAGGCGGAGGCGTTCGCCGCGGCGCGCGACGCCGTCGCGCGGCTGAAGGGCGACCGCTTCCTCCGCCGCGCCGAGTCGAGCCCGGAGGACGCGCGCGGGGACAAAGTGCTCCGCGAGGTGATCTGGCGGACGGTGACGCCGCGCTGGCGCCGTCACCTCGAGTCGATCCTCGAGCGCGAGGGCGACATCGACGCGGTCGTCGTCTTCACCGTGCCGATGAGCCACTTCCGCGGCATCCCGACCGCGCTGCGCGAGCGCTTCGACGTTCCCGTCGTCTTCTACGACGGCGACGTTCCGATGAGCCTGCCGGAGTTCGGCGGCATGGACACGGGCTTCAACTACTACCACGGCGCCGATCCGTCCGAGTACGACCTCGTCCTCTCGAACTCGGAGGGCGGGATCCCGCGGCTGCTCGAGCTCGGCGCGCGCCGCGCGGAGCCGCTCTTCTGGGCGATCGACCCGGAGCTCTTCTCGCCGCAGGCGGTGGAGAAGGAGCTCGACGTGCTGTTCTACGGGCACAGCGACAAGTTCCGCCGCGAGTGGACGCGTGCGCTCGTCGGCGAGCCGAGCCGCCGCCTGCCGGACGCGACGTTCGGGCTCGCGGGCTACGACTTCCGCGGCGACACCGGCGCGGCGCGGATGGTCGGCGACGTTCCGTACAACGTGTTCCCGCGGGCGATCTCTTCGGCGCGCATCAACCTCAACGTGACGCGCCGCTCGCATGCGTCGGTCTACGCGTCGTCGACGGTGCGGCCGTTCGAGCTTGCCGCGTGCGCGGCCGCGATCGTCTCGAACCCGGTCGAGGGGATGGACCGCTTCTTCGAGCCCGGCCGCGAGCTGCTCGTCGTCTCCGACGCGGACGAGGCGACCGCGGCGTATCGCGAGCTGCTCGCCGACCCGGCTCAGGCGGAGGAGCTCGGCCGCCGCGCGCGCGAGCGCGTCGTCGACGAGCACACGTATGCGCACCGCGCCCGCCGCCTGCTCGAGCTGCTCGGCCTCGGCGTCCCGGAGACGGCGCGTGCCTGACACGGCCGAGGCGTCGGCCGCCGCGCCGGCGCCGTCCGCGCTGCGCGAGCTGCGCCGTGTCGCGATCGTCCCCGCGTTCAACGAGGAGCACACCGTCCCGACGGTGATCGACGAGCTCCGCGCGTTCGACCCGGGGCTCGACATCGTCGTGATCGACGACGGCTCGAGCGACCGGACGGCCGAGGTCGCGGCGGCGAAGGGCGCGCACGTTCTCCGGCTTCCGTTCAACCTCGGAATCGGGGGAGCCGTGCAGACCGGCTTCCGCTACGCGTACGAGAACGGCTTCGACCTCGCGGTACGCGTCGACGGCGACGGCCAGCACGACCCGGCGCAGCTCGGGAAGGTCGTCGACCCGGTGCTGCGCGGCGAGGCCGACATCGTCGTCGGGTCGCGCTTCGCGGGCGAGGCCGGCGACGGCTACCGCTCGTCGCGCTCGCGGCGCCTCGGCATCCGGATCCTCGCGACGGTCGTCTCGTGGATCGTCGGCCAGCGCGTGACCGACCCGACGTCGGGCTTCCAGGCACTGAACCGCCGCGGCGTCACGCTCTTCGCGCGCGACTACCCGCACGACTACCCCGAGGTCGAGGCGACGGTGATGGTGTTCCGGCACCAGCTGCGTCTCACCGAGGTGCCCGTCGCGATGCGCGAGCGTGCGCGCGGCAAGTCGTCGATCTCCGCGCTCGGCTCGATCTACTACATGGCGAAGGTGCTGCTCGCGCTCTTCGTCGACCTCTTCCGCCGAAACGTCGTCCCGCAGGAGGATCTCCAGTGACTCCCCTCGCAGTCTCCATCGCCGGTGCGATCGTCTCGATCGCGCTCGTCCTCGTCGTGCTCGAGTTGATCCGCAGCGGCCGGCTGCGCGAGCGCTACGCGCTCCTCTGGCTCGTGACCGGCCTCGTGCTCACCGCGCTGTCGCTGTGGCGCGGCGGCCTGAACACGATGGCGCGCTGGGTCGGCGTCGAGACGTATCCGCCGGCCGTGCTCTTCGCCGTCGGGATCGCGTTCATCATCGTCGTGCTGCTCCACTACTCGACGGTGATCTCGAAGCTCTCCGACCAGAACACCGTCCTCGCACAGCGCCTCGCGCTGCTCGAGCAGGAGCTCAGGGAACCGGAGCGCGCACCGGCGGCGTAGCCGCGTCCGCGACGATCGTCTCGCCGCGCTCGACCGTCTCCGAGACGAAGTAGAGCGGGCGCTGCTTCGTCTCCTCGAAGATGCGCGCGATGTACTGGCCGACGATCCCGATCCCGAGCATCTGCATCCCGCCGAGGAGCAGGACGACGGCGAGGAGCGACGTCCAGCCCTGCGGCGCGTTGTCGGTGAAGAACCGGACGTAGAGCGTCCACGCGAGCACGCCGGCGCAGAACACGAGCATCACCGCGCCGAGCCGCGTCACGAGCCGGATCGGCGCGACGGAGAACGACGTGATCCCGTCCGTGGCGAGCCGCCAGAGCTTCCCGAGCGGATACTTCGACGTGCCGGCGTAGCGCGCGTCGCGCCGGTACGGCACGCCGGTCTGGCGGAAGCCGATCCAGCTCGTCATCCCGCGCAGGTAGCGCGCGCGCTCCGGCATCCGCGCGAGCGCGTCGACGGCGCGGCGCGACAGCAGGCGGAAGTCGCCGGTGTTCGCCGGGATGTCGGTCGCGGCCATGCGGCGGAAGAGCCTGTAGTACGCGGAGATCGCCCACAGGCGCAGGCGCGACTCGCCCTCGCGCTCCTCGCGGACGGCGTACACGACGTCGTAGCCCTCGTGCCAGCGCGCGACGAGCTCGGGAATCAGCTCGGGCGGGTCCTGGAGGTCGCCGTCGATGAGGACGACCGCGTCGCCGCGCGCCGCGTCGAGCCCGGCGGTCAGCGCGATCTGGTGTCCGAAGTTGCGCGAGAGCCGCAGCAGCCGGAGCCGC
>DATJOZ010000003.1:0-7259 GCA_035506655.1 Gaiellaceae bacterium
GCGCCGGTGCTGCCGGTCCTCGTCGCGCTCGGCTTCGTCGCGGTCTGGCTCCCGCTCGAGCTCTGGAAGCACGGCCCCCCGAGCCTGTCGCGGAGCGCGCTCGCGCAGGGCATCGGCAACGACGACCGGAGCTGGATCGACGCCGCCGTCGGCCGGGACGCGAAGGTCGCGGTCCTCTGGTCCGGTGGCAACCAGCAGGCCGTCTGGCAGAACGAGTTCTGGAACCGCAGCGTCGCGAAGGTCTACGACCTCGGCACGCCGCTGCCGGGCGACATGCCCTCGACGCGGGTCGGAGCAGTCCAGGCGACGGGTGTCCTCGTCGGGCTCGGAGGCGCGACCATCCACGAGCCGTTCGTCTTGACGAGCGACACCGTCAGCCTGGTCGGGAAGGTCGTCGCCCGCGACCCCGCGAAGCAGCTCGTCCTCTACCGCGTCGTCGCGCCGGCCAGGATCACGACGCTCATCTCGGGTCTCTACCCGACGAGCGCGGGCGTCAGCCCGTGGTCGAACGAGAACCCGGTCTGGCAGCAGCTTCGTTGCACCGGCGGCACGCTCACCGTCGTCGTCTCGAGCGACACGACGCTCTTCGCGGGCGCGCCACAGACGATCGCGGTCACCGGAACGACGCCGTCGCGCACGATTCGGATCTCGCCGAGCACCGATCACAAGACGCTCTCGTTCCCGCTGACGCCCGAGCACGGCATCTGCCGTGTCTCGTTCGCGATCTCGCCAGCGCGGCGTCCGATCGACCACGTGAAGGGCTCCAAGGACTCGCGCCTCCTCGGCCTGCACTTCGACTCAATCCGCTTCTCGCCGTCCCGGTGAGGATCGTCGTCGACGTGTCGCCGCTGTCGCACGAGCGCACCGGCGTCGGCAACTACATCCGCGGGTCGCTCCTCGGGATCGCCGAGGCGTCGGCGGGGCAGGACGAGCTCGTCGCGTTCGCGCCGGCGAGCGCGCGCGGGAGGCACGAGATCGAGTCCGCGCTCGACGGCGTCGAGGCCGAGCGGCGCCTGCCGGTGCTGCCGGCCGCGCACGCGTTCCGCACGGCGTGGAGCCGCGTCGGCGCGCCGCCGCTCGAGCGCTTCCTCGGCCCGGTCGACGTCTTCCACTTCAGCGACTGGATGTACCCGCCGCAGCGCCGCGGGATCCGGTCGACGATGATCCACGACCTCGTGCCGATTCACCATCCGGAATGGGTCCACGCGCGCACGCGCCGCATGCACGGCGCGAAGTACCGGCATGCCGCGGCCGCGTGCGACGTCGTGATGGTCAACTCGCGGTTCACGGGCGACGACGTCGCGGCGACGCTCGGCGTCGACCCGGCGCGGATCCACGTCGCGCATCCCGGGGTCGAGCCGTTCTTCTCGCCGGACGGGCCGCGCCACGAGCTCGAGCGGCCGTACGTGCTCGCCGTCGCGACGCTCGAGCCGCGGAAGAACCTCGCCCGGCTGGTCGAGGCGTACCGGCTGCTCGATCCCGACGAGCTCGCGCTCGTCGTCGTCGGCGCGGCCGGCTGGGGCGAGCAGCCGGAGCTCGACGCGCCCGGGATCGTGCGACTCGGCTACACGCCGCGCGACGAGCTGCCGGCGCTCTACCGCGGCGCCGCCGCGTATGTCTATCCCTCGCTCTTCGAGGGCTTTGGAATGCCCGTCATCGAGGCGATGGCGTGCGGCGCGCCGTGCGTCGTCTCGTCGCATCCGTCGCTCGACGAGGCCTCCGGCGACGCGGCGGTGCGGGTCGACCCGAACGACGCAGAGTCGATCGCGGCCGGAATCGAGCGCGCGGTCGCCGAGCATGACGATCTCGCCGCGCGCGGGATCGCGCAGGCCGCGCGGTTCACGTGGCTGGAGAACGGGCGGGCGCATCTCGCCGCATGGCGGGCGGCGGCGTGAACGTCGCCGTCGACGTGACGGCGCTCTCGCAGACGCGCGCCGGCACGGCCCGCTATCTCCACGCGCTGTTGCCGCGGCTCGAGCGCGAGGTGACGGTGAAGCGGGTTCACGGGTTCGCGCGGGGCGCGCCGGGGACGCTGTGGCTCGACCTCGCGTGGTACCCGCACGTCCTCTCGCACGAGGCACGCGGCGTCGACGTGCTGCACTGCCCGACCTACCGCGGCCCGGTGCGGGACGGGAGGACGCCCGTCGTCGTGACGGTCCACGACGTCGCGGTCTTCCGGCACCCGGAGGTGTTCCCGCGCTGGACGCGGATGTACTCGACACACGTCGTGCCGCGCGTGCTGCGCAGTGCGCGCCGGATCGTGGCCGTGTCGGAGTTCACCGCGGACGAGATCGAGTCGGTGCTGCGGATCCCGCGCGACCGGATCCGCGTCGTGCCGAACGCGGTCGACGCCGTCTTCACGCCGGACGGCGGGCGGGCGCACGGCGACTACGTCCTCGCCGTCGGGACGCTCGAGCCGCGGAAGAACCTCGCGCGCGTCGTCGACGCGGCGCGGCGCGCCGGCGTCGAGCTGCGCGTCGCGGGCGCGCGCGGCTGGGGGAACGTCGAGGCGCGCGGCGAGGGCGTGACGTGGCTCGGCGAGGTCGGCGACGACGAGCTCGCGCGGCTCTACCGTGGCGCGCTCTGCGTCGCGTACCCGTCGCTCTACGAGGGGTTCGGGATCCCGATCGCGGAGGCGATGGCGTGCGGCGCGCCGGTCGTGACGTCGGCGGGCGGCGCGACGGAGGAGGTCGCGGGCGGCGCGGCGGTGCTCGTCGACCCGCTCGACCCCGCGGCGATCGCCGCCGGGATCGAGGACGCGATCGCGCGGCGCGACGACCTTCGCGCGCGCGGGCTCGAGCGCGTGCGCGCGTTCTCGTGGGACGACGCGGCGCGGCGCACCCTCGAGGTCTACCGCGAGGCGGCGGCGTGAGCGATCCGCTCGTCGTCGTCGACGCAGACGTGCTGGGACGCCGGCGAACGGGCGACGAGACGTACGTCGCGCAGCTGCTCCGCGCGCTTCCCGCTGCGGCGGACGGCCTCCGCATCGCGGCGATCACGCGCCGGCCCGACCTCGTCCCGGCGGGCGTCGAGGCGGTCGAGCTGCCCGCGCGGATCCAGGAGCTCCGGATGGCGGTGCGCGTGCCGCTGCTGTTGCGGAAGCTCCGGCCCGCCGCGGCGCACTTCGTCCACTCGTTCCCGGTTGCGCTCCCGTGCCCCGGCGTCCTGACGGTGCAGGACCTCTCGTTCGAGCGCGACCGCACGCTGATGGGCTACCGCGAGACGACGATGTTCCGCGTCGTCGTGCCGCGCTCCGTCCACCGTGCGCAGCGCGTGATCGCGATCTCGCAGCGGACGAAGGACGACCTCGTCGAGCTGTACGACACCGCGCCGGAGAAGGTCGTCGTGACGCCGCTCGCGCCCGAGCCCGCGTTCCACCCGGGCGGGACGCGCGGCGACTACCTGCTGCTCGTCGGCTCGGTGGAGGAGCGGAAGAACCCTCTGCTCGCCGCCGCCGCGGCCGAGGCGACCGGCCGGCCGCTCGTCGTCGTCGGCCCGGAGCGGGACGCCGACCTCGCCGCTGCGCTGCGCCGCCGCGGCGTCGACGTGCGCGGATTCGTCCCGACCGACGAGCTCGTCCGCCTCGTCCAGGAGGCGGCGGCGCTCCTCTTCCCGACGCGCTACGAGGGGTTCGGCCTTCCGGTCGCCGAGGCCATGGCGTGTGGGACGCCGGTCGTCGCGACGCCCGACGCCGCCGTGCGCGAGGTCGGCGGCGACGCGGTCGCGTACGCGCATCCCGAGGCGTTCGCGGAGACGGTCGGGTGGGTGCTCGCCGACCCCGAGCCGTGGTCGCGCGCGGCGCTGAAGCGCGCGGAGACGTTCTCGTGGGAGCGGACGGCCGAGGCGACGGTCTCGGTGTACAAGGCCGTGCTCGGATGAAGGTCTCCGCCGTCGTCATCTCGCACGGCCACGCCGCGGAGCTCGGGGAGTCACTGCCCGCACTCGTGCCGCAGGTCGACGAGCTGCTCGTGATCGCGAACATCCCCGGCAGCGTCCCGCCGGAGCTGCCGCCGGCGACGCGCGTGCTCGAGAACGAGCGCCCGCTGTCGTTCGCCGCGAACGCGAACCTCGGCGCGAGGAACACGGAGCACGAGCTCGTGCTGATCGTGAACCCCGACGCCGTCGCGGAGCCGGACGCCGTCGCGATCCTCCGCACGTTCATGGAGGAGCATCCCCGCTGCGGCGCCGCCGGCCCGCAGATGCTCTACGGCGACGGCAGCTGGCAGGCCTCGCGGCGGAGCTTCCCGACGGTCGGCGGCACGATCGTCCGGCGCACGCCGCTGCGGAAGCTGTTCCCGCCGCTCGAGTGGCAGAAGCGCCACTACCTCCTCGACGAGCGGCCGACGGAGCCCGTCGAGACCGACACGATGCTCGGCGCGTTCCTCATGCTCCGCCGCGCGATGCTCGACGAGATCGGCGGCTGGGACGCGGGCTTCCGGATGTACTGCGAGGACATCGACCTCAACTATCGCGCCGCGAAGGCGGGCTGGGAGCGCTGGTACGTCCCCGCGGCGGTCGTGCACCACGAGTACGCGGCGGTGATCGACAAGAAGTTCCTGACGCGGCACACGATCTGGCACACGCGCGCGATGCTCCGGTTCCTCCGCAAGCACCCCGAGCGGCTGCTCGCGCTGAAGTGACGAGCTGGGACAAGTACGCGGACGGTGCGGCGAGCTGGTCGGACGACGCGTACGCCGACGCGGCGTCGTATCTCGCGGCGCGCGCGCAGCTCGTCGTCGAGCTCGGCCCGCGGCTCGAGCCCGGCGACCTCGTCCTCGACCTCGCGTGCGGCGACGGCGGGCTCGGCGCGTTCCTCCCCGAGCAGCGGTACCGCGGCGTCGACGCGAGCCCCGAGATGGTCGCGGCGGCCCTCGCGCGCGGGCGCGACGTCGTCGAGGCCGACCTGAACGACTACGAGCCGCCGGAGCCGGTCGCCGCGACGACGATCTTCCGCGCGATCTACTACGCGCGCGACCGGCGGGCGCTGCTCGAGCGGATCGCGGCGTACACGGAGAAGAAGCTCGTGTTCGACCTCAACCCGCGGCAGTACCGGCCGGGCGACGTCCGTGCCGACCTCCGCGCCGCCGGGCTCGACCGCCTCGACCTGCGTCCGTTCTTCGTGCCGCAGACGCGCGCGCCGGTTCCCGGCCTTCGCGCGCTCGAGCGGAGCGGGCCGGTTGCGCGGCTCGTGCTCCGCGCGCGGTTCACCTACATGTGTTCGGCGTCACGTTCTTCGGCGCGTTCTTGAGGAACTGGTAGTTCACCTCGGCGCCGAGGATCCGCACGTCGCCCGAGTTCGGGTCGATCTGGTGCGGGATGAACTTGTTCTGGACGACGACCGCGGCGCCGAAGCGGTCCGCGGGAGTCCGCACCCAGCAGACCTTCGTCTCGCCGCTGTCGATCGTGAGCGGGATCGACAGCTGCGTGCGGCTGAGCGCCGGCTGCCGCGTCGGCGTGATCACGAGCGGCGCGACGAGGACGTGCACCGGGCTCGGGCCTGTCGGTCCGCCCCAGTCCTTCCGCGAGACGACGATGCGCACCCAGCCGTTCCGCCCCTCCGAGAAGCGGAAGTACGCGCTGTCGCCGGCGCCGCTCCAGCCGTCGGGGTAGATGCCGGTGCAGAGCGCGCGCAGCCGGTTCGGGTGCGTGAGTCTCACGAGGTGCCAGACCTTCGTGCCGCCGCCGGCGCGGTAGTAGTGCTTGCCGGCGTACGCGCCGGCGAAGTCGACGCACGGATAGTCCTCGACGGCGTACGCGTACTGCTGGCCGGGGACGGCGGGATCCGGCGTCCAGTAGAGCGTCCCGTCCTCGCGGAGGTTCGGCGCCCCCGCCGGGCCCGGCCCGCCGACCGTCCCGTCGAAGCTCGAGACGGCTTTGATCGAGCGGTTCCAGAACTCGAGCATCCACTCCGGGTTCTGGTCGGCCTCGCCCTCGCCGACGTAGATCGTCGGCTGCTGCTTCGTGATGTCGTCGACCCACGTGAACGGGTGGCGCAGCGTCGCCGCCGACGTGCGGCTGACCGAGTTCGTCCCCGCCGCTGCGCCGATCTCCCCGGTGAGGTTCCACGCGACGATCGTGAGCGCGAGGACTGCGGCGATCGCGCCCGCGACCCGCGTCCGCCCGCGCATGAGCATGATCGCGACGAGGATCGCGACCCCGCCGGCGAGCACCGCGATCAGCACCCACTGCCCGACCGCGGGCGTCCAGTAGAGGTACCGGTTCGCCTGCTGGAGGATCGAGAAGCCGAGCGCGTCGGAGTAGAGCTGCACGCCCATCTGGAACGGCGTGCCGACGATGAGGTAGAGGGCGTACGCGGTCGCCGCGGCGAGCGCCCACCAGTTCACGCGGCGCCGCTCGAGGATCACCGCCGTCCCGATCAGGAGCAGCGGCGCGATGTAGATGATGTTCCGCTCCTCGACGCGCGTCGCGAACACCGTCGAGAGGTATGCGGCCTTCATCCCGGTGTAGAGCCCGACGCCGATCAGCCCGGCGAGCGTCACGCAGCGGAACATGCGCAGCTCGCGCGTCGTCTCCTCGCCTTTCGCGCGGAAGAGCGACGCGAGCCCGGCGACGAGCGGGATCACGCCGAGCCCGATCGTGAGCGATCCGGCCGCCCAGTTGCCGAGCACGATGATGCGGTGCTTCCAGTACGTCGTGACGCCGTACCACTCCTGTGAGTGGTGGGACGCGATCGCGCTGACGACGAACACGAACCCGAATCCGAGCGTCACGACGCCGAGCCAGTCGCTCCACGACCACTCGGCCTGCCGCTGCCTCATCCACGGGCTCGACCAGAACGCGAAGAACACGGCGAACGCCAGCGCGATCGGGATCACGATCAGCTCGCCCTTCACAGCGGGTGCGACGAGCGCGGTGAGCACCGTCGCACCGGCCCACCACCAGGCCCGGCGGCCGCGGCGCCATTCGACGAGCGTCTTCGCCATCAGGAAGAAGCAGAGCGCCGCGTACGGGTACGCGAGCGTCTCCTCGACGATGTACGACGAGTACGCGAGCGACGGGATCGCGCCCGCGGCCGCCGCCGCGAAGAGCGCCCAGCCGCGTCCGACGACGAGCCGCGCGAGGAAGTACGTCGGGAAGACGACGGACGCCATCACGAAGACGTCGAGGTACTTCACGCCGGAGTACGCCTGCGCGACGTCGTGGATCAGCCAGACGGGCGCGGTCATCACGGTGTACAGGGAGTCGAACGAGTGCGACTGGCCGCGCCGTGCGGGGTGGCCCGTCGCGGCGATGGAGCG
>DATJOZ010000004.1:0-2145 GCA_035506655.1 Gaiellaceae bacterium
GAGGAGATGGGCCTCAAGCTCGAGAACACGAAGATCTCGCAGCTCGGCCACGCCCGTCGCGTCGTCGTCGACAAGGACTCGACGACGCTCATCGACGGCGCCGGCGACACCGAGGCGATCAAGGGCCGGATCAAGCAGCTCAAGTCCGAGATCGAGACGACGGACTCCGACTTCGACCGCGAGAAGCTCCAGGAGCGGCTCGCGAAGCTGTCGGGCGGCGTCGCGGTGGTCAAGGTCGGCGCTGCGACCGAGACGGAGATGAAGGAGAAGAAGCACCGCGTCGAGGACGCGCTCCAGGCCGCCCGCGCGGCGCTCGAGGAGGGCCAGGTCCCCGGCGGCGGCGTCGCGCTCATCAACGCGGCGGACGCGGTCTCCGAGAAGACCCTGAAGGGTCTGGAGGGTGACGAGCGGACCGGTGCGCAGATCATCTTCAAGTCGCTGGAGGAGCCGCTCCGCCAGCTGTCGGCGAACGCGGGCCTCGAGGGCTCGGTCGTCGTCCAGCAGGTGCGGCAGGCCCAGAAGGGCTTCGGCCTGAACGTCGAGACCGGCGAGGTCGAGGACCTGCTGAAGTCCGGCATCGGCGACCCGACGATGGTCACCCGCTCGGCGCTGCAGAACGCCGCGTCGATCGCGAAGAACATCCTCACCACCGAGGCGATCGTCGCCGAGGCGCCCGAGAAGGCCGGCGCCGGTGTCGGCGGCGGCATGCCGGACATGGGCGGGATGATGTAGGAAGCGCCTCGCGCGCTCGCAGGAACGCAAAGGGCCGGCGCAAGCCGGCCCTTTGTCTTTGGGGGTGGGGAGGTGGGGTACCCGGGTCATCGGCACCCCGCCGCCCGGGCTTTAGCCCCGGCTCAGAACCCGTACCGCTCCTCGTTCCAGTAGTCGGCGTTGTTGTTGTAGCCGTACCGCTCCCAGAAGCCCGGCTTGTCGACCGAGGAGAGCTCGAGGCCGCGGAGCCACTTGGCGCTCTTCCAGAAGTACTTCGACGGGACGAAGAGCCGGGCCGGGAAGCCGTGGTCCGGAGTGAGCGGCTCGCCGTCGGCCTCGTAGACGACGAGCGCCGTCTCCTCCTCGATCGCCGAGAGCGGCGAGTTCGCGGTGAAGCCCGCCTCGGCGTGCGCGATCACGAAGTTCGCCGTCGGCTTCGGGTTGCACAGCTTCGCGAGCTCGCGCCAGTGGACGCCCTTGAACTGCGCGTCGAACCGGCTCCAGCGGGTCACGCAGTGGATGTCCGTCGTGACCTCGGTCGCTGGCAGCGCCTTCAGCTCGTCGAAGCTCAGCGTCACCTCGTTCTCGACCTCGCCCCAGATCCGGAGGTCCCACGTCGCGAGATCCTCGTCGGGGACGGAGCCCGCGTGCAGGACAGGCCACTTCTCGGTGAGGTACTGGCCGGGCGGCAACCGGGCCGGGTCGTACCCGGCGGCGCGCACCTTGTCCTCGGCCTTGGAACGGAAGAGCGGCATCGGCTCCTAGACTAATTCGTATGGACGTGGCTACGAGACGGCGGGCCTACGTGCGGGTCGCCGGGCCGGACGCGGAGGACTACCTCCAGCGGATGGTCTCGAACGACGTCGATTCGTTACAGGTCGGCGACGCGTGCCCGGCGCTCCTGCTGACGGCGAAGGCGCGCGTGATCGCGCCGGTCGTCGTCTGGCGGCGCGGCGAGGACGACTTCCTCGTGCTGACCGAGCCGGAGCTCGGCGAGGTCGTGCGCGCGCTCCTCGTGCGGACGCGGCTGCGCGCACAGTGCGAGATCGAGCTCGAGGAGCACGAGTCGGTGCTCGCGTTCGGCGCCGCCGACGGCGGGATCGCGACGGGCGAGCTTCCCGGCGCCGTGGAGCTCGTCGACAGCGGACTCGAGCCGACGATCTCCGACGACGAGCTCGAGCTGCGCCGGATCGAGGCGGGAGTCCCGCGCTGGGGCCGCGAGATCGACGACCGGATCCTTCCGGCGGAGGCGGGGCTCGACACGACGCACGTCAGCTTCACGAAGGGCTGCTACCCCGGACAGGAGCCGGTCGCGCGGCTGCACTACCGCGGGCATCCGAACCGCGGGCTGCGCGTGCTCGAGCTCGCCGACGTCCCCGCTGCCGACGCGGAGCTCGTCCACGACGGCAAGGCGATCGGCCGCGTCACGAGCGC
>DATJOZ010000005.1:0-64691 GCA_035506655.1 Gaiellaceae bacterium
CGCTCGTCGAGCGGGAACGGCGGCAGCCACGACTCGCGACGGACGGTCCAGAGCTCGTACGTCGGCACGAAACGGTCGGGAGCGTCGAGGGATCCGAGGTTCACCTCGACCTCGTCCTCGCTGCGTCCGAACACGGACGAGCCGCAGCGCGGACAGAAGAACCGCCCCTCGTAGTTGCGCGTCTCGCCCTCGACCGTCACCGCGTCCTCGGGGAAGATCGCGGACGCGTGGAAGAGCGCACCGTGATGCTTGCGGCAGTCGAGGCAGTGGCAGATGCCGACCCGGTCCGGGGCTCCCGACGCCACGATCCGGACGTTCCCGCACAGGCAGCCGCCGGTGTATCGCTCCATCGCGTCAGTCGAGGTGCGGCGCCGGGAGGGTCAGGATCAGCGCGACCGCGAACACGAGCAGGACGATCCCCACGGAGATCATCCCGATCCGCGCGGCGCGGACCGGGAAGTGGCTGCTGATCCCGATCAGGAACAGCACGCTCGCGAGGATCACCGTCGTCCGGACGTAGTCGTCGGCGGTCGCGGCCTCGTGCTCGCCGTGCTTGAAGCCCTCGGCGGCGAGGTGGTCGAAGACGACCGCCGCGTGCTGGCCCGTCGGGTGGTACTGCGGCATCGCCGCCGGACCGGGCGGAGCGTTCGGGTTCGTGAACGGGTTCGTCTTCATCCACGCCTCCCACGCCACGCGGTACTGCGAACGTCGTCGCGTCGCCGACGCGGAGCGTGAGCGACTGGAGATCCGCGCGAGTCGCTTTCGTGTGGACGCGTCCGCCGCCGAGAGCGAGAGATGCGACTCCGTGTTCCATTTTGCCGCGGAGAACCCCGACCACGCCGCGATGATCGCGACGACGGAGAGCACGACCGCCTCGGCGATCGTCAGCCGCGAGTCGCGCACGCCGTGGTGACCGGTGTGCTTCGCGTGCTCGTGGATCTCCTTGCCGACCTCGGCCGGCGTCAGGCCCTCGGACACCGGGGCGATTCTCGACGCCGCGCCGGACGACGCCGGCTCAGGTCAGGCGCCTGCCTCGACCGCGCGGTGGACGTTGCCGTGGACGTGGTCGGCGCCGAGCTCGTCGACGATCCCGTCGAGGCGAAGCACCGCGAGCACCTGCGGCTTCACGCGCGCGAGCCGGAGCACGACGCCCTCCGACTCCGTCAGCCGGCGCAGCTCCGTGATCTTCGACGCGCCCTGGGAGTCGATGAAGTTCACGCCCTCCATGTCGAGCACGAGCAGCCGGAGCGGCGTCGCGCCGTCGGAGAGCGCGCGGATGCGGTCCTCGAGCGCCTCGGCGGTTGCGAAGAAGAGGCCGCCGTCGAGCCGCACGACCGCGACGCCGGGATCCGTCTCGTCGTCCGGGTGCTCGTCGAGGTCGCGGTACACGTCCGTCCCCGCCTCGCGGCCGAGCAGCGGCATCGGCGGCCGCGTCGCGACGTACACGAGCCAGATCAGCGAGAGCACGACGCCGATCACGACGCCCGCGAGCACGCCCGCCGACAGCACGCCGACGATCGCCGCGATCGAGACCCAGAAGTCGAACCGCGTCACGCGGTAGAGGCGCCGTAGCTCGCCGACGTCGATCATCCCGAAGACGACGGCGTCGATGATCACGGCGCCGAGCACCGCCTTCGGCAGCTGCGAGAAGAGCGGCGCGAGGACGACCAGCGTCAGCAGCACGAGCGCGCCGGTCACGAGCGAGGCGACGGGCGTGCGCGCGCCGGCCGACTCGTTCAGCGAGCTCGCCGAGAGGCTCGTCGACACGGGCATCCCCTGGAACACGCCGGCGCCGACATTCGCCATTCCCTGCGCGACCGCCTCCTGGTCGACGTCGACGCGGTAGCGGTGCCGCGCCGCGAACGCGCGCGCGTCGCCGGCGGTCTGCGAGAAGCCGATCAGCAGGAGCGCGAATGCGGAGATCCCGATCACCGCGCGGTGGTCGCTGAAGACGGCCCACGGCGGCAGCTCCGGCGAGGGAAGCCCGCGCGGCACGTGGCCGACGAGCGCGACGCCGTGCGCGCCGAGGTCGAAGAGCCACGCGGCGAGCATCCCGCCTGCGACGAGGACGAGCGCGCCGGGGACGGCGGGCGCGACGAAGCGCAGCGTGAGGATCACCGCGAGCGCGGCGCCGCCGACGAGGAGCGTCGCCCAGCTGATGTCGCCGAGGCCGCGGACCCAGGTCCCGAGCTCGCGCCACGCGTTGTCGCCGCTCGAGCTCGTGCCCGTGAGCTTCGGCAGCTCGCCGATCACCACGTCCACCGCGGCGCCGGCGAGGAAGCCGGTGATCACGGCCTTCGAGAGGAACTGCGCGATCCACCCGAGCCTGAACAGCGCGAACAGCAGGAAGAGGACGCCGGTCGCGAGCGTGATCGCGGCGACGAGGTATGCCGCATCCTTCCCGCCGACGCCGGTGAAGAGCACCGCGCCGCCCGCGACCGCCGCGAGCGACGAGCTCGGCCCCGTCGAGATGTGCCGCGACGTGCAGAACAGCGCGTACACGATCGCGCCGGCCGCGGCGGCGTAGAGGCCGTTCTCGAGCGGGACGCCGGCGATCCCGGCGTAGCCGAGGTTCTTCGGCACGATGAGCGCCGTGACCGCGATCCCGGCCGTGACGTCCGCCCGCAGCCAGCGGCGGTCGTAGCGCGGGAGCCAGCCGATGATCGGGAGATACCGCGTCACGCGGCGGCGATTGTCTCACCGCGACAGCCGGCACACAGGCCGACGATCTCGACGCGGTGATCCGTCGCGACGAAGCCGTGCCGCTTCGAGACGTCGGCGAGCCAGTCGCCGAGACCGCACTCGTCGACCTCGACCACGCGGTGGCAGCTCGAGCAGAGCAGGTGGTGGTGGTGCGTGTCGGTGCAGAGCCGGTAGCAGTGCTCCGTCCCGTGGTGGGACAGCGAGTCGATCACGCCCCTGTCGTGCAGGAGCGCGAGCGTCCGGTAGACGGTCGCGAGACCGACGCTCGAGCCCTTGCGCTGCCGGAGGCGGCTCCAGAGCGCCTGGGCGGTCACGTCGTCCTGCTCGTGGGCGAGCTCGCCGAGGATCTCGAGCCGCTGCCGGGTCGGGCGCACGCCCTTCCGCGTCAGGAGCTCGGCGAGGTCCGGCGTCGTCGTCGCTTGCAGAGCCGTGCTCATGTGGCTATTCTAGCCGATGATGAGACTGAGAATCGTTCTCGTTTTGCTCATGACAACCGCCCTCGCCGCCCCGGCGGGCGCAGGCGCTGCCGGGTCGGCCGGGCCGAAGCTCCAGGTGGTCGCCGCCGAGAACTTCTACGGCGACATCGTCCGCCAGATCGCGGGAAGCCGCGTCTCGGTCACCTCGATCCTCTCCGACCCGGACGCCGATCCACACCTCTACGAGCCGGGCACCCGGAACGGGCTCGCGGTCTCGCACGCGCGACTCGTGATCCAGAACGGGGTCGGGTACGACGCCTTCATGCAGCGGCTCGAGGACGCCGCACCGAACTCGCAGCGGATCGTCGTCACGATCGCCGACGTCCTCGGTGTGCACGGTAACGATGCGAACCCGCACCTCTGGTACGACGTGCCGCGGCTGAACGCGATCGCAGGAGCGATCGCCTCGGGGCTCGAGCGCGCGGATCCGGAGCACGCGGGCGCATACCGCTCCGGTCTGCGCCGGTTCGAGAGAAGCCTCGGGCCGCTACGGCGAGAGGTCGCGCTGATCAAGAAGACGTTCGCCGGGAAGCCGGTCGCCTACACCGAGCCGGTTCCGGGATACCTTCTCGCGGCGGCCGGGCTGAAGAACCTCGCGCCCGAGTCGTTCACCCGCGCGATCGAGGACGGCAGCGAGCCGCCGCCGCTCGCCGTCGCCCAGATGACGGGCCTGGCGACCGGTAAGAAGATCCGCGTGCTCCTCTACAACAGCCAGGCGGTCTCGCCGATCACGCAACGCATTCGAGACGCGGCGACGAAGGCCGGCATCCCGGTGATCGGCGTCAGCGAGACGCTGCCCCCCGGCCTCACCTTCCAGCAGTGGCAGCTCGGTCAGACGAAACAGCTCTACGCCGCGCTGAAGCGGTGACCCCCGTCGTCTCCGTCCGCGAGCTCGAGCTCGCGTTCGGCGAGCGGAGGCTCTGGGACGGGCTCAGCTTCGACCTCGCACGCGGTGAGTTCCTCGCCGTGCTCGGGCCGAACGGAACCGGCAAGACGTCGCTTCTCCGCATCCTGCTCGGACTGCTCGAGCCGACCGCCGGCACCGTCGAGGTCGCCGGGCGCGCACCGAAGGCGAGCCGCGCGCGCGTCGGCTACGTCCCGCAGCAGCACGCCTTCGACCGCGACCTTCCGCTGCGCGGACGCGACCTGGTGCGCTTCGGCCTCGACGGCAACCGCTGGGGCATCGGCCGCCTCGGCCGCGAGGGGCACGCGCGGATCGAGCGTGCGCTCGACGACGTCGGCGCGACGGGGTACGCCGACGCGCCCGTCGGCCGCCTCTCGGGCGGCGAGCAGCAGCGGCTCCGCGTGGCGCAGGCTCTCGTCTCCGAACCGAAGCTCCTGCTCGCCGACGAGCCGCTGCTCTCGCTCGACCTCTCGTACCAGGCCGTGATCACGGGCCTCTTCGACGAGCACCGCCGGCGCGCGGGGACACCGGTCGTCTTCGTCACGCACGACGTCAACCCGGTGCTGTCGATCGTCGACCGTGTGCTCTACCTGGCTCCCGGACGCTGGGCGATCGGGACGCCGGACACGGTGATGACGTCGGAGACGCTGTCGGAGCTGTACGGCACCGAGGTCGACGTCCTCCGTGTGCGCGGAAGGATCGTCGTCGTCGGGACGCCGGACGACCAGCACGTCCACCACATCGACGACGGGCACGGACACTGATGTTCGTCGAGCTGCTCGGCGAGCACTTCGTCCACACCGCGCTGCTCGCCGGTGCGGTGGTGGCTGTCATCTCCGGCGCGATCGGCATCTTCGTCGTCGCGCGCGGCGCGAGCTTCGCCGTGCATGCGATCTCGGAGCTCGGCTTCACCGGCGCCGCAGGCGCGCTCGTCCTCGGGTTCGACGCGGTGGTCGGGATGATCGTGGGCTCGCTCGCCGTCGGGCTCGTGCTCGGGCTGCTCTCGCTGCGCGGCCGCGAGCGCGACAGCTCGATCGGGGCGGTGCTCTCGTTCGGCCTCGGGGTCGGCGTGCTGTTCCTCTTCCTGTACCAGGGCTACGCGACCGAGGCGACGAACCTCCTCTTCGGAAGCATCGTCGGCGTCAGCGACGCGCAGCTTCGCAACCTCACGATCGTCGCGCTGATCGTCGCGGTCGGGCTCATCGCGCTCTACCGGCCGCTGCTGTTCTCGAGCGTCGACCCGGACGTCGCCGCGGCGCGCGGCGTGCCGCTGCGTGCGCTGTCCGTTGCGATCTTCCTGCTGCTCGCGCTCACGACGGCGGAGGCGATCCAGGTCGTCGGCGTGCTGCTCGTACTGACGCTCGTGATCACGCCGGCCGCGGCGGCGCAGCGGCTCACCGTCCGCCCCGGCCTCGCGATCGTCCTCAGCATCGCGATCGCGCTCGTCGCGACCGAGGGCGGGATCCTGCTCTCGCTCGCGCAGCCGTGGCCGACGAGCTTCTTCATCAGCTCGATCTCGTTCGCGGCGTACCTGCTCGCGCGAATCGTCGAGGCGGCGCGCGACCGCCGGCGCTCTCAGCCGGTCGAGCCGCGCCGGCGACGAACCGCGAGCACGGAAGCGCCGACGAGCGAGGCGAGCGCAGCGGCGAGCACGGCGATCAACGAATAGTTCGACGACGCGGGTTCGACGGAAGCCGAGACCGACGCAGGCAGAGGCCTGCGCAACGCAGCGGCAGCGATCACGGTCCGCGTCGCCGGCGGCCGCCGGATTCCGCGCACGACGAGCAGCTCGCGGTAGTCGCTCACGGCGCCGTCGCCGTGCCGTGACGCGCCCGCCGGCAGCGGCGCAGGCACCATCGCCTCGACACGCGTGACGCGCTTCCAGCTCTCGAGGTACGTCGTCGGGTCGACCGCGCCGTTGTAGCCGAGCTTCCGGAACCGCTTCGGGTGGACCTCGAAATGGAGGTGGCGCGGCGTCGTGAACGCGTCGCCGGTGTTGCCGACGAACCCGAGCTGCTGGCCCGCGCGCACGTGGTTTCCGTTCTTCGCGAGCCGCGTGTACCCGGAGAGGTGCGCGTAGTAGAAGCGGTTCCCCTGCTTGTCGCGGAGCCAGAGGCGCCAGCCGCCGATCTTCTCCCAGCCGACGCGGAAGACCGTGCCGGTCGCGACGGCGAGGATGGGCGCACCGAGCGGCGCGAAGATGTCGTCGCCGTGGTGCCAGCCGCCCGGAACGTCGCTCCGTCTCGCGCCGTACGTGTCGGAGTAGGCGACCTGTCCGGCGACGGGGAACACGTACGGGCCCGCCGCGAGCGGCGGCGTCGCCTTCAGCGGCCGGCCGTTCGGCTTGAGCTTCCGGAGCGCGTAGGGACGGTCGGCGCCGACGTACGCGATCAGCACGCGCGTCCCCTTCGGCAGACCGGCGTGCGGCGCGACGAGGCGCAGCGTCAGCCCCGACTGCCACCACGCGAGGCCGGCGTGCGTCGTCCCCGGCGCCGTGCGCAGCGCGTGTCGTCCGTCCTGCTTCAGGATCCCCCAGTCGCCGACCGGCACCGTCCTCCGCTGCTTGAACGTGACGAGCACGCCGCCGACGACGAGGCCACGAAGCGTCGTCCGCATCCGCCAGCCGGTCGCCGGCGCCGTCGGCGGGACGATCGTCGTCGTCAGCTCGCGGATCCGGATCGCGCCGTCGAACAGGCTCGCGCGCTTCAGCGAGCTCGACGCGGTCGACGCCGCGCCGGAGCAGCCGGAGACGTCGGCGCGCTCGCCGGCCACGCGGAGGATCGCGCCCGAGCCCGGATAGCTCATCGCGGTCGCGCCGGCGCCGGCCGGGGCGCGCGCGGAGACGGCGCCGACCGTCCGGAGGCGATGGCCCGGCAGCAGGAGCAGCAGCGGACCGGCGCCGACGCACGGCGGGCCGGCCGGCGTCGAGGCGTTCCGCCGCGCGGTCGTCGCCGTCGCGGGCCGCGTCGTCGTCGCGGGCGCCGTCGTCGTCGCCGCGGTCGTCGTCGTGTCCGTCGTCGCGGTCGCCGTCGCCGCCGTCGTCGTGTCGGTCGTGACGGCGGTCGTCGTCGTGTCGGTCGTCGTCGTGACCGGAGGCTCGTCGGCCAGCGCAAGGCCGGCGCACGAGAGCGCCGTCGCAGCACCGAGCGCCGCAGCCCCGACGACGCGTCCTCGCCGGCTCACCCGGCGGATGCTAGACGGTCGTGAGCTCGACCGGCGCGCCGTCGCGTTCCGCCGAGCGGTAGAGCGCCGCAATCGCCCTCGCCTGGCCGAGCGCGTCCTCGCGGCCGAGGAGCGGCTCCTCGAGCCCGCGGATCGCGCGGCTCAGGTTGTCGCCCTGAAGCCCGTAGCGGTCGACGTCGTCGAGCTCGATCCGCTCGGTCTCCGGGCCGCGCCCGATCTCGATCGCCGGCTCGCGGCACGTCCACGGCGTCGCGACGTGGAGCGAGCCCTCGGTGCCGACGATCTCGAGGCCTTCCCGGAAGCCGAGGTCGAAGGCGCACACGATCTGCGCGACCACCTCGCCCGGGAAGGCGAGCGTCCCCGCGAGCCGCACGTCGACGCCGCCCGCCGAAAGGCGCTGCCGCGCGGTGACGCTCACGGGCTCGCCGGCGACGAGGCGCGCGCCGCTCACGCAGTAGCAGCCGACGTCCATGAGCGCGCCGCCGTCGAGCTCCGGGAACATGCGGATGTCGCCCTCGGGGATCGGCGAGAGGAACGTCGCGCGCACGAGTCCGATCTCGCCGACCGCGCCGTCGCGCACGAGCTCCGCGATGCGCAGCGTCTGCGGATGGTGCCGGTACATGAACGCCTCCATCAGCAGGCGCCCCGCCGCGTCCGCCGCGTCGAACGCGCGCGCGGCCGCGGCCGGGTCGCGGGTCAGCGGCTTCTCGCAGAGCACGTGCTTGCCGGCCTCGAGCGCACGGATCGACCACTCGACGTGCGTGTCGTTCGGGATCGAGATGTACACCGCCTCGACGTCCGGGTCGTCGAGCAGCGCGTCGTAGGCGCCGTGCGCGCGCGGGATCCCCCACTCCGCCGCGTACGCGTCCGCGCGCGCCTGCTCGCGGCTCGCGACCGCGACGACGTCGCTCGCCTCCGACGCCCGGAGCGGCGGGATCACCGCGGCGTTGATCGCGGCGGTCGAGAGGATCCCCCAGCGCACCGGCTCCACGGCGCGATCCTACGCGGGCGGCGCGTAGAGTCCCCGGCGCCATGCGCCGACTGCTGGTCGCCAACCGCGGCGAGATCGCACTCCGCATCTTCCGCGCGTGCCGCTCGCTCGGCGTCGAGACCGTCGCCGCCGTCGCGCCGGACGACGCGGGCTCGCTGCACGCGCGCTCGGCGGACGCGGTGGTCGAGATCGCGTCGTATCTCGACGCCGCGGAGCACGTGCGCGCGGCGCGTGAGTCCGGAGCGGACGCGGTGCACCCGGGCTACGGCTTCCTCGCGGAGAGCGCGGACTTCGCGGACGCGGTGCTCGACGCCGGGCTCGTGTGGGTCGGGCCGCCGCCGGACGCGCTGCGCGCCGGAGGCGACAAGCTCGCGGCGAAGGAGACGGCGCGCGCGGCCGGCGTGCCGGTGCTGCCGAGCGGGACGCCGGAGGAGATCGGCTTCCCGCTGCTCGTGAAGGCGGCGGCGGGCGGCGGGGGGCGCGGGATGCGCGTCGTGCGCTCCGCGGCGGAGCTCGGCGACGCGCTCGAGGCGGCGCGGCGCGAGGCGGTCGCCGCGTTCGGCGACGACACGGTGTTCTGCGAGCGCTACCTCGAGCGGCCGCGGCACGTCGAGATCCAGCTCCTCGCGGACGGGCACGGCACGGTCGTCGCGCTCGGCGAGCGCGACTGCTCCGTGCAGCGGCGCCACCAGAAGGTGCTCGAGGAGTCGCCGTCGCCCGCGGTCGACGCGGCGCTCCGCACGCGGATGAGCGAGGCGGCGGTCGCGTTCGCGCGCGCGATCGGCTACGAGAGCGCGGGCACCGCGGAGTTCGTCGTCGCGGACGGCGCGTTCTTCTTCCTCGAGCTCAACGCGCGCATCCAGGTCGAGCACCCGGTGACCGAGCTCGTGACCGGCGTCGACCTCGTGCGCGAGCAGCTGCTGATCGCGGAGGGCGAGCCGGTCTCCGCGCCCGCGCGCGTCGGCGGCCACGCCGTCGAGGTACGGCTCTACGCCGAGGACCCGCGCACGTTCCTGCCGCAGGCGGGGCGGATCGACCGGCTCCGGCTCCCGGACGGGATCCGCGTCGACGCGGGCGTCGAGGAGGGCGACGAGGTCGGGACGTCGTACGACCCGATGCTCGCAAAGCTGATCGCGCACGCGCCGACGCGCGACGAGGCGCTCGACCTCGTCGCGGCCGCGCTGCGCGAGACGGAGATCGAGGGCGTGACGACGAATCTCCCGTTCCTCCGCTGGCTCGTCGCGCATCCCGTGTTCCGCGCCGGCGCGGCGACGACGGCGTTCCTGACGGAGCACCCGCCGCTCTCGGAGCCGCCGCCCCGCGCGCCTGCACCGGCGTGGCGCGGCGCGTGGCGCCTGAACCTCCCCGGCCCGCCGCCCGCACCCGCGCCGGACGCCGACGCCGCCGCGCGCCCGGGCGGCGCCGTCGTGGAGCAGTCGAGCGTCACCGCGCCGATGCCGGGCACGGTGATCCGCGTCCTCGTCGCGCCGGGCGCGCACGTCGCCGCGCGCGACCCGCTCGTCGTGCTCGAGGCGATGAAGATGGAGACGCCGCTCGTCTCGCCGTACGATGCGACCGTGCGCGCCGTCCATGTCGCCGAGGGCGACCGCGTCGCGGGCGGCGCCGTCCTCGTCGAGCTCGAAGAATGAGCCGGCTCGCGCTCGCGTCTGCCGTCCTGTGCGTCGCGGTCGCCGGCTGCGGCGGCCACGCGGCCCAGAGCCGCGGCCCGGGCGTCGTGCTCACGCTCCGCGCGGTGCCGAACCTCGGACAGCGGCACGTCACGGCGGCGGAGCTCACGCGCGCGGCAGACATCGTGCGGCAGCGAATGAGCAAGCTCGGGCGCACCGGCACGGTGACGGTGAAGCCCGGGAATCTCCTCGTCGTCCGCGTCGACGGCGCGCACGTCACGCCGCACGCGACGCGCCCGCTGGCCGTCACCGGGGGACTGCAGATGTTCGACTTCGAGCGCGACCTGACCGGCCCGTCGCTCGACGCGAACGGGGACCCCGTCGCGGCGCCGACGCTGTTCGGGCTGCTCGGCGCCGTCGCGCCGCAGGCTGCGAAGGCGCCGCCGGAGGCCTACTACCTCTTCAGCGCGCGGCGCCTGGTCGCCGGGCCGGCGACGACGAAGGCGGAGCTTCTCCGCGGGGTCGGCGGCACGCTCCCCGCAGGCGACCGGGTCCTCGCGCTCCCCGCGAACACGATCGCGGTCGCGTGCCCCGAGGCGAACGGCTGCCTCGGCGTCCGCGCGGGCCGTCTCTCACCGGACCGGATGTACTGGTACCTCCTCCGGTACCTCCCGAGCCGAACGCCGGACCCGGTGCCCGAGCTGACCGGCGGCGACCTCGTCCCTTCGGGCACGAAGGCCGACGTCGGCCAGGTCGGGAACCCGGTCGTCCTGCTGCAGTTCACGACGCGGGGCGCGGACCGGTTCCTCGGCATCACGCGCGCCGAGGCGCAGCGCGGGCGGCAGCGGTACGACCGCGCCGGCAGGCGAGGCAACTACCTGAACGACGTGCAGCACTTCGCGATCGTGCTCGACGGCCTGCTCGAGTCGACGCCCTACATCGACTTCAAGCTGAACCCGGGCGGGATCCCCGGGCAGAACGCCGAGATCGACCTGGGCCGGGGGCAGACGATCAGGGACGCGCGGAACCTCGCGGTCGTCCTACAGACGGGCGCGCTGCCGATCCGCCTCGAGCAGGTCTCGGAGCGGGCCGTCCACTAGCGGCGGGCGCTACGCGCGGACGAGGATCCGCCAGCGGCGGAGCGTGCGCACCGGGACCGACCGGTGGGTCGGCCGCGGCCGGAGCACGAGGGCGCGAAGGACGCTCATGCCCCTTCGCATCGGCGCCCCGGGGCGCGGCCTTTAGCCCCTAAAAGAGCTTCTGGAGCTTCATCGCGGCGCCCATGTCACCCTTGATCTTGAGCTTCCCGGTCATGTAGGCGCTCGTCGGGTTCAGGTCGCCGGCGACGATCTTCTCGAAGGTCTCCAGGCTCGTGCTGATCGTCGCGTCGGCGTCGCCGCCACCCTCGGCCACCGAGAGCGCGCCGTTGTCGACGTCGACCTTCCACTGCCCCGCCCCCTCGATGTCGAACAGGTACGAGTTGGTCATCCCGGCCGTCTTCGCCGGATCGGCGCGGGATTCGAGGCTGTTGAAGAACTCCTGCACGGTCTCGGACATCTCGAAAGCTCCTTCAGTGGGTTCAGGGGCGAGCGTACCTGCGGCCGGGCGCCGCCGCCGCGCGGTACCATCGCCCGCCGGATGGACTACGACCTCACGGAGGAGCAGGAGCTCGTCCGCGCGACGGTGCGGGAGTTCGCGGAGACGCGCGTCGCGCCGGTCGCCGAGGAGCTCGACCGCGAGGCGCGTTTCCCGTACGAGCTCGTCGCGGAGCTCGCGGAGCTCGGGCTGATGGGGATGCCGTTCCCGGAGGAGGTGGGCGGCGCCGGCGCCGACACGGTGTCGTACGCGATCGCGATCGAAGAGCTGACGCGCGTCGACTCGTCCGTCGCGATCACCGTCGCGGCGCACACGTCGCTCGGCACGATGCCGATCTACCTCTACGGCACCGAGGAGCAGAAGCAGGAGTGGCTGCCGCGCCTCGCGTCGGGCCGCGAGCTCGCCGCGTTCGGGCTGACGGAGCCGGGTGCCGGCTCCGACTCCGCAGCGACGCGCACCCGCGCCGAGCTGCGCGACGGGAGCTGGGTGATCGACGGCTCGAAGATGTTCATCACGAACGCCGGCACCGACATCACGGCGTGCGTGACGATCACCGCGCTCACCGGCGAGGACGAGATCTCGACGATCATCGTCCCGAATGGAGCGCCGGGCTACACGATCTCCGCGCCGATGCGCAAGCTCGGGTGGCGCGCGTCCGACACGCGCGAGCTCTCGTTCGAGTCGTGCACGGTGCCGGAGGGGAACCTCCTCGGCGAGCGCGGCCGCGGCTTCCAGCAGTTCATGGAGATCCTCGACGGCGGCCGCATCTCCGTCGCCGCGATGGGCGTCGGGCTCGCGCAGGGCGCGTACGACCTCGCGTTCGCGTACGCGAAGGAGCGGCAGCAGTTCGGCCGGCCGATCGCGAAGTTCCAGGCGGTGCGGTTCGCGCTCGCCGACATGGCGACGGAGATCGAGGCGGGCCGCCAGCTCGTCTACCGCGCCGCGTGGCTGAAGGACGCCGGCCGTCCGTTCGGGCTCGCGGCGGCGCAGGCGAAGCTCTACACCGGGCTCCTCTCGAACCGCGTCGCGAACAGCGCGCTCCAGATCCACGGCGGCTACGGGTTCATGGAGGAGACGGCGATCTCGAGGCTCTTCCGCGACCAGAAGATCCTCGAGATCGGCGAGGGCACGAACGAGGTGCAGCGGATGGTCATCGCGCGCCTGCTCGGGCTTTAGGGGCACAATCTCGGGGTGGTCCCGCTGATCGCAGCGGCCGTCGCGTGCGTGCTCTTCGGGCAGGCCGTCGGGCGGCTGCGGGCGCGCGGGCGGGCGGACGTCGCCGGCTGGGACCGGATCGCGCTCTTCGCGCTCGGGCTCGCGGCGATGCTCACGGCGCTCTACTCGCCGCTCGACCGCGTCGCCGCCGACAGTCTCCTGTCGGCCCACATGCTCCAGCACGTGCTGATCGGCGACGTGGCGCCGGCGCTGTTCGTCGTCGCGGTGCGCGGGCCGCTCGTCTTCTTCCTCCTGCCGGCGGCGGTGCTCGCGCCGCTCGCGCGCAACCGCGGCGTGCGCGCCGTCGTGCGGACGCTCATGCGGCCGGTCGTCGTCTACGTGCTCTGGGCGGCGAACCTCGCGATCTGGCACATCCCGAACGTCTACGACGCGGCGCTGACGCGGCCGCGGCTGCACGAGTTCGAGCACGTCTGCTGGCTCGTCGCGGGGACGCTCGTCTGGACCGTCCTCGTCGACCCGGCACGGCACGGACGGCTCTCGGTGCCGGGCCGCGTCGCGTTCGCCGCGCTGCTCTTCGCGTCGGGCCAGATCCTCACCGACGTGCTCGTCTTCTCGTTCACGCCGCTCTACCCGGCGTACACGGGCGCGTACGGCATCTCGGCGCTCACCGACCAGCAGCTGTCGGGCGTCGTGATGATGGTCGACCAGCTGCTGATGCTCGGGATCTGCGTCGCGCTGCTGCTGCGGCCGCGGGTGCGGCGCGCCGTCCGCGTGCGGCGGCCCGAGCCCGTGCGCGCGTGAGCCCGTACCGCGTCACGCTCGAGCCGCTCTTTCTCGTCCTCGTCGCGGCCGCGGCGGTGCTGTACTGGCGCGCCGCGCGGAACGACCGGCCGTCGGGACTGCGCGCGACGTCGTTCGCCGTCGGACTGTTCCTCGTCGCGGCACCGCTCAACTCGTCGCTCGAGACGCTCGCGTCGCACTACCTGTTGCTGATGCACCTCCTGCAGAACGCGCTGATCGCGGACATCGCGCCGCTGCTCGTGCTGCTCGGCCTGACGCCGGGGATGCGCGAGTCGCTGAACCGCCGCGGCGCGCGGCACATCCGCGCACGGTACGCGCTGCCGGTCTGGCTCGTCGTCTGGTACGGGACGCACGCCGCCGGGTTCTACGACTGGGCGCTGAGGAGCGCGTGGCCGCTGAACATCGAGCACGCGCTGCTCATCGGCGCGGGTCTCGTCTTCTGGTGGCCGATCGTCTCGGGTCGGCTCTCGTCGCCGGCGGCGCTCGCGTACCTCGGCGCGGCGTTCATCGTCTCGTCGTTCCTCGGCCTCGCGCTCATCTTCTCGACGCGGCCGCTCTACTCGTTCTACGAGCACACGCCGCGGCTGTGGGGGCTCTCCCCCGCGCGCGACCAGAACCTCGGCGGGATCCTGATGAACGCGGAGCAGACGCTCGTGTTCCTCGCCGCGATCGGCTACTACGTCTGGCGGCTCCTCGAGGAGGAGGACGAGCACGGCCGGCTCACGGAACCCGGCCCGGGCGAAGCTGCACGAGTACCGCGACCGCAAGGACGATGACGGAGACGAGCGCGAGCTCGACCGCCGCACGGCGCGTCGCGCTGCGGCGCACCAGATAGCCGAGCGCGAGCGCCGTCACGAACAGCGCGGTCTTCACGAGCAGCACGCGGCCGTACGACGTCGTCCACAGCTGCGAGAACGCGACGAGCTCGAAGGCCGCGCGCACGATCCCCGTCGCCGCGAGCACCGCGACGGCCGCCGCGGCGAGCACGACGGCGCGCCGCGTCGGCGGCATGCGGAGCGCAAGCAGGCCGAGGAGGACGCCGACCCACGCGGCCGCGGCGGCGACGTGGAGGACGTCCGCGACGACGTTGACGCGGGAGAGGCCCGGGTCGAGCGCGTGCCCCGCGACCGCGGGGATGGGCGCGAGGCAGAGCGCGGCGACCGCCGCGGGGCGGAGCGCGCGCCGCTCCATCGTCGCCGCTGCACCGAGCGTCGCGACGACGACCGCGACGAGGAAGCCCGCGCCCAGGGCGGTCCCGGCGCGCGTCTCCAGGCCGACGCGGTGCGCCTCGTCGGCCGCGCCGACGGCGGCGAGGACCGCGGACGCGCAGAGCAGGAGCGCAAGCCGCTCCGCCGCGTCGCCGTCCGGGAACCCGGCCACGAGGGCGAAGAGCGCGAGCCCGACCGCGACGAGCACGCCCGCGAGGAAGAGCGAGCGCGCGAGCACGGTGCTCGCGGTCGGCCCGGTCGCCACCGGCTCGAGCACCGACACGGGCGGCGGGCGCCCGAGGCCCACCGAGAACGTCAGCACGCCCGACTCCGGGTGCCCGTCGTTCGACACGATCGACCAGCGCACCGAGTAGTCGCCGTCGGCGAGGCCGCGCCGGACCGGCAGAACGAGCGTGTCGCCGGCGACGTACGGCCGGCCGCGCAGCACCGAGCCGCCGCCGTTCCGCACCGCCGCGTTCCCCCTCCCCACGCGAACCGTGTCGTCGAAGACGAGCCGGACGGCGGCCGGCGGCGAGGCGAGGACGGCCCGGTCGGACGGCTCCGTCCGGAGCAGAATCGCGTGCGCGAGCGCCGCGCCCGGCACGGCGAGCGCGGCGAGGAGAGCGACCGGGACGAGGGCTCGGCGCCGTGGCACGGTCCCCAATTCAACAGCCCGCGTTCGCTGGTACCGTCGCGCCGTGCTGTTCCGGCAGTTCGTGGACGACGACCTCGGCTGCGCCTCGTACCTCGTCGGCGACGAGCACGCGGGCGTCGCGGTGGTCGTCGACCCGGCGTACGCGATCGAGCAGTACGTCGAGGAGGCGGAGCGCCGCGGCGTCGAGCTCGTCGGCGTCCTCGAGACGCACACGCACGCCGACCACGTCTCCGGGCACGGGCGGCTCGCGCTCGAGCACGGGCTGCCGGTGCGCGTCCACGAGGCGGCCGGCGCGACGTTCCCGCACGAGGCGCTCGCCGACGGGACGGAGATCGTCCTCGGCGACGTCGTGCTGCGGACGATCCACACGCCGGGCCACCGGCCCGAGCACTGCTCCTTCGCCGTGATCGACCGGACGCGCGGTCCGGAGCCGTGGCTCGTCCTCACCGGCGACTCCCTCTTCGTCGGCGAGGCCGCGCGGCCGGACCTCGCGGTCGAGGCGGTCGAGGGCGCCGACGGGCTCTTCCACAGCCTGCGCCGGCTCGTCGACCTCGGCGACGGCGTCGAGGTGTACCCGGGCCACGTCGCGGGGTCGCTCTGCGGCGTCGCGATGAGCTCGAAGGCGTCGACGACGATCGGGTTCGAGCGCCGCTACAACCACGCGCTCCTCGAGTCGCACGACGAGTTCACCGCCGCGGCCGCCGGGCCGCAGCCGCCGCGCCCGCCGAACATGGAGCGGATCGTCGAGCTGAACCGCGGGCCGTTCCTCGGCGCGCAGCCGCCGCTCGCGCGGATCGGCGACACGGACGCCGCGGTCGTCGACGTGCGTCCGGCGCACGTCTTCGCGGAGGGTCACCGGCGCGGCGCGGTCAACGTCCCCGTCTCCGGCTCGAGCTTCGGCACGAAGGCGGCGTTCGTGCTTCCCGCGGGACCGGTCGCGATCGACGCGCGCGACGCGGCGGAGGCGTCGCGCGCCGCCGCCGCGCTGTACGCGGTCGCGATCCTCGACGTCGCCGGCTGGCGCGAGGCGGAGGGCGACGAGCGGCTCGAGCCGATGTCGATGGAGGAGCTCGAGGAGCGGCTCGCCGCGGGCGAGGTCGACCTCGTCGACGTGCGCGAGGCGGACGAGTTCGCGGACGGCTCGATCCCCGGCGCGCGCAACGTCCCGTACCGGCTCGTGCGCGAGGCGGCGCCTGCGGCCGAGCGTCCGATCGTGACGATCTGCGAGAGCGGCCCGCGCGCGGCCGTCGCGGCGAGCGTGCTGCAGTCGGTCGGCGTCGACGCGCGCCCGGTGCTCGACGGCGGCGTCGCGTCGTACCGGACCGGCGCGACGGTCTGACTCAGCCTCCCAGCGCGAGCTCCAGCCAGCTCTCCGCCTCGGCGACGAGCGTCGGGTTGTTCTCCGGCGTGTAGTAGGCGAGGATGGCGACGGCCTGCGAGAGCGCCCAGCCGCGGGCACGGTCCCACGTCGCGTCGTCCACGGTCAGCGCCTCGCGGAACGCGTCGCGCGCCGCGGCCGAGTGCAGCTTCCACGCGACCATGACGTCGCAAGCCGGATCGCCGACACCCATGCCGGCCCAGTCGATCACGCCGGTGATGCGGCCGTCGCGGACGAGCCAGTTGCGCGCGTCGAGGTCGCCGTGGTGCCAGACCGGCAGGCGGTCCCACGGCGGCGCCGCGACGGTGCGCTCCCACTCCGCCGTGACCGCAGCGTCGCCGAATCGCTCGAACCAGGAGCGCATCTGCGGCTCGCGCTCCGCGAGCGCGATGCCGCGGCCGCGCGGCGCGCCCGCGGTGTCGATCCGCTGCAGCACCGCGACGAGCACGGCGAGATCGCGCGCGGCCTGGATCGCGTCGATCTCCTCCACGGGCACCGTCTCGCCGTCGACCCACGTGTGGATCTCCCAGAACCACGGATAGTCGCCGCTCGGGCCGCCCTGGGCGACCGGCAGCGGAATCTCGACCGGAACGAGCGGCGCGAGCCGCGGTAGCCATTCGAGCTCCTTGCTCCCGGCGCCCGTCGGGCCGCGGCGGCGCGGGAGACGCACCGAGAGCCCGTCGCCGAGGCGGAAGATCGCGTTGTCCGTGCCGGACGGCTCGATCCGGCGGAGCGGCAGCTCCGCCCACTCCGGGAACTGGTCGGCGAGGAGACGGCGGACGAGCCCGTCGTCGAGCTCGAGCTCGTCGTCGTGCATCCGCGGCGTCACGGGATCACGCGCGCGACGAGCGGGATCTCGAGCTCGTCGGGCGAGAGGCCGCCGTGCTGGCCGAGGAACTGCTGCTCGAAGCGGCCCGGCTCGAGCCAGTAGACCGCCTCGCCCGGGAACGGCAGGCACACGACGTCGGCGAGCCGCGAGAGCAGCGCGTCGGTCGGCGCCGGCCCGAACGCGCCCGCGACGACGAGGTCGGCGGTCGCGTGCACGTCCGCCACGTCGGCGAGCCGCGCGCGCAGCCCGTCGACGACGTCGTCGACACGTCCCGGCGCGGCGTGGAGGAAGAGGTCGCGGCACGACCCCGCGGGCGCGAGCGGCCGCGCGTCCGCGCCGTGCCGGACGTGCTGCACGAGCTCCGGCCAGGCGACGTTCACGTACGTCGTGCGCTCCGGCGACACGGCGGCCATCCCGTGATCCGAGGTCAGCAGGACGAGCGTTCCCGGCGGAAACGGCGCGCGCTCGATCGCCGTCAGCGCGCGGTCGAACAGCGCCGCCGCTCCCGGGTCGTCGGGCCCGTTCATGTGCATGTGCGCGTCGACCTCCGGGAGATAGATCAGGCCGTACGCCCGTTCCTCGCGCGCGAGCGAGGCGCCGAGCGCGGCGAAGCCGTCCTCCGCGGCCTCGAAGCGGTGCACCGTCGTGCCGCGGAGGAAGTGGAGGTTCGGCGTCGCGCTCGCGATCGGCGCCGGCATCGCGACGTGGCTCGCGACGCCCGCCGACGCGAGCCGCTCGTACACCGACTCCGCCGGGAAGAGATCGCCCGCGCGAAACCCGGTCGGGGCGAGCGTCTCGCGGCGCTCGTCCCCGGCGAAGGAGAAGAGCAGCGGCGCGACGATCCGGTCGAGCCGCGGCTCGAGCACGAACCACTCGTAGAGGCCGTGCGCGCCGAGCGTCAGCCCCGTGTTGATCGTCGTCGTGTGCACGACGGTCGTGGACGGGAACTGGCTCGTCAGCGGCTCGACGAGATCCGCGGTGCGCAGCAGCGGATGGTCCGCATGCCGCTCGGCGAACCGCCACGCGAACGCGTCGAGGTAGACGAGGACGACGCGGTCGTACCGCCCGTCGAGGACGCCGCCGAGGCGCAGCGCGTTCCCGGCGCCGCCGAACAGCCGCTCGATCGCCGCCGGCAGCGCGTCGAAGCAGCGGCCGCCGTAGTCCGGGATCCGCAGCGTCACAGCTCTTCGACGGCGGGGTAGCCCCAGCGCGAGAGCATCTCGAGGATCTCGTCGCAGTGGGCGCGGTCGCGCGTGAGCAGCGTCAGCTCGACGCCGGTCTCGCCGACGGGCACGTCGGCGGACTCGCGCCAGTGCTTCACCTCGACGACGTTCACGCGCGCCTCGCCGAGCAGCGTCAGCAGGCGCGCGAGCTGGCCCGGCCGGTCGCCGACGCGCGTGCGGACGACGAGGTAGCGGCTCGCGACCGAGAGCCCGTGGCGCATCACGGAGATGAGCAGCGTCGCGTCGATGTTCCCGCCGGAGAGCACCGACGCGACCGGCCCGTCGCCGCCGATCTTCCCGGAGAGGAGCGCCGCGACGCCGACCGCGCCCGCGCCCTCGACGACGAGCTTCGTCCGCTCGAGCAGCAGCACGATCGCCTCGCTGATCTCCTCGTCCGACACCGCCACGACGTCGTCGAGCACCTGGTCGAGGATCGCCGACGTCAGCTCGCCGGGCGACTTCACCGCGATCCCGTCCGCGATCGTGAACCCGGCGCCGCCCGGCAGCGTCCCCGCGGCGCGGACACCGACGAGCCGGATCCGCGGCCGCACCGCGCGCAGCGCGAGCGCGATCCCCGACGCGAGCCCGCCGCCGCCGATCGGGATCACGACCGTCTGCGCGTCGTCGACCTGCTCCGCGAGCTCGAGCCCGATCGTCCCCTGCCCCGCGATCACGACCGGGTCCTCGTACGGGTGGACGAACGTCGCGCCGCGCTCGGCGACGTCCGCGCGCGCCGCGTCGAGCGCCTCTTCGAGCGCGGCCCCGGTCAGGTCGATCTCGGCGCCGTAGCTCCGCGTCGCCTCGACCTTCGCCATCGGCGCGTCCTGCGGCATGAAGATCCGCGCGCGCGCGCCGACCTCGCGTGCCGCCCACGCGACCGCCTGGCCGTGGTTCCCGGCGCTCGCGGTGACGACGCCGGCCGCGCGGTCCTCCGGGCTCAGCGTCGAGATCCGGTTGAACGCGCCGCGGATCTTGAACGAGCCCGTGCGCTGGAGGTTCTCCGCCTTCAGGTGCAGCTCGCGCCCGACGAGCCCCGACAGGGTCTCGGAGCGGTAGACCGGCGTGACGCGCGCGACGCCGTCGAGCCGTGCGCGCGCCTGCTCGATCTCAGGAAGGCCGGGTGCGGTCTGCGTCGTCGCCAAGGTGGAACACCTTCTCCAGTATCTCCCGCACCGCGCTCAGCGGGTCGAGCTCGCGGCGCTGCACCTCGTCGAGCAGCCGCCGGAGCTCCGGGTCGCCGGCGACCGCGGCCTCGAGATGCTGCTTCGCGCGGCCGGACGCGACCGCGAAGACCTCGCGCGCGAGGTTCCGGCGCCGGCGCTCCTCGAGCCGGCCGGACTCGACGAGGTACGTGCGGTGCTCCGCAACCTTCGCCCAGAGCTCGGGGACGTTCTCGCCGCGCACCGCCTCGGTGAGCACGATCGGCGGCTTCCAGTCGCGGTCGCCGTCGAGCGCGAGGACGGAGCGCACCTCGTTCAGCATCGTCTTCGCCGCGGGATGGTCGCTCTTGTTGATCGCGATCACGTCGGGGATCTCCATGATCCCGGCCTTCAGCGCCTGCACCGAGTCGCCGGAGCCGGGCATGAGCACGAGCACGACCGTGTCCGCGATGCCGATCACCTCGACCTCGCTCTGCCCGGTGCCGACCGTCTCGAGGAAGACGAGCTCCTTGCCGGCCGCGTCGAGGACGAGGAGCGCCTGCAGCGTCGCCTCGGCGAGGCCGCCGAGATGGCCGCGCGTGCCCATCGAGCGGATGAAGACCTCGGGGTCGAGGAAGTGGTCGGCGAGGCGGATGCGGTCGCCGAGCAGCGCGCCGTGCGAGAACGGGCTCGACGGGTCGACGGAGACGACGCCGACGCTTCGGCCCTCGCCGCGGACGTGGCGGACGAGCGCGGAGATCAAGCTCGACTTCCCGACGCCCGGCGGGCCGGTGACGCCGATCGCGAACGCGCGCCCGGTCTCCGGGTAGAGATCCGCGACGACGCCGTACGCGAGCGGGTCGCCGTTCTCGACGAGCGTGATCGCCCGGGCGAGCGCTCGCCGGTCGCCGCTGCGGACGCCGGCGGCGAGCGTCTCGCGGGTCCAGTCCCGGCGCCCTGCCACCGGGAGAATCTAGTCCACTAGTGCGCCGCGACCTCGTACTGCGTCGGCTCGGGCGGCGCGGGCGGCGGCGCCGGGCCGACGTTCGCCTCCGCCGAGCCGCGGGCGAGCGCGTAGCCGACGACCGCGGCGAGCGCGCACGCGATCCCGGCGCCGATCCAGACCCAGCGTGCGTTCCCCTGGCTGAGCAGCGCGCCGGCGACGACGGTGCCGATGCCCATCGCGGCGTACGTCGCGCTCATCACGAGCGTCAACGCGCGGCCGCGCATCAGGTCGGGCGCGCCGCGCTGGACGAGCGTCGCGTTGCAGACGATCGCCGCGCCGTCGCCGAGGCCGGTCACGACGCATGCGACGGCCGCGACCCAGACGTTCGGGCTGAGGGCTGCGCCGGTGAAGCCGAGCGCCATCAGCGCGAGCGCGAGCCCGTACGCGCGGGCCGTGCCGATCGCGTCGATGAGACGGCTGCTCCAGAAGCTGCCGACGACGAGGCCGAGGCCGATCGCGCCGTAGAGAAGCCCGTACCCGAAGTCGCCCGCGTCGAAGATGTTCTTCGCGAGGAACACCTCGGCGACGTTCGCCGCCCCGATCCCGAACGACGCGATCCCCCAGCCGACGAGCACGGCGAGCAGCGCGCGCGACCGCGCGACGACGCGGAAGCCGTCTCCGAGGTCGCGCCAGTGCCCGCGCGTGAGCGCCGTCTCGGATTGGAGCTGGCGCGCCGAGATGCGCGAGACGAGCGTCGCGGAGAGGAGGAACGACGCGGCGTTGATCCAGTACGCGGCGTTCGGGCCGGCGGCGGCGGTGAGCAGCCCGCCGAGGACCGGGCCGATCGCCCAGCTGACGTTCTCGATCGCGACGAGGAGCGCGTTCGCCTCGGACAGCTCCTCCGCGGGCACGAGGTTCGGCACGCTCGCGAACGCCGCGGGCCGGAAGAACCCGTTCGCGAGACCGGCGACCGCCGCGAGCCCGACGATCAGGCCCGCGCTGTGCGCGAACGGAAGCGCGCAGAAGACGCCGGTGCGGACGAGGTCGGCGCCGATCATCAGCGACCGGCGCTCGAGCCGGTCGAGCAGCGGCCCGAAGAAGAGCCCGACGACGACGGTCGGGAGGAACTCGACGAGGAGCACCGCGCCGACCCAGAGGCCCGAGTCCGTCCGGTCCTTGACGTCGATCGCGAGTGCGATCGCGGCGAGCAGCGTCCCCAGGCTCGACGCGAGGGTCGAGTAGAACAGGAACCGGAAGCCGGAAACCCGCAGCGGCGCCAGTTGCCGTCGGGAGATCCAACCGGCCACTGGTGCCTCAGGGTAACAAGGTCAGCGGGCGAGCGGGGCGTCCGCGAGGACGTGCCCGAGCGCGTCGGCGAAGAACGCGATCTCGTCGGCCGTGCCGACGGTGACGCGGATCGCCTCGGGCGCGCCGAAGCCGCCGAGCGGCCGGACGATCGCGCCGCGATGCAACAGGCGCTCGAAGACCGCGCGCCCGTCGCCGACGTCGGCGTAGAGGAAGTTGCCGACGGCGGGGCCGACGGGCTCGAGCCCGTTGGAGCGGAGGACCTCGCCGAGCACTGCGCGCCCCTCCGCGTTCAGCGCGCGCCGCGCGGCGAGCTCGTCCTCGTCGCCGATGCTCGCGAGCGCCGCCGCCTGCGCGGTCGCGCCGACGTCGAACGCGCGGCGGACCTTGCTCGTTGCGACGACGACGTCCTCGGGCGCGACGCCGTAGCCGACCCGGAGGCCGGCGAGGCCGTAGATCTTCGAGAACGTCCGGAGGACGGCGACGCGACGGCCCTCGCGGAACAGCGCGACGCCGTCGAGGTAGTCCGGGTCGTCGATGTACTCGAAGTACGCCTGGTCGATGACGACGAGCACGTGGTCGGGCACCGCGTCGAGGAAGCGGACGATCTCCTCGCGCCCGTTCGCCGTGCCGGTCGGGTTGTTCGGATGGCAGAGGTACACGAGCTTCGTGCGCGGCGTGATCGCGGCGAGGAGGCCGTCGAGATCGTAGACGTGGTCGCGCAGCGGCACCGTGTGTGCGACGGCGCCGAGCTTCGCGGCGTCGATGACGTAGCTCGGGAACGACGGCCAGCCGCAGACGATCTCGTCGCCGGGGTCGAGCGTCGCCTGCGAGAGGAGGTCGATCACGCCGTCCGCTCCGCCGCCGATCGCGATCTGCTCGAAGCGGACGCCGTGATGCTCGGCGAGCGCGGAGCGGAGGGCGTACGCGCCGCCGTCCGGATAGCGGTTCAGGTCGCGGGCGGCGCGCTCCATCGCCTCGAGCGCGGCCGGGAACGGCGGGAACGGGCCCTCGTTCGACGCGAGCTTCACGACACGCTCGAGCCCGAGTTCGCGCTGGACCTCCTCGACCGGCTTCCCCGGCTCGTACGGGACGAGCTCCGAGATCGCGGGGCGGAAGAGCCCGCTCACTCGGCCTCGGCGGCCGCGCGGCGCCTGCTCTTGACGCGCCAGGCGACGAGCGCCGCGGCCGCGAGCGTCCCTGCCGCCCAGCCCGCCTTGAGCGCGCTCGGCCTCGACTCCTCGGCCTTCTTCTTGACCGCGTACTTGCCGCCCTTGACGACGGCCCAGCCGATCACCGCGTTCCGCGTGTTGACGATGCCCACCGGCCCTCCTTCCGTTCCCGCCGAGGCTACCGGGACCGAGCCAGAGCCGCCCTGCGGAAGGCGGCTCGACTCTGCGTGAAGAGGCAAATTCCCCCGGGGCCCGCGGGCGGCATGACCCCGGGGGATAGGGACGAGGGCACGTCCTTGGGAGTTGAGATGCCGCTCCCCGGAGAAACTTGCGCCGGTCTTTCTAGGCCGGCGAGGAGGCCCTGCGCTTCTTCGCCATCACGTGGATCGGGCGGCCCAGAGCCACGAGACCCGCCTCCTTGATCGCCTCGGAGAGGGTCGGATGCGGCGCCATCCCGTCGGCGACCGTCTCGACCGTCGACTCGGCGTCGATCGCGACCACGCCCGCCTCGACGAGGTCGGTCACGTGCGGGCCGACCATCACGAGGCCGAGCAGCTCGCCGTACCGCGTCTCGTGGATCGACTTCACCCAGCCGACCGTCGCGTCCTGCATCACGGCGCGCGCGTTCGCGACCCACGGGAACTGTCCGACCGCGACGTCGTCGCCGTACTGCTCGCGCGCCTCGGCCTCGGTGAGCCCGACGCCGGCGATCTCCGGGTCCGTGTAGATCGGGCGCGGGACGGCGCGGTTGTCGACCGTCGCGTCGTGGCCGCACGCGTTCTCCGCGGCGACCTCTCCCTCGCGGAAGGCGGTGTGCGCGAGCTGCCAGTAGCCGGCGCAGTCGCCGACGGCGTAGATGTGCGGGACCGTCGTGCGGCGGTGCTCGTCGGTGTCGATCCCCGTACGGCGGTCGAGCTGGACGCCGATCTCCTCGAGACCGAGCCCCTCGACGACAGGGCCGCGGCCGACGGCGACGAGCATCAGGTCGGCCTGCACCGACTCGCCCTCGCCGAAGTGGACCGTGATCTCCGCGCCGCTGTCGTCGACGCCCGTGCACTGCTTGCCGAGATGGAGCGCGATCCCGCGCTTCCCGAACTGCCTCGCGAGCTCCTTCGCCGCGTCCGCGTCCTCCTGCGGGATCAGCGTCTCGAGCATCTCGATAATCGTCACCTCGGAGCCGAAGCGGTTGAAGATCGATGCGAACTCGCATCCGATGATCCCGCCGCCGAGAACGACGAGCCGCCGCGGCACGGACTCCTGCGCGAGCAGGCCGGTCGAGTCGACGCAGCGGGGCGAATCGAGGCCCGGAATCGGTGGACGGAGCGGGAACGAGCCGGTCGCGACGATCGCGGACTTGAAGGTCACGTCCTCCCCACCCTCGACGGCGATCGTGCTCGCGTCCCTGAAGCGGCCGACGCCCTTCACCCATTCGACGCCGTTCGCCTTGAAGAGCGATGCGACGCCGCTCGTCATCTGGTTGACGACGCCGGCCTTCCACGCGTTCGACGCGGTGAAGTCGAGCTGCGGCGCGCCGACCTGGACGCCGAACTTCGCGAAGCTCTCCTCTGCCTGGTGGAGCGCGTGCGCCGTCTGCACCCACGCCTTCGTCGGGATGCACCCGACGCGGAGGCAGGTGCCGCCGAGCTCCGGCTCCTTCTCGACGCAGGCGACCTTCGCGCCGAGCTGCGCTACGCGAATCGCTGCGGTGTACCCGCCGGGGCCTCCGCCCAGGACGGCGACGTCAACGTCCATTCGTCTCTCGCTCCTCGAATCGTTTTCCCCGCCTAGCGTAGTCGGAGTCGGTGCTACAGCCGCGCGAGCATCGTGACGGCGTTTCCCGACTCGGCGACCGGTTCGAAGCCGAAGCGCTCGTAGAACCCGGTCTGGCCCTTCTCGGCGCTGAGGCTGACCTGCGCGTAGCCGTCGGCGCGGGCGCGCTCGAGGAGCGCCGCGAGGAGCTCGGCGCCGGCGCCCTTGCCCCTGCGGCTCGGGACGACGGAGACGGTCAGCTCCGGCGTCTGCTCGTCGACGAACCCGAACCCGGGCTCGTCGGCGGGGAACAGCCGGTACCACGCGGCGCCGTACGCGTGCGGGCCCTCGAAGGCGACGACGCCCGCGTCGCCCGGCCGGCCCCAGTTCTGGACATAGCGATAGACCGGGAGGTCGGGGTCCTCGTTGAACCGCCAGTGGTACGCGTGCCGGAGCATGTCCCGAAGGAACCGCGCGTCCTGGCTGTCGACCGGACGGAGCACCGCCGTGAGTGTAGGGCCGAACGTCGCCAGGCGTGGCTACGCCACGTGGCGTGGCTACGCCTAGCCACGTGGCGTGGCTTGGCGTAGCCAACGGAAAGACCCTGCAAAAGCGTGGCCACGCCACATCGCGTGGCGTCGCCACCTGTAACGGAAGGCGCGCGAGAAGCCGCCGGTACCGCGCCGATCAGAGCGCCAGGCCCGGGTCCTCGAGGAAGGCCTTGATCGTGCCGAGGAACTCCGCGCCGGTGGCGCCGTCGACGGCGCGGTGGTCACACGTGAGCGTCATGGTCATGATCGGCAGGACGAGCAGCTCGCCCTCGACGGGGACGACCTGATCGCGCGTCCGGCCGACCGCCAGGATCGACGCCTGTGGCGGGTTCAGCACCGCGACGAACTGGTCGATCCCGAACATGCCGAGGTTCGAGATCGTGAACGTGCCTCCGTCGAGATCCTCGGTGCGGAGCTTCGCCTCGCGCGCGCGGGAGACGAGATCGCCGCGCACCGTTGCGATCTCCGCAAGCGTCAGCCGGTCGGCGCTGCGCACGACGGGGACGACGAGCCCCTGCGGCGCGGCGACGGCGATCCCGACGTCGGCGCTCGGGTAGACGAGCAGCTCGTCGTCGCCGAAGCGCACGTTCATGTCACGGTGCCGCATCAGCGCCCGGGCGCTGAGCCGCGTCAGAAGGTCGGTGACCGTGACGCGAACGTCCGGGTTCAGCTCGCGCTGCCGACGGACGAGCTCGTCCGCACGCGACATGTCGACGTCGACCGTGAGCTGGAACGCGGGAACCGTCCACGCCTCCGTCAGCCGGCGCGCGATCGTCTTGCGGATGCTCGTGAGCGGCCGGTGCTCGACCTCGCCCGCCGGGACAGGCGCACGCGAGGGCGCCGGAGCCGCGACCGGTGCGGGCGGCGCGCCCGCCTCCGCGCGCTCGACGTCCTCGGCGACGATCCGGCCGTCGGGCCCGGTGCCGCGCACGGCCGCGAGGTCGACGCCCCGCTCGCGCGCGATCCGGCGCGCAAGCGGCGACGCCTTGATCCGCCCGTTCGTCGTCGACGACGACGCGACCTCGACGCGCGCCGGAGCCTCCGCCGGCGCGGGCGCCTCGGCCGGCGCCGCCGGCGCAGCCGGCGCGTCGACCGCAACCTCGACCACTTCGCCTTCGGCGCCGATGAAACCGATCGTCCGCCCGACCGCGACCTCGCCCTCGGCGACGGCGATCTTCAGCAGCACGCCGCTCGCCTCCGCCTCGACCTCCTGCGTCACCTTGTCCGTGTCGAGCTCGTAGAGCGGCTCGCCCTTCGCCACGGCCTCACCCTCCGACTTCAGCCACTTCACGATCGTCCCGGACTCCATCCCCTGCCCGAGCCGCGGAAGCTTGACCTCAGTCGCCATGACCGCTCCGGCTCCATTGCCGCGTTCCCGGGGTGCGAGCACCAAGCCAGACAAGGACGCGGGGAGCCCTCGTGCTGTCTGCACGGGGGCGACCGTGATCGCGCGCCGGGGACGTGGAGGATGGGGCCGGTGCGGTCATCTACCGACCGTCCTGCGAACCGCGGCGAGCACGTCGTCTGCGTGCGGCACGACGTAGTTCTCCATCACCGGCGCGAACGGCAGCGGCGAGAAGCGCGCGCCGACGCGCTCGATCGGCGCGTCGA
The DNA here is from genome assembly GCA_035506655.1 of Gaiellaceae bacterium. Lineage (GTDB taxonomy): Bacteria > Actinomycetota > Thermoleophilia > Gaiellales > Gaiellaceae > Palsa-739. The sequence goes on from DATJOZ010000005.1 coordinate 27,225, forward strand.
GCCAGTCGAACGCCTGGTACTGGAGCACCGCCGCGACCTCGGCACCGAAACCCATCTTCGTCACGGCCTCGTGCGCGACGACCGCGCGGTTCGTCTTCTTCACGGAGTCGACGAGCGTCTGCTCGTCGAGCGGCTGCAGCGTGCGCGGGTCGACGACCTCGACGGAGATGCCCTCCTTCTCCGCGTCCTCCGCGGCGCGCAGCGCGTCGTGGACGAGCCGCCCGGTCGCGATGACCGTCACGTCCTCGCCCGAACGGTGGATGCGCGCCTTCCCGATCGGGATCGGCTCGATCTCCGCCGGCACGTCGCCCTTGATCCCGTACAGCGTGCGGTGCTCGAAGAAGACGACCGGGTTGTCGTCGTAGATCGCGGACCACAGGAGGCCGCGGACGTCCTCCGGCGTCGACGCGAAGACGACCTTCAGCCCGGGGATGTGGACGAACCACGCCTCGAGCTGCTGTGCGTGCTGCGCGCCCGGCGACCAGCCCGCGCCGCCCTGCGTCCGGAAGACCACGGGAACCGTCACCTGGCCACCGGACATGTAGCGGTGCTTCGCCGCCTGGTTCACGACCTGCTCGGCCGCGAGCGTCATGAAGTCCTCGTACATGATCTCGGCGACGGGGCGCATGCCCTGCAGCGCGGCGCCGATCGCGGCACCGGCGAGCGCCATCTCGGAGATCGGCGTGTTCCGGACGCGCGCCGGCCCGAACTCCTCGAGCATCCCGTGCGTGACGCCCATCGAGCCGCCCATCTCGGCGATGTCCTCGCCCATGACGAACACGTCCTCGTCCTGGCGCATCGCCTGGACGAGCGCGTCGCGCACGGCCTCGCGGTAGGAGAGCTCAGGCATAGATGTTCCGGAGCGCGTCCTCGGGCGCCGGGTCGGTGCCGTTCTTCGCGAACTCGACGGACGCCTCGACGATCTCCGTCACTTCGGCGTCGAGCTCGTCGAACTCCGCGTCGGAGAGCTCGAGCTTCGTGCGCAGCAGCGTGATCGGGTCGCGCGTCATGCGCAGCTCGCGCGCCTCCTCCTTCGGCCGGTAGACCTGCGGATCGCCGATGTAGTGGCCCGAGAACCGGCACACGTCGAGATGGACGAAGACCGGCCCCTGCCCCGAGCGCGCGTGCTCGATCGCCTTGCGCGCCGTCTTGTACACGGCCTCGACGTCCTGGCCGTCGCACTTCACCGCCTTCATGCCGAACGCCTCCGCGCGCTTCGAGAGGTCGCGGATCGGCGAGTGCTGCGACTCCGGCGTCGACTCGGCCCACTTGTTGTCCTCGAGCACGAACACGGCCGGCACGCTCCAGAGCTGTGCGAGGTTCAGCGACTCGTGGAAGGTCCCGATGTTCGTCGCGCCGTCGCCGAAGAACGCGAGCGCGACGCGCGGCTCGCCGCGCATCTGGAACGCGAGCGCCGAGCCCGTGACCGCCGGCAGGCCGCCGCCGATCACGGCGTTCGCGCCGATGTTCCCGCGCTCGACGTCGTAGAGGTGCATCGAGCCGCCGTAGCCGTGCGAGCAGCCCTCCTGCTTGCCGTAGAGCTCGGCCATCAGCTCGTTCGGGTGCGTGCCCTTGGCGAGCGTGTGCCCGTGCGCGCGGTGCGTCGACGCGATCACGTCGCCCTCCTCGAGCGCGCGGCAGACGCCGACCGCGGCCGCCTCCTGCCCGATCGCGACGTGCAGGAAGCCCGGCAGCTCGCCGGCGCGGAACCGCTCCTCGACCTTCTCCTCGAAGCGGCGAATGAGGAGCATCTCGCGCAGGACGTCGCGGAGCTCGCTCTTCGAGAACGCCGTCTTCGCTGCTTCGACCTTGGCCACGGCCGGAGTGTACGGTTCGCGCGATGGCGCTCGTCGACCAGTGGAACGAGATCGAAAAGGGCCTGGATCCGAACTGGCAGGAGGTCTCGCTCACGCTCGTCGTCGCCGACGAGTCGCGCCGGAGCCGCGCCGCTGCACTGCTCGGGCCTGCAGGCCCGGGACGCCACGGCGCCTCGTTGCGCTTCGCCGCGCACCGCATCGGCGACGGTGTCGGACCCGAAGCGGTCCGGCGACTTCTCGACCGGCTCGACGACGAGGAGATCGACGGCACGCTCACGGCGGGAACGGTCGCCGTCGCGGCGGCGAGCGCGGTCGAGCCGGCCGCGTCGCTCGCGTCGGCGTGGGACGCGATGCTCGCCGCGCTGCCGGCGGACTGGACCGACCTCCTCGTCGAGCTCGAGCTCACGTCGTCCGACCATCTCGAGCCCGGCGCGCTCCTCATCGCGCCGCTCAATCCGCTCCGGCGCGGCGGGAAGCCCGGCTTCCGCTTCCGCGTCGCGCGCTCGTTCGGCTACGGCGCGTCGTCCGGCATGGTGCGGCGCTGCCTCGAGCGCCTCGACGACGCGGAGTTCGCGGGCGACCTGCGGATCGTCGAGGCGATGTCCGGCTCGCACCCGGTCGGCACGCAGGGCCCGGTCTGGTATCTCGCCGGCAAGGCCGTGTGAGCGCGCCCGATCCCGTCTCCTGGCGCGCCGTCCAGCAGGGCTGGAGCGTGCTCGACGCGGAGGGGAACGAGATCGGCAAGGTCGACCAGGTCACCGGCGACCTGAACGCCGACATCTTCGACGGGATCACGGTCGGCGACGGCGGCACGGTGCTGACACGCGCGCGGTACGTCCCCGCGGAGAACGTGGCGGAGATCCGGGAGGGCGTGATCCGGCTCGATCTCTCCGCCGCCGACGCCGCGAAGCTCGCGCCGTACACGGAGCCGGTCGTCGAGCCGCTCGAGGCGCTCGAGCCGCAGGCCGAGGAGGAGCGCAAGTCGCAGCTGAACTGGGCGCAGCGGCTCTGGCTCACCACCCTCGGCCGCAAGCCGTGAGCGACGAGCTCGCGTTCGCGCCCGCGACCGAGCTCGCGGCGCGCGTCCGCGCCCGCGAGATCTCGCCGGTCGAGCTGACCCGGCTCTACCTCGACCGGATCGAGCGCCTCGACCCGCGGCTGAACGCGTACGTCACCGTCGACGCCGACGGTGCGCTCGCGGCGGCGCGCACCGCGGAGGAGACGACGGGCGACGCGCCGTTCCACGGCGTGCCGCTCTCCGTGAAGGACCTGCACGAGACCGCGGGACTCCGCACGACGTACTCGACGAAGGCGCTCGCGAACAACGTGCCGGCCGCCGACGCGGCGGTCGTCCGCCGCCTGCGCAACGCCGGCTTCGTCGTTCTCGGGAAGACGAACACGCCCGAGTTCGGGACGATCGGCGTCACCGAGTCGGAGCTGAACGGCGCGTGCCGGAATCCGTGGGACACGGCGCGGACGCCGGGCGGCTCGAGCGGCGGCGCGGCGGCCGCGACCGCGGCGGCGCTCTGCCCCATCGCGCACGGCAGCGACGGCGGCGGCTCGATCCGCAACCCGTCGTCGTGCTGCGGGCTCGTCGGCGTGAAGCCGTCGCGCGGCCGCGTCTCGCCGGCGCCGTACGGCTCCGGGACGCTCGGGCTCGGGACGTCCGGCCCGATCGCGCGCACCGTGCGCGACGCCGCGGCGCTGCTCGACGTGATGCGCGGCTACGAGACCGGCGACTTCTACGTCGCACCGGAGCCCGAGCGGCCGTTCGTCGAGGAGTGCGATGCGGAGCCGGCGCCGCTGCGGATCGCGTTCACGACCGAGCCGCCGGTCGCGGTGCCGGTCGACGACGAGTGCGCCGCCGCGGTGCACACCACGGCCCGGCTGCTCGAGGAGCTCGGCCACGACGTCCGCGAGGCGACGCCGCCGTGGGGCGACGACGACCTGATCCTCCACTTCCTCCGCGTCTGGTCGGTCGGGGTCGCGACCGCGGGGATCGACGACCTCTCGCTGCTCGAGCCGATCAACCGCGCCCTCGCCGAGGACGCGCGCGCGATGCCGAGCCCCGACCTGACGCTCTCCGTGCTCGCGCTCCAGCGCGTCGTGCGGCGCGTGGTCGCCTTCTGGGACGACGTCGACGTCGTCGTGACGCCGACGCTCGCGCAGCCGCCCGTGCCCGTCGGCTGGACGTTCGAGGAGACGGACGGCGACCCGCATGCCGCGTTCGGCCGCCAGATCCTCTTCACGCCGTTCACGCCGCTCGCGAACGTCACGGGCCAGCCCGCGTTCTCGCTGCCGCTCCACTGGAGCGCGGACGGGCTGCCGATCGGCGTGCACCTGATCGGCCGGCCGTTCGCGGAGGCGACGCTCTTCCGCCTCGCCGCGCAGCTCGAGCGCGCACGGCCGTGGGCCGCACGCCGCCCGCCGGTGTCGTAGCCGCTACGGCGCCGACAGCTTGCAGACCGTCGCCGGCCGCGGGTCGTCGTGCAGGTGGTAGACGTTCGGCGCGCCCTGGTGGCCGAACGACCAGAGCTTCGGGTTCGTCGGATCCGCCGCCATGATCATCGCCGCGTGCGCCGACCCGTTCGGGCCGAAGACGACGATGTCGCCGACCCTGCCCTCTGCGACGGGGATGTGCGGGAGGTGGTTGTAGATCGACGTCGAGTTGCCGTTGCCGTCCCAGTTCCCGCCGGTCGGGTCGTTCTGCACGCCTGCCCAGTGGCAGAGGACCTTCACCCCGAACGAGCAGTCGGCCGTGACGCCGTGCTCGAGGAGCGGCGGGAGCGGCAACGGCCGGATCTCCCTGTACTGCCAGCCGTACTTGCCGGTCGCGGTCGCCGTCATGTACGCGAGCAGCTCGTCGCGCACGGAGGGCGCGGTGTGGTGCGTCGGCGTCTCCGGTGTCGCGCGGTTCGGATCGACCGCGCCGAGGCTGCCCCCTTCGAAGCCGGGTGCGACGTGGTGCATGAGAAACCTCCTGCGGACGTGGCAATCGCCACAACGAACGGCGCCGCGAGCTTACTCCATCGCCTTCGCGAGCTCAACGGCGAGCGCCTTCGCGTCGCGCGCGTCGCGCGCGACGACGAGGCACGTGTCGTCGCCCGCGAGCGTGCCGACGACGAGCGGATGCTCCGTCCGGTCGAGCGCCCGCGCGATCGCCGGCGCGGAGCCGAGCTCCGAGTGGACGACGACGACGTTCTGGGCCGCGGTCGCACCGCGCCCGAACTGCGCGAGGACGCCGCGCAGCGCCTCGCGCGGGTCGTCGCGGCGCGCGCCCGGAAGGACGTACCGCGGCCGCCCGAGCGCGTCGTGCGCCTTCTCGAGGCCGAGCTCCCGGATGTCGCGCGAGACCGTCGCCTGCGTCACGTTGCAGCCCGACGCGGCGAGCGCGGCCGCGAGCTCGAGCTGCGTCCCGACGCGCTTCCGCGCGACGATGCCCGCGATCAGCCGGTGCCGCTCCGCCTTCGTCACGGGCGGAGCATACGGCCGCCCCGCGTCTCAGCCCGCGACCGAGAAGCCGCCGTGCAGCGTCGCGTGCGCGTCCGAGCGGTAGACGTACGCACCGGCCTTGAGCGCGAGCTTCCACGTCGTCGTGCCGGTGAACGCGACGCCGGTCTTCTTCGAGACGCCGGGGCCGACGAGATGGAAGTTGTCCTTCGCCGAGCGGTCGGTCACGACGATCGTGACCGCGCCGGGCGAGAGGCTCGAGAGCGCGGTGCCGTCCGACGAGCGGAGCGAGATCCTCGCCCCCGGCCCGACCGAGGCGAGGAGCTTCACGACCGCGGGCGCCGGCGTCGGCGCCGGCGTCGGAGTCGGCGTCGTCGAGCTGCCGCCGACGGTGAACGAGCCCTTCATCACCGAGACGTGCGCGTCGCAGTCGAAGGTGTAGGTCCCCGCCTGGAGCGTGACCGTGAACGTCCGGTCACCGATCGCGTCGACGTCCGTCGCGACGTCGACTCCCGGGCCGAAGAGATGGAAGTTGTGGATGCTCGAGCGGTCGTGGACGAGCAGCGTGTACGTCCCCGGGTCGAGGTTCCGGACGGGCGACCCGCTCGGCCCGACGAGGCTGATCGCGAACGAGTCGTTCGCGCCGACGTCGGCGGTGAGGACGGGGTTGTCCGTCCGCGATGCGAGGGCGCCGGCCGCCGGGAGGGCGGCGGCGGCGAGGGCGGCGAGAGCCAGCGGCAGCCTGCGCATGCCCCCGATACGGCGTGCGGCGCGGGTCGGATTCCTCAGGCGCGCAGCACGGCGCCGAACCGAGCCGCGAGGGCGTCGACGATCTTCGTGCGGAGCGCGGCGGCGTCCTCGTCGGTGAGCGTCCGCTCCGTCGAGCCGAAGGCGACGCGGAATGCGAGCGACCGCTTCCCCTCGCCGATCTGGCCGCCGCGGTACTCGTCGAACACGGAGACGTCGCGGAGCTCCGGCCCCGCGGCGTCGCGCATCGCCGCGGCGAGCGCCGCCGCCGGCACGTCCTCGTCGACGACGAACGCGAGATCCTGCAGCACCGGCGGGAAGCTCAGCACGTCCTCGTAGAGGACGCCGTCCGGCGCGGCCTCGCCGAGCGCCGCGAGGTCGAGCTCGAACGCGGCCCAGCCCTGCGCGACACCCGGATGCAGCTCGCCGACGACGCCCTGCGGCAGCCGCGCCGTCTTCCCGGGATGGAGCAGCGGATGCTCGCCGCGCTCGACGGCCGGCTCGATCCGCAACGCCGCGAGCAGCGTGTCGACGACGCCCTTCGCGTCGGCGAAGCCCCCGGCGACGACTGCGCCGACGCGCCACCGCTCCTCGGGCAGCTGCTCTCCGGACGGGAGGTAGACGCGTGCGATCTCGAACAGCGCGACGTCGTCGTTCCCGACCTCGCGGTTGCGCGCTGCGGTCTCGAGCAGGCTCGGCAGCAGCGTCGTGCGCAGGGTCGACATCTCCGCGGAGAGCGGCAGCGGGAGACGCAGCGCATCCGCACGCGGATCGGACGCGACGAGGCTCGGCGTGTACGCCTCGTCGAGGCCGCAGCCGACGAGCACGTCCTCGACGAGCCGGCGCAGCCGCAGCTCCGGCGTCGGCCGCCAGCGGACGTCGCGTCGCAACGGCAGGGTGAACGGCACCTCGTCGAGGACGAACCGGGCGACCTCCTCGATCACGTCCTCCTCGCGCGTGACGTCGCGCGCGCGCCACGTCGGCACCGTCACCGAGTCGCCGTCGGGCTCGAAGCCGAGCCGGTCGAGGATCGCGCGCTGCCGCTCGGCGGGCACGTCGAGCCCGATCAGCGCGCTCGCGCGCGCCGGCCGCAGCGCGATGCGCGCACGGTCGGGAAGCGTCGCCTGCGCGTCGGTCTCCCCCACCCACCGCGCGCCGGCCGTCTCGACGAGGAGCTGCGACGCGAGCCGCGCCGCGTGGCCGGCGAGGTGCGGGTCGACGCCCTTCTCCCAGCGGTTCGAGCCCTCCGTGCGCAGCGCGAGCCGCTCGGACGAGTGGAGGATCGACACGGGCTCGAAGTTCGCCGCCTCGAGGAGGACGGTCGTCGTCGCGTCGGTGACCTCGGTCTCGGCGCCGCCCATGATCCCGGCGATCGCGATCGCGCGCTCCGGATCGGCGATGAGCAGGTCGCGCGGGTCGAGCGCGCGCAGCTGCCCGTCGAGCGTGCGCAGCTCCTCGCCGGCGCGCGCACGGCGGACGATCACGCGCCCGTCCGCGAGCGTCGCGTGGTCGAACGCGTGCAGCGGGTTGCCGAGCCCGAGCATCACGTAGTTCGTCACGTCGACGACGTTCGAGATCGGCCGCATCCCGGCGGCGGCGATCCGCGCCTTCATCCACACCGGCGACGGCCCGATCGCCACGTCGCGGAAGAGCCGGCCCACGTAGCGCGGGCAGCCCTCCCAGTCCTCGATCGCGATCTCGACCCGCTCGTCGCCGTCGCGCGGCGGCTCCGTGCCCGGCCACGGGGCGAGCTCGGCCTCGAACAGCGCCGCGACCTCGCGCGCGAGCCCGTAGATCGAGAGCAGGTCGGGCCGGTTCGGCGTCGTCTCGAGCTCGAGCACGTCCTCGACGAGCGGCAGGACGTCCGCGAGCGGCGTCCCGGGCTCGAGCGACGGGTCGAGCACCATGATCCCGTCGTGATCGGGGCCGAGGTCGACCTCGTCCTCGGCGAGGATCATCCCCTCGGAGACGCGCCCGCGCAGCTCGCGCCGCTCGAGCGTCAGGCCGTTCGGCAGTGTCGCCCCGGCGAGCGCGACGGCGACCTTCGCGCCGGCGGAGAAGTTCCAGGCGCCGCAGACGATCTCGTACGGCTCCGCATCGCCGGCGTCGACACGGCAGAGCTGGAGCCGGTCCGCGTTCGGGTGCTTGTCGGCCTCGAGGACGAGCCCGACGCGGAAGCGCCCGAGGTTCCCGTCCGTGTCCGGCACGCCGCGCCGCACGATCCGCTCGACCTCGCACGTCGAGACCGACAGTCGCGCCGCGAGCTCCTGCGGCGTCGCGTCGACGCGCACGTACTCGCGCAGCCACGAGAGCGGGACCTTCAAAACTGCCTCAGGAAGCGGAGGTCGTCGGCCCAGAGGTCGCGGATGTCCGGCAGGCCGTGCCGCAGGATCGCCATCCGCTCGAGGCCCCAGCCGAACGCAAAGCCCGACACCTCCTCCGGGTCGTAGCCGACGAAGCGCAGCACGTTCGGGTCGACCATCCCGGAGCCGCCGATCTCGATCCAGCCCGAGTGCCGGCACATCGAGCAGCCGGCGCCGTCGCACTGGAAGCACGACACGAGCACCTCGACCGACGGCTCGGTGAACGGGAAGAAGTGGGTGACGAACTTCGCCTCGCGCTGCTCGCCGAAGAGCGCGCGGAGCAGCGTGCGCAGCGTCCCCTTCAGGTCGGCGAGCGTGATCCCGCGGTCGACCGCGAGACCCTCGACCTGGTGGAAGATCGGGTAGTGCGTCGCGTCCGGCGTGTCGCGCCGGTAGCAGCGGCCGAGCGAGACCATGAAGACGGGCGGCTGCCTCGCCTCCATCGTGTGGATCTGGGACGGCGACGTCTCGCTCCGGAGCACGGTGTCGTCGTCGAGATAGAACGTGTGCTGCGGCGACCGGGTCGGATGGTTCTGCGGCATGTTGAGCGCGTCGAAGAGGTAGCGCGTCGTCTCGACCTCGCGGCCGTCGACGACCTCGTAGCCCATGCCGAGGAAGATGTCCTCGACCTCGCGCCGCACCTGCGTGATGAGGTGGAGATGGCCGCGCGGGTGCCGGGTGCCGGGCAGCGTCACGTCGACGCGCTCGCCGGAGAGGCTCGCGTCGAGCTCGGCGCGCTCGAGCTCGGCCTGGCGCGCGGCGACCGCCGCCTCGATCGCCTCGCGGACGGCGTTCAGCGCCATCCCGGTCTCGCGGTCGCGCACCTCGCGGAGCGCGAGCTTCAGCGTGCTCTTCCGCCCGAGGTACTCGACGCGGACGTCGTCGAGCGCCGCGACCGACGACGCGCCCGCGACGGCGGCGAGCGCCTGCTGCTCGAGTGCCTGCGGCTCCACGGCGGCGACTGTACCGGCCGCCGTCTAGCATCGCCCGCGATGAGCGCCTACGACTCGATCGCGAAGCTCTACGACCCGTGGAGCAGGAGCGTCACCGAGGACATCGAGTTCTACGTCGAGGAGGCCGTCGCGTCAGGCGGGCCGGTCGTCGAGCTCGGCGTCGGCACCGGCCGGATCGCGCTCCCGACCGCGGCCGCCGGCATCCACGTGATCGGCGTCGACTCGTCGCAGGGGATGCTCGACGTCTGCGCCGAGCGCGGCCGGGAGCTCGGCGTCGCGCCGCTCCTCGACCTGCGCCTCGGCGACCTCCGCCGGCCGCCGGTCGACGAGCGGGTGCCGCTCGTGACCTGTCCGTTCCGGGCGTACCTCCATCTGGACGGCGACGAGGCGCGCCGCGAGGCGCTCGCGGCCGCGTACGGGCTCCTCCGGCCGGGCGGGCGGCTCGTCTTCGACGTCTTCACCCCGTCCCGCGAGGACATCGAGGAGACGGACGGCCGCTGGCTCGAGCGCGAGCCGGAGATCTTCGAGCGCGCCGACTGGGATCTCGAGGCGCAGACGCTGACGCTGTCGGTGCGCGGGCCGGGCCGCGAGTCGCAGCTCGTCCTCTGGTGGCTCGAGCCGTCGCGGTGGCACGCGCTGCTCGCCGAGGCCGGCTTCGAGGTCGACGCGTGCTTCGGCTGGTTCGACCGCCGCCCGTACGACGGCCACGAGGACAGCGTGTGGATCGCGCGTCGAAAGTGATCGCCGCAAATTGCGACAAAATCGTGAACGCGACCTCTTGATGCGCGTTGCGCGAATGCGTAGCTTCTCTCTTGCGCCGAGCACGGAGCGCGACTAGGTCGAAACTTCGACCGAGGGGCCGTACGAAGACCGGGGCAACCCGGGAGGCGGAAGGCCAATCGGACGGGGTGGACGAAAGCGTCACCGGCTCGGCGAATCTCTGGTCCGGCCCCGGGAAACCGGGGCCGACCGCTTTCTAGGGAAGACGGCGCGAGAGCTCGTAGAGCGCGATCGTCCCGGCCATCGCGACGTTCAGCGACTCGGCGTCGCCGGTCTGCGGGATCGACGCGCGCGCGTCGCAGCGGGCCAGCACCTCGTCCGGCAGGCCGTCGCGCTCGGCGCCGAGGACGAGCGTCACCGGCGCCGCGAGGTCGACCTCGGCCAGCGGCTCGCCGCCGTGCGCGACGAGCGCGACGCGGCGTCCGGGCGCCTCGTCGAAGCCGCAGGCCGGGACGCGGAAGACCGCGCCGGCGGACGCGCGGAGCGCCTTCGGCCCCGTCGGGTCGGCGCAGCCGGCCGAGAGCGCGACGCCGGCGCCGAACGCGTCGGCGGAGCGCAGAAGCGTCCCGACGTTCCCCGGGTCGGCGACGTGCCAGAGCGCGAGCGTCGCGTCGCGCGTCCCGCGCGGCAGGTCGTCGCGGCGGTAGACGCCGACGACGCGCGGCGGGTGGCCGAGCGACGAGACCTCCGCGAGCAGCGCCGGCTCCACGTTCTCTCCGGCGACCAACAGCTCGACCGGAGCAATCCCGGCCGCCGCGGCCGCGGCGACCAGATCCTCGCCCTCCGCGACGAGCAGCCCGAGCTTGTCGCGCCAGCGCCGGTCCCGGAGCTTGCGGACGAGCTTGAGCCGCTCGTTGTCGCGCGAGGTGATCAGGCCGCTGCTTCGAGCGCTGCCTTGGCGCGCTCGGCGACCGCGGAGAACGCGACGGGATCGTTGACGGCGAGGTCGGCGAGCACCTTGCGGTCGAGCTCGATGCCGGCCTTGCCGCACCCGTGGACGAACTGGTTGTAGGAGAGCCCGTTCGCGCGGGCGGCCGCGTTGATGCGCGTGATCCAGAGCTTCCGGAACTCGCGCTTGCGGTTCTTCCGGTCGCGGTAGGCGTAGACGAGCGAGTGCTCGACCTGCTCCTTCGCGTAGCGGTAGTGGGAGTGCTTCCAGCCCCAGTACCCCTTCGCCTGCTCGAGGACCTTGCGGCGCTTCTTCTGCGCGTGGACGGATCGCTTGACGCGAGGCATCTCAGCCCATCCTCAGCAGCTTCTTGAGCGCCGGGCGGTCCGCGCTCGTGACCTCGAGCTCCTTGCGGAAGCCGCGCTTACGCTTCGACGACTTGTGCTCCAGGTTGTGACTGCGCATCGTCGGCCGGCGGAGGATCTTTCCGGTCCCCGTCACCTTGAACCGTTTCTTCGCTGCGCTGTGTCGTTTCGTCTTCGGCATCTCGTTTCACTCCTGCGTTCTTCGTGGGGCCCAGCAGCATCACCATGTTGCGCCCGTCCAGGAGGGGCTGGGACTCGATCATCCCGATCTCCTTGACGTCCTCGGCAAGGCGCAGGAGCAAGTCGCGACCCCGCTCCGGATGGGTGGTCTCCCGTCCCCGGAACATGATCGTGACCTTGACCTTCGCACGCTGGTTCAGGAACCGCTCTACGTGACCCTTCTTGGTGTTGTAGTCGTGGACGCCGATCTTCGGGCGGAGCTTGATCTCCTTGACCTGGATCTGGCTCTGGTGCTTCCGAGCCTGCTTGGCCTTCTGCTCCTGCTCGTACTTGTACTTCCCGTAGTCCATGACCTTCGCGACCGGCGGGTCGGCCTGCGGGGAGATCTCGACGAGGTCGAGATTCTTCGCGTAGGCGAACTCGCGGGCCTCGTCGGTGGACTTGATGCCGATCTGCGCCCCGTCCGCGTCGATCAGGCGGACGCGCGGGACGCGGATCGCGTCGTTGATGCGCGTCGTGTCCCTGTTGGACGGACGGACTGGCTCGATCGGCCGGCGCCGTGGCCTCAAATGCAGCTCACCAAGTCGGGCTTATTCCTCCTCGTTTCGTTTCCGAACAGCGAAAAGCCGCTCACGCAGCGGCCCCGGTCCTCGTCTGGTCGACTCGGTTGAACCCCGCGCGAGCTTTGTGGCCCGGGAGGTGAGGAACGGGTCCGCCCCTGCTTTTCAGGACGCAAGCGTAGCAAGCTTGGCCCGGAAATCCGCAAGCCCGATCTGGAATTGCTCGCCGCCGCGCTCGCGGACGGCCAGGGACTCGTCGGACTCCCGGTCGCCGTAGACGATGGTGAACGGGATCTTCTCGAGCTCGGCGGCGCGGATCCGCTTGCCGATCGTGTCGGTCGGCTCCCCCACGTCGACCCGGTAGCCGGCCTCGCGGAGCCGCGACGCGACGCCCGCGGCCGCCTCGGCGTGGCTCTCGCCGACCGGGAGGACGCGAACCTGGACGGGCGCGAGCCAGAACGGGAACGCGCCGGCGTAGTGCTCGATCAGGATCCCCGTGAACCGCTCGAGCGAGCCGAGGAGCGCGCGGTGGATCACGTACGGCGTGTGCTCCTTGTTGTCCGCGCCCTGGTAGCTGAGGCCGAACCGCTGCGGCATGATCGCGTCGAGCTGGATCGTCCCCATCTGCCACGAGCGGCCGAGGACGTCCGTCATGTGGAGGTCGATCTTCGGGCCGTAGAACGCGCCGTCGCCGGGGTTCAGCTCGTAGTCGATCCCGCGCCGCTCGAGCGCCGACCGGAGCGCGCCCTCGGTGAAGTCCCACTCCTCGTCGGTGCCGACCTTGTCGTCCGGCCGGGTCGAGAGCTCGAACCGCGCCTCCATCCCGAACAGGTCGTAGAGGAACGCGGCATAGTCGAGGCAGCCGAAGATCTCCTCTTCGATCTGGTCGGCCGAGCAGAAGATGTGGGCGTCGTCCTGGGTCACGTGGCGGACGCGGAGGAGTCCGTGGAGCGTCCCGGCGAGCTCGTCGCGGTGGAGCGTCGAGGACTCGGCGTAGCGGAACGGGAGGTCGCGGTACGAGCGGAGCGCCGACCCGAACAGGAGCATGTGGCCCGGGCAGTTCATCGGCTTCAGCGCGTACTGCTTCTCGTTCTCGTCCTTCGACGCGACGAAGAACATGTTCTCGCGGTAGTTCTCGTAGTGGCCCGACGTGATGAAGGTGTCGACGTCGTAGAGGATCGGCGTCTTCACCTCGACGTAGCCGCGCCTCAGGTTCTCGCGCCGGCGGAGGTCCTCGAGCTCGTTCCAGATCACCATTCCCTTCGGGTGCCAGAACGGCGAGCCCGGCGAGTGGTCCGAGAGATGGAAGAGGTCGAGCTGCGTCCCGAGCCGGCGGTGGTCGCGCCGGCGCGCGTCCTCGAGATGCTCGAGGTACGCGTCGAGGTCCTCCTTCGAGTAGAACGCCGTGCCGTAGATGCGCGTGAGCTGCTGCTTCGACGAGTCGCCGCGCCAGTACGCGCCGGCGATGCCGGTGAGCTTCAGCGCCTTGATCGGCTTCGAGTTCTGGAGGTGCGGGCCGCGGCAGAGGTCGGTGAAGTCGCCCTGCGTGTAGAGCGAGATGTCGCCCTCGGCGGTGTCGACGAGCTCGACCTTGTACGGCTCCTCCTCCGCGGCGAAGCGCGCCTTCGCGTCGTCGCGCGAGATCTCCTCACGCGTCCACTCGCGGCCCTCGCGCAGCTCGCGGAGCATCTCGGCCTCGATCTTCTCGAGGTCCTCCTCGTGGATCGGCTCGGGGAAGTCGAAGTCGTAGTAGAAGCCGTTCTCGATCGGCGGGCCGATCGCGACCTTCACGCCGGGGTACAGCCGCCGCACCGCTTCCGCGAGCAGGTGCGCGGACGAGTGGCGCAGGACGTACAGCGCGTCGGCGTCCGTCGCGTCGCGCGTCGTCAGGATCTGGATCGGCTGCCCGTCCTCGAGCGGCAGGCGGAGATCCTGCACCGCGCCGTTCGCGCGGACGAGCACCGCCTGCTCCGCGAGCCGCGACCCGATCGCGCGCGCGGCGTCGAGGCCGGTCGCGCCGTCGGGCAGCTCGAGCTCGGTGTTGTCGGGGAGGACGACCTTCATCGTCCCGACAGGATATTCACTCGCCGCGGAACTCCATCAGGATCCACGGCGCCGTGTGCCCGCCGTCGGCGTCGTGCTCGGCCACGGCGACGAAGCCCGCGCGCTCCCACGACCGGACGGCGCTCTCGTTCCAGCGGTACGGGTCGACGGTCACGCGCGTCCAGCCGCGGCCGTCGAGGAGGTGCCGGGCGGCGGCCCGCGCGATCTCCGGGCCGAGCCCCCGTCCGCGCGCCTCCGGCACGAGGAACATGTCGAGACCGCCGTCGCCGTCGCGGTCGAGGTCGTGGATCTGGAGGTAGCCGACGGGCACGCCGCGCTCTTCGACGACGTACGGCTCGACGTCGTCGCGCGCGAGCCGTCCGCGCATCTCCTCCGGCGTGAACGTCTCGTCGTCCCAGTACCGCGCGACGTCGGGATCCGCGTGCCACGCGACGAGCAGGGCGACGTCGTCGTCCGTTGCGCGCCGCAATGCCGTTCTCTCGCCGCGGATTTCAGTCATCCGCGTGGACAACACCCGTTTCCCACTTTGAAGACACACGATTCGCGCACGAAACGCACCAATGTCGTCCGAACCCCCCTTGACAATGTCGCATTGTGTCGTGTGGTGCGCACACACGTTTGCGCAAAGGCGTGAAAAACCATCATGCAAACGCAGGAAACTGCCGATGCGCATGCAACAAACAGCCGGGACGCCTCGCATACTTGGGTGCGTCGTCGTCCCGCAAGTCTCTCGCCCACTAGGAGGAGGCACATGGCAGCACCGAAGAAGAGAGCCGCTTCACGCCGCCGTACAACCGCGGCGCGCGCAGGCGGCGCACGCAAGACGGCGGCGAAGCGCAAGACGGCCGCCCGCAAGTCCGCCGTGAAGCGCGTGACCGCCGCCCGCAAGACCGCGGCGAAGCGCAAGACCACGGCCCGCAAGGCGGTCGCGAAGCGCCGGACCGCTGCGCGGAAGTCGGTGGCGAAGCGCAAGACCACCGCGCGGAAGACCGCTGCGAAGCGGAAGACCACCGCGAAGCGCAAGACCACTGCGCGGAAGACGACGGCGAAGCGCAAGACGACGGCCCGCAAGAAGACCGCCGCCAAGCGCCGGCCCGCCGCCAAGCGCAAGACGACCGCCCGCAAGGCGGCTCCGAAGCGGAAGACCGCCGCTCGCAAGGCGGCTCCGAAGCGGAAGACCGCTGCTCGCAAGGCGGCCCCGAAGCGGAAGACTGCGGCGAAGCGCCGCACGACCGGCCGCCGGGTTCCGCCGCGGCGCACGAGCCGCTAGAGCGGACGTCAACGCACCCGCACGAAGGGCCCCGCACGGGGCCCTTCGTCGTTCCGGCGTCAGTGCAGCGCGTAGCGGAGGAAGAGGTGGCTCTCGTCGCGGCGCACCGAGAGCAGCGTCGCCTCGTCGCGGCGCTCGGGCAGGAGCTCGACGCCTTCGGCGAGCGACGGCCGCGCCGAGATGCTGCGGCCCGCGACGAGCGGCGAGAGCGTGAGGAAGAGCTCGTCGACGAGCCGCGCGTCGACCATCTGGCCGAAGACCGTCGGGCCCGCCTCGGAGAGGATCATCCCGCCGCCGCGGTCGCGCACATGCGCGGTCGCGCGCGCGAGGTCGACGGCCTCGCCGTCGTTCACGGCGACGACCTCGGCCGCTCCCGGCAGCGCCGTGCGCAGGCCGGCGGCGGCGTGCTCGGTCGTGAGGACGAGCGCGCCCGCCTCGAGCACCGGATGCGCCGGGTCGAGCGACCGGCCGGAGGTGACGATCGCGACGTCGGCACGCGGCGCGAGCCCGCGGCGCTGCCGCAGCTCGGCGAACGCGTCCGCCGCGTCGGGGTAGATCGACGCCCCCTGCCACGCGCCGCCCGGCGACGCGCGCAGCGTCCCCGCCCCGACGAGCACCACGCGCGCGCACGCGCGCAACAACCCGACGACGAAGCGGTCCGCCTCGCTCTCGCCGGAGACGACGGCGTTCGCGCGCGGGACGCCGGGGATCGTGACGACGCCGTCGAGCGTCTCGACGAAGTTCGCGACGACGGCGCCGTCGTGGAATCCGAGCAACCCGCCGTAGAGCCGGCGCAACGCGTCCGGCAGCTCCCACTCCGGGCCGCCGGCGCGCTCGTCGAGCAGCTCGAGCGGCCTCAGCGTCCGCGCACCTCGTCGAGGAACTCGCGCCGCAGGTCGGCATCGGTGTCGTACGCGCCGCGCCAGAACGTCGTCACCGTCCTCGAGCCCTCCTCCTCGACGCCGCGCATCTGCGTGCAGAGGTGCGCGGCGCGGAGGTGCACCGCGACGCCGCGCGCGCCGACGAGCTCGACGAGCGCGTCCGCGATCTGCTCGCCGAGCCGTTCCTGCACGGTGAACCGCCGCGCGTAGAGCCGGACGAGCCGCGTCAGCTTCGAGATGCCGAGGATCTCGTCGCCCGCGACGTACGCGACATGCGCCGTGCCGTGGAACGGCAGCGCGTGGTGCTCGCAGAGCGAGAAGAACGAGATCGGCCCCTCGACGATCTGGCTGCGCGCGCCGTCGACGTGCGCCGGACGCTCCGACGGGAACGCCGTGCGCAGCTTCGGGTCGCCGTCGTAGCCGGCCGTCGAGTCGAAGAGCGCCTGCAGGAACCGCTGCGGCGTCTCGCGCGTCCCCGGCGTCTCGAGATCCATCCCGAGCCCGGTCAGGATCTCTCCGACATACCTCTCCCAGCGCTGCCAGTCAGCGGGCGCGATCTCCCGCGGCTCGGCCTCCTCCCAGCGCAGCGCGAGCTCGACGACGTTCACAGGGCCTCCTCGGGTCGATGGGCAAATGCGCGGAGCCGAAGCTCGCGTCGCAGCGCGAGCGCGGCGACGACGCCGAGCTCCGCGATGAGAATCCAGACGTACCAGAGCGGGTGCCCGAGCACGAGGCAGACGCCGAGCACGAGCAGCTGCGGCGACATGCCGAGGTTCGCGAGCACCGCGACGGTGAAGCGGTCGTGATACGCGAGCCGTGCCTCCGCCGGCGCGTCGCGGAGCCGCCGCTCGACGAAGCGCTCGACGAGACGGTCCTGCGGCGCGTACGCGATCGCGTAGAGACGCCGGAGCAGCGCCGTCGGGCCGCCCTCGGCCTCGGGCATCGCGCTTGCGTCCGCGCCGTGCTCCTGCCGGTAGAGGCGCTCGACGTTGAAGTTCACGTTGAGGATCGTCGTCAGCGCGAGGAAGCCGACGAGCGCGGCCGCCCAGCTCCCGGTGTACGCGCCGATCCCGGCGAAGAGCGCCGCGTCGACGACGAGGTCCATCTCCGAGTCGAGGTAGCGGCCGAACGCGGTGACGCGGCCGGAGAGCCGCGCGAGCTGGCCGTCCGCGTTGTCGAGGATCGTCTTCAGCTGGATCAGGAGCGCGGCCGCGACGAGGTTCCCGCGCGCGATCGCGACCGCGCCCGCGATCCCGGCCGCGCCCGACGCGACGACGACCGCGGGCGGCGGCACGCGCAGCGGCAGCAGCGCAAGGACGACGACGTGTGCGAGCGGGCGGAAGACGCGCTCGCAGACGAGGTCCGTGCCGGCGCGCGCCTTGCGCGAACGGGCGAGCCTGCGCTCGCTAGACAAGCGGCCCCTCGCCGAACGGCGCGGCCGCGGCGATCTTCTCCCGCGCCGCCTCGAGCTTGTCCCACACGTTCCAGAGGAGGAAGCCGCGCGGCGCACCCGCGTCGTCGACGTACGCGACGACGCCCTTCCTGTTCGGCTCGTCCCAGCGCTCGACCGTCGCGTGCCTCGAGTCGACCTCGCCGACCGCCTCGTAGCCGAGGTCGAACATGTCGGAGTAGAAGAACGGCAGATGGTCGTAGCGCGCGCCCGCGCCGGCCATGTTCGCGCCGACCGCGCGGCCGTGCGAGTTCGCGTGGTCCTCGTGCTCGACGCGCATCCGCCGGCCGAGGGCCGCGGCGGGGAAGCTCGCGACGTCGCCGGCCGCGAAGACGTCGTCCCGCCCGTCGACGCGCCCGAACTCGTCGACGACGATCCCGTCGTCCACCGTCAGCCCCGCCGCCTCGGCGAGCTCGGTGTTCGGGACGATGCCGAGGCCCGCGACGACGACGTCCGTCATGAGCTCGCGGCCCGACCCGAGCGTGACCCTGCCGCGGGCCGCGCGCGCGACCGTCTCCCCCGTGAGCACCTCGACGTGCCGCTCGCGGTAGTAGTCGGTGACGAACGCCGAGAGCGCCGGCGGGAAGAGCCGCGCGCAGATCCCGTCCTCGGGGAAGACCATCGTGGCGCTCACGCCGATGCCGACGAGCGCCGCGGCGAGCTCCGATCCGATGAAGCCGCCGCCGATCACGACCACGCGCGACCCGGCCGCCACGTGGGCGCGCAGCCAGCGGTAGTCGTCGAACGTGCGGTAGTAGAGGACGCCCTCGACGCCGGGGATCTCGCGCGGCCGCCCGCCGGTCGCGAGCAGGAGCTTCTCCCACGCGTACTCGACGCCCGCGTCGTCGGTCGCGCGCCGCGCGTCGAGGTCGAGCGCGACGACCCGGCGGCCGACGATCACCTCCGCGCCCGTGCTCTCCGTCGTGTTGCGCCAGATCTTCGCCTCGTCGTCGCCGCTCCAGAGCCCCTTCGTCAGCGGCGGCCGCTTGTACGGCGGGTGCGGCTCGACCCCGACGACCGCGATCGGCCCGTCGGCGTCGTGCTCGCGGATCCCCTTGGCCGCGGCGTCCGCCGTCATGCCGCCGCCGACGATCAGATAGCGCGTCGAGTGCATCTCACCGATACTCCCCGTGTGGACGATTGGATCGAGCGCGACGGTGCCCTCGAACGCACGTACGAGCTCGCGACGTTCGCGGAGGCTATCGCGTTCGTCACGCGCATCGCCGACCTGGCCGAGGAGGAGAACCACCATCCCGATATCGCGGTCGCATACCGGAAGGTAACGCTCCGCTGGACCACGCATTCCGCGGGCGGGATCACCGACCGCGACCGGGAGCTGGCGCGGCGGAGCGACGCGCTGGTCGTGCCGTGATCACGGCGACATCCCTCGCCGAGGCCGAGCGGCGCTACGTCGAGCGGAATCCCGAGTCGCAGCGGCTCCACGAGGAGCGGGCGCGCGTGATGCCGGGCGGGAACACGCGCACGGTGATCCACCAGACGCCGTTCCCGCTCACGATCGTCCACGGCGAGGGCGCGCGCGTGACCGACGCGGACGGCCACACGTACGTCGACTTCCTCGGCGAGTTCACGGCGGGGCTCTACGGGCACTCGCATCCCGTGATCGTGCGGGCGATCGAGGAGGCGCTCGCCGACGGGATCGTCCTCGGCGCGCCGAATCGCTACGAGACGAAGCTCGCGGCCACGGTGTGCGAGCGGTTCCCGTCCGTCGAGCTCGTCCGGTTCTGCAACTCGGGGACCGAGGCGAACCTGCTCGCGCTGTCGCTCGCGCGCGTCGCGACCGGGCGGCCGGCGGTGATGGTCTTCGAGGGCGGCTACCACGGCGGCGTCTTCCTCTTCGCGTCGGCGGACGGGTCGCCGATCAACGCGCCGTTCCCGTTCGTCGTCGGGACCTACAACGACGCGGAGTCGGCGGCGCGGCTCGTCGCGCAGCACGCGGGCGAGCTCGCCGCGGTCGTCGTCGAGCCGCTGCAGGGATCCGGCGGCGTCATCCCCGGCGAGCCCGGCTTCCTCGAGACGCTGCGCGCGGCGACCGCCGAGCACGGCGTCGTCCTCGTCTTCGACGAGGTGATGACGTCGCGCCTGGCGACCGGCGGCCTGCAGCAGGTGCTCGGGATCACGCCCGACCTGACGACGCTCGGGAAGTACATCGGCGGCGGGCTCGCGTTCGGCGCCTTCGGCGGCCGCGCCGACCTCATGCGCCGCTTCGATCCGTCGCAGCCGGACGCGCTCCCCCACGCCGGCACGTTCAACAACGCCGTCCTGACGATGGCCGCCGGCTCGGCGGGGCTGACGCAGGTCTACGACGCCGCGGAGGTCGCGCGGCTGAACGGCCTCGGCGACCGGCTCCGCGACCGCCTCAACGCGTTCGCCGAGGAGCGCGACATCGCGTTCTGCTCGACGGGCTACGGCTCGCTCGTCGGTCTCCACTTCACGCGCGGCCCGGTGCGGCGCGTCACCGATGTCCCGGACGCGAAGGAGCAGCGGGCCCTCCTTCACCTGCACATGCTCGAGCACGGCTGGTCGTACGCGAGGCGCGGCTTCCTCGCGCTCAGCCTTCCCATGACCGAATCGGACGTCGACGGCTTTGCGGCAGCGGTCGAGGAGTTCCTCACGGAGGTGTGAGATGACCGGGTTGAGCCCGCGCGGAGCGGCGTTCATCGGGCGCTACGAAGGGTGGCGCGACACGCCGTACAACGACCCCACCAACAACGCGACGATCGGGTTCGGGCACCTGCTCCATCACGGGCCGGTCACCGCGACCGACCGGAAGGAATGGGGCACGATCACGGAGGCGCACGGCATCTCGCTGCTGCAGGGCGACGCGTCGACCGCCGAGGCGGCGATCGCCCGCTACATCACGCGGCCGCTCGCGCAGTGCGAGCGCGACGCGCTCACCTCGTTCGCGTACAACTGCGGCGGCGGCGCGCTCGCCGGCTCCGTCGGGGAGGCGGTCAACGCGCGGCAGGATCCGACGTCGGCGCTCGAGCAGTGGGTGCATTCCGGCAAGACGGTGCTCCCGGGGCTCGTCGCACGCCGCAAGGCCGAGGCGCTCCTCTTCACGCAGGGCGACTACGGCGACGGCCAGCCCGCGGCGCCGCCGGGCCCGCCGCGCGCGAGGCCGAAGCCCGTGCCGCTGCCGACGGACGTGCCGACGCCGGTGCCGGACTGGGCGTGGCAGTGGGTCGAGTGGAAGCTCGGCCGCGGCGCGTACAAGGGACACGCGAACGACCCGAAGCTCCGCACGCAGACGGGCGCCCCGGCGACGGTGCCGCCGTGGGCCTGGACGTTCCTGAAACGCTTCGCGTAGCGCCGTGAGAGCCGCCGTCGCGCTCGCCGCCGTCGGAGCCGGCGGACCTGACGGTCGCTACCGGAGGCTCAGTGCGCCGGCGGCCACGTGCCCGCTCCCTCGTCCCGTTCGACGAGCTTCGACTTGTACTCGCTCCGCTGGAGCGTCCCCCACGGGACGAGGTCGACCCGGGTCTGGACGACGAGGACGCTGCGGAGCCGGTCGCGGATCGCGTCCGCGAGCGCCGGGTCCGCCGCGGTGCCGCGCGCGAGCTCGACGGCGACCGGCAGCGGCGGCTCCTGCTTCACGGCCGCGCCCTCGGGCCGGACGAGGATATGCCCGCTCACGTCGGGCGCGAACGCGGCGACGACCTCGCGCACGGCCGACGGGAAGACGTTGACGCCGCGGACGATGAGCATGTCGTCGGTGCGGCCGAGGCAGCGGACGCGCGGGCTCGTGCGCCCGCACGCGCACGTGCTCGTCCAGACCCGGACGTGGTCGCGCGTGCGGAAGCGGAGGAGCGGCGCGGCGCGGTGGCGGAGGTGCGTCAGGACGAGCTCGCCCGTCGCGCCGTCCGCGAGCTCGACCGGGCGCTCGGTCTCCGGGTCGATCAGCTCGGCGTGGACGAAGCCGCGCGCCCCGAGGTGCATCCCGTTCTGCTCCTCGCACTCGCCCCAGACGGAGACGCCGATGTCGCCGATCCCCATCGCCTCGGTCACCTTCGCGCCCCAGCCCTCCTCGAGCATCGCGCGGAACGCGGGCTCGCCGCCGCCGGGCTCGCCGGCGACGAGGACGCGCGTGACGCTCGAGCCGGCGAGGTCGAAGCCGCGCTCGGCCGCCCACTCGACCAGGTGTGCGGCGTACGACGGCGTCACCACCGCCGCGTCCGGGTGCAGGAGCTCGATCGAGAGCATGAGCCGCTCCGTGTTCCCCGTCCCGACCGGGATGTGCGTCATCCCGATCCGGTCGAACGACGCGAGCGCTGCGCCCGCGACGAACGGGCCGGCGTTGTACGTCGTGACCACGCGGCCGCCGGCCGCGACGCCCGACGCGGCGTAGCTCCGCGCCGACCCGGTGACCCAGTTGTCGAGGTCGCCCGCGGTGAGCGGGACGAAGCTCGGCGCGCCGGTCGTGCCGCTCGTCGAGTAGATGCGGACGATCTCCGACGGCTCGGCGCAGAGATGCGCGCCGACCGGGTTCGACGACGTCGTCGTCTTGCGGAGGTCGCGCTTGTCGGTGAGCGGGAGCTGCGCGATGTCGGCGAGCCGGCCGGCGCCGGCGACGACGTCGCGGTAGAGCGGCGACCGCTCGGCGAGATATGCGATCTGCTCGCGGAACGACGCGTCGTCGACTGCGAGCTGCTCCTCCCACGGAAGGGTCTCGACCTCCGGCTCGAGCATCACTCGTACTCGACCGACTCCTCCGCGGCGTGCGCCATGTGGAAGCCGAGCGGCTCGCGCTGCTCCTCCGAGAGATGCGCGAGCAGCCCCGCGGTGCGCGCGAGGATCGGCACGGCCTTCACCGCGTCGGGCGAGAAGCCGAGGTCGAGCATCACCGCCGCGATCGGCAGCGAGACGTTCATCACGAGCGGCTTGCCCCACGCGTCGGCGACCGCCTCGCGGAGCAGGCGCGCGAGGAAGACGTGCGGCCCGCTCACGCCGCGCGCGTCCGCGAGCTCGAGGATCCGCTCGGCGCGCGGGTCGACGGGCCGGTGCACGGGGTGGCCGAAGCCGGGCATCCGTGCGCCGGTCGAGTGGAAGTCGTCGGCGAGCCCGGCGGCGGCCTCGGCGGGATCGGCGCCGGCGGCGACCTCGACCTGCGCCGTCTCGAGCAGCCGCGCGCACTCCTCCGCCGTCCCGAGCAGCACCGGTCCGGCGCCGAGGATGCCGGCCGCGACGGCGCCCTGCAGCGACCCGGGGTCCGCGGCGAGCGTCATCCGCGCCGCGACGTTCGTCGGCATCATCCCGTGCTCCGCGATCGCGACGAGCAGGACGTCGAGGAAGTAGCGCTGCTCCTCCGTCGGCTCGTCGCCCGTCAGCAGCAGGCAGAAGTGGTCGGTGAACGTGAGCCGCCCCATCAGGTCGCCGGCGAGGTCGCGGCCGCGCACCTCGACGCGGTCGGCGGACGCCTGCGAGATGTGCGTCTTCGGCTTCTCGCTCATACGCGTCTTCTAACACCCCACGCGCCGGCGCGCTGTGTTCGGACCGCAACACTCCGGGCGTTCTCGGCGGAAACGACGCGCCCGCGACCCGGACCTAGCGTCGGTGCATGGATGCGCACACCGCTTCGACGGCGCGCCGAGCCGTCCTCGCCGCCGCCACGATTGCGATCGCCGCGTCGCTGGCGCTCCCGTCGCCCGCACCCGCGAGCCCGAGCGCGGCACCGCTCGCCGTCCCGATCCTGATGTACCACCGCATCGACCATCTCCGGCCTGGCCTGCCCCTCATGACGCGCCGCCTCACCGTCGATCCCGACGACTTCGCGCGGCAGATGGAGTGGCTCCACGTCCACGGCTACCACACGCTCACGCAGGAGCAGCTGCTCGCGGCCGCCACGGCCGACGGCGGACTGCCGCCGCGGCCGATCCTGATCACGTTCGACGACGGCTACCGCGACGTCCTCGGCAAGGCGGCACCGGTGCTCGCCCGACTCAAGATGCACGCAACGGCGTACGTGATCTCCGGTCGGTTGCACGGGGCCGACCCGAGCTTCCTCACCGTGCCGGAGCTCCGCGCCCTCGAGCGACTCGGGATCGAGATCGGCTCGCACACGGCGACGCACGCCGCACTCACGGCCCTCGGTGATGCGCAGGCAAGCGAGGAGCTTGTCTCGTCGCGTCGCGTCCTCGAAGCGGCGGTCGGGCACCCGGTGCGCTGGTTCGCGTACCCGTACGGCGCGTACGACGCCCGCACCGCCGCGCTCGTCGCGCGCGCCGGCTACCGGCTTGCGGTGACCACGCAACCGGGCCTGTGCCAGGACGCGGGCCGGCCGCTCGAGCTCAGGCGGTTCGAGATTCTCGATTCGACGGGGGTCGGCGGGCTCGCCGCGATGCTCCGCGCCGGCTGCTAGCGGACGCAGGCCCGCGTCCAGTCGAACCCGTAGATCGGGTGGTCGACGTAACAGCTCATGTCGACGCGCGACGAGAAGGCGCTCGTCGTGAGGACGTTGACGGCAGGAGCGACGAACGCCTTGGCGAGAACGAGCCGGTCGACCTTGGCCCAGCCGGCGTCGACCGCGGCGGTCGCGCGCGGCGCCTCGCGGAGACGGTCGATCAGCCGGTCGACCTCCGGGTCGTCCGCGTTCGCGAGGTTGTTGTTGTGTGTCGCCGTGATGTGCTCGCCGTTCAGCAGGGTGTCGAACCAGTCGATGGGGTTCGGATAGTCGGCGATCCACGCGTTCCACCCGATCTGCGCATGTGTCGAGCGGTTGCCGACGACGTTCTGGAACGTCGCCGGCGGGATCGACGCGATCGACGTCTTCAGGCCGATCGAGTCGAGGACGGACGCGAGGTACGCCGAGAGGCTCGACCACGGCTGCTGCGCGAGTCCCCAGATCTTGACGTGCGCACTACTCGCGCCGGCACTCCGCACGAGGGCGCGCGCACGCGCGAGGTCGTGCGGGTAGAGCGTGAGCTTGCGGTACGCGCGGTACGACGGCGGGAGCAGGTTCTCCGTCGGCCGGGCGAGGCCGCCGAACAGGCGCGCGACCGCGGCGCGGTCGACCGCGTACTCGACCGCGCGCCGGACGCGGACGTCGGTGAACGGCGCGACGCGGGTGTTCATCCAGATGTAGATCGTGTTCGGGAGCAGCGAGACGCGGACGCGGTTCCCGAGCTCCTTCTGGGCGAGGGCCAGCTGGTCGGGCGGCAGGAGGTCGGCGTCGTAGTCCGCGGTCCCCTTCCGGACGGCGGTGAGATTGTGGCGGGCGTCGCCTCCGATGCGCACCTCGACGCGGTCCGGATTCCCCCGGACGACCGACGCGGTCGGCACGAAGTGCGCGTTCCTGACCAGCACGACGCTGCGGTTGGGCCGATACGACGCGATCGCATACGGCCCGGTGCCCGGAACGGGGCTTGTCGCCGAGACGTCCTTCGCCGGCGTGCCGCGGGGCACCGGCGCCGCAAACGGCATCGCGAGCACGTTCGCGAAGTCGTTCCGCGAGCGGACGAGCCGGAACGTGATCGTGCGCGCGGCGTCGTCGGCGACGATCCCCGAGATCCCGCCGCGGCGCGTCTTCGCGAAGGTGTCGGCGCCGACGATCCCGCCGAAGAAGCCGACCGCCGGCGAGTCGATCCGGAACAAGCGCTCGATCCCGTTCTTCACGTCGCTCGCCCGCACCGGCCGGCCGTCGGAGTATGTGAGGCCCGGACGGAGCGTGAACGTGTACGTCCGGCCGCGATCGCCGATCGCCGGGAGCGACGACGCGAGCCCGGGGACGACGACCGAGCCGTCCCGTCCGGGCGCGTCGCGATACGTGAGGAGCCCGAGGTAGACGCGCCACTCGAGCTGCCAGCTTCCGTTCGCGTAGCCGAGGGCCGGGTCGAGCGACGTGAACGCCGACGCGGGCTGCGCCATCCGGAGCACGGAGAACGTGCGCGGGTTCGCCGCATCGCCGGCACCGACTGCGAGACAGGCAGCCGCGAGCACAGCGACCACGCTGACGGCACGAGGCACAGACTGAGCGTACGCCCCGTTCGCGCGCGCGACAACACGATGCGTGTGTCCCGGAGCCGACGGTCCGAGCGTCCCGCGCAGAAACGACGCGCGGCCCCTTCCCTCCTACCGTCGAGGCATGCACTCGTCGCAGCCCATGTCGGAGAAGGAGGAAGTCATGTCGTACATCCGCACCGCCGCCGCCCTTCTCGCGTCGGCAACGCTTCTCGCCGCCGCGCCCGGGATCGCGAGCGCGAACCACGGCCCGCAGGGCGACCTCGTCGCGACGGCCCCGCAGGCGCAGGGCTGGACGGCCGAGGCGAACCGGATCGACGTGCTCGGCCCGAAGTACGTTCGGTTCCCGGCCGTCGTCGCGTCGACGCCGTCCCAGCCCACCGGCGCTGTCGACTGGACGCCGATCGGGCTCGGGATCGGCATCGCCGCCCTCGCGCTCGCAGGCGCCGGGCTCGTCGCCGTCCGGCGGCACCACCGTCTTCCGAAGGCGCACCGCCTCGCACCGATGTGACGGGTGCCCCTCCCGGGCGCGCGCGGGGAGGCCTACAGGCCTCCCCGCGTTGTGGTCCGCGCCGCGCAGGCATATCGTCAGGCCATGGCCACGTGCCCCGAGTGCGGGGCGGGTTTGGCGGAAGGCGGGCGCTTCTGCGCGTCCTGCGGCGCACCGGTCGACAAGCCTCGCTCCGAGCGGCGGAAGATCGTGACGGTGCTCTTCAGCGACCTCACCGGCTCGACGCAGCTCGGCGAGCGTCACGACGCGGAGACCGTCCGGCGGGTGCTGAGCCGCTACTTCGACGAGTTCAGCAGCGTGCTCGTCCGGCACGGCGGAGCGGTCGAGAAGTTCGTCGGCGACGCCGTGCTCGCCGTGTTCGGGATCCCGACCACACACGAGGACGACGCGCTGCGCGCCGTCCGCGCGGCGGTCGAAATGCGCACTGCGCTCGACGCGCTGAACGACGAGCTCGAGCCGCGCTACGGCGTCCGGCTCGCAAACCACACGGGCATCAACACCGGCGAGGTCGTGACCGGGTTCGGCGCGCAGCGGCTCGCCACGGGCGACGCGGTGAACGTCGCCGCGCGGCTCGAGCAGGCCGCAGAGCCGGGCGAGATCCTCCTCGGGGCGGCGACGGAGTCGCTCGTGCGCGGCTCGGTCGAGGCGGAGCTCCTGCCGCCGCTCGAGCTGAGGGGCAAGAGCGAGCCGGTGACCGCGTGGAGGCTCGTCGCGCTCGGACCGGACACGTCGCGGCGGCCGCGCCGGCTCGACACGCCGCTCGTCGGCCGCGACGCCGAGCTCGGCGTCCTCCTCGCCGCGCTCGACGAGGCCGAGGCCGAGCGCGAATGCCGGCGCGCACTCGTGATCGGGCCGCCGGGAATCGGGAAGTCGCGGCTGATGGTCGAGCTCGAGCGACGGGCCGCGCACCGCGCGACGGTCCTGTCGGCACGCTGCCTGCACTACGGCGAGGGCATCACGTTCTGGCCGCTGGCGCAGGTCGTCCGCGCGGCGGCGGCGATCGACGACGACACGCCGCGCGACGACGCCCTGCGCCGGCTCGCGGCGCTCGTCGCCGGCGAGCCCGACGGTGAGCTCGTCGCGTCGCGCGTCTCCGCGGCGATCGGACTCGCCGAGGGGGCCGGCCCGCCGGAGGAGACTGCATGGGCGGCGCGGCGCCTGTTCGAGTCGCTCGCGCGCGAGCGCCCGCTCGTGGTCGCCTTCGACGACCTGCACTGGGCCGAGCCGACGTTCCTCGCGCTGCTCGACTCAGTCGCCGCGACGAGCCGCGCGCCGATCCTCCTGCTCACGGGCGCGCGTCCCGAGCTCCTCGAGTCGCGGCCGCGGCCCGGCGGGACGACCGTGCACCTCGACCCGCTGGAGCCCGCCGACACCGAGCGGCTCATCGACTTCGCCGGCGGCGACGAGCCGCTTCCCGCCGACCTCCGCGACCGCGTGCGCGCGACGGCCGAGGGGAACCCGCTGTTCGTCGAGGAGACGATCGCGATGCTCCGCGAGCAGCCCACGGACATGACGATCCCGCCGACGATCCAGGCGCTGCTCGCAGCGAGACTCGACACGCTGCCCCCGGACGAGCTCGACGTGCTCGTGCGGGCATCCGTCGTCGGCCAGGAGATCTCGCGGGCGGCGCTCGTCGAGCTCTCGGACGACGCGCCGACGCTCGACTCGACGCTCGCTGCACTGGAGCGCAAGGACCTGCTCGTGCGCACCTCGGCGACGTACTCCGGCGACGCGTACCGGTTCTGGCACGTCCTCGTCCGCGACGCCGCGTACGCCGCGTCGCTCAAGGAGGTGCGCGCCGACCTGCACGAGCGCTTCGCGCGCTGGCTCGCGCGCACGACGGGCAACCGCCTCCCCGAGTACGAGGAGATCGTCGGCTACCACCTCGAGCAGGCGCACCGGCTGCGCGTCGACATCGCGCCGGGCGACCCCGCGGCCGAGCAGCTCGCGGCCGACGCCGGGCACGCGCTCGGGAACGCCGGACGGCGGGCCATCGCGCGCGGCGACATGCATGCCGCGGGCGATCTACTGGCGCGAGCCGCCGCGCTCGAGCCCGGACGGCCGACACGCGCGGAGCTGCTCGCCTTCCTCGCCGAGGCGCGCCTGCACTCCGGCGATCTCGAGGGCTGCATCGCGGCCGCGACCGAGGCCGCCGTCGAGGCCGAGGGCGTCGATCGCGCCGTCGAGCTGCGGGCAACGCTGAGGCTCTCGCAGGCGAAGCTCTACGGGACGCCGGACGCCGATCACGAGCGCATCCTGCGCGAGGCGGAGGCCGCCGCGGGAGAGCTCGAGGCGCTCGGTGACCTCTGGGGCGCGGCGGAGGCGTGGCTTCTCCTGCTGTACCGCGCGATGGACCGGAGCTACGAGGAGCTCATCCGCGTCACCGACACCGCGCGCGTCCTCGCCCGCCGTGCGGGGAACACCCGCACCGAGGCCGAGGCCCTGACGTGGCTGGGGACGGGCATCGCGCTCGGGCCGATGCCGGTCGACGAGGGGCTCGCGGTCTGCGAGCGACTCGTCGCGGAGGCGACGGGGCCCCTCGCCGTGGCGCACGCGCTGCTTCCGACGCTCTGGCTGTACGCGCTCGCCGGTCGCATCGACGACGCGCGTGACGCCGGCGAGCGCGCCGCCCGGACCTTCGCCGACCTCGGGCTCGAGTACTGGGTCTACGCGGTCGCCCTGTCCCGCTCGTGGGTGGAGCGGCTCGCCGGCGCGCGCGACCGCGAGGAGAAGCTCCTGCGGGACGCCGTCACCGGGCTGAAGGCGATCGGGGACACGCTCTTCCTCTCGACGTACGCGAGCGAGCTCGCCCTGACGCTCGCCGAGACGGGTCGGGTGGACGAGGCCCTCGAGCTCGCCGACCTGGGCCGGCGGATCATGACGCCGGGCGATCTCGCGACGGAGATCGGGTGGCGCCTCGCCCGCGCGGAGGCCCTCGTGACGCGGTCGGAGCTGGACGAGGCGGAGCAGCTTGCCCGCGAGGCGGTCGACTTCGCGTTCGGGACCGACGGCCCGTTCTACCGGAGCGGGGCGCTCGTCGTGCTCGCGCACGCCCTCCGCGCGGCGGGCCGGGACGCGGAGGCCGACGCGGAGGGCGAGCGCGCGCTGGCGGAGCTTCGCCGCAAGGGCTCGGAGCTCGCCGTCGAGCAGGCGCGGCGGCGACTCGAGCTCGTCCCGTCGGCGTCGTAGGGTTTCGCGGATGGAGTGGCGGCTGCTCGCAGGCGTGCCCGAGGGCGAGGTCCGCGAGCTGCTGCAGATCGCCCGGCGCCGCACCTTTGCGCGCAACGAGGTCGTCTTTCATCGCGACGACCCCGGCGACTCGCTCCATCTGATCCAGAAGGGGCGGTTCTCGGTGCAGGTGATGACGCCGCTCGGAGACGCCGCGACGATCGCCGTGCGCGGCCCGGGTGAGAGCTTCGGCGAGATGGCGCTGCTCGCCGACGAGCCGCGACGATCGGCCACGGTCGCCGCGCTCGAGGACGCGGAGACCTTCGCCGTGTACCGCCCGGAGTTCGAGCAGCTGCGCGCGCGCCGGCCCGACATCGACCGCTTCCTGTTCCGGTTTCTCGTCGGCGAGGTGCGGATGCTGAACGAGCGGCTGCTCGAGGCGCTCTACCTCCCGGTCGAGACGCGCGTGCGCAGGCGGCTCGTCGAGCTCGCGTCGCTGTACGGCACCGGCTCCGGCGAGACGACGATCGCGCTCACGCAGGAGGCGATCGCGGAGCTCGCCGGCGGGAACCGTACGACGGTCAACCAGATCCTCCGCGACGAGGAGAAGCGCGGCACGATCGCGCTCGAGCGCGGCAAGACGCGCGTGCTCGACGTCGACGAGCTCGCGCGCCGCGCGCGCTGAGCCTCAGGCGCGCGCCCGGCCGGCGAGGGCGTCGGCGTCGACGATCGTGACGCGGCCGCGGCGCAGCTCGACGATGCCGCGCGTCTGCGCGTCGCCGAGCACCGCGTTCACGGTCGCGCGCGACGTGCCCGCGAGCCCCGCGAGCTCCTCCTGCGTGAGCGGGATCTCCGCGCCGCCGTAGACGTCGGCGAGCTCGACGAGGCGACGCAGCACGCGCCGCTCGGCCGGAAGGTAGAGCGCCTCGAGCAGCCGCTCGTTCATCGTCCGAACCTCCGCCGCGAGGAGCGAGATCAGAAGCTCGTCCACCGACGGATGCTCCTTCCGCAGCCGCGCGAACTCGACCTCGTAGACGCAGAACGTCTCCGCCGGCTCGAGCGCCTCGATGGTCGCCGACCGCGGCGAGCGCTCCGCGACGAGCGCGAGCTCGCCGAAGCTGTCGCCCGGCCCGCGCACGGCGATCGTCGCCTGCTCGCCGAGCGGCGTCATCACCCGCACCGCGAACCGCCCCTTCGACACGAGGTGCATCGAGTCGGCCGGGTCGCCGCGGTGGAAGACGACCTCGCCGCGCTTGAACGTCCGCCGACGCGCGAGCTGGAGCAGCCGCTGCACGTCCTCGGCCGGCACGCCCTCGAGCAGGCTCCACTGCATCCCACGATCCTCCGTCACCGTGCCCGGCTCCGCAACGTCGAGAGCCCGCCGCGAGGCGACGGGCTCTCGCGTCCCCCAGGCCGTTGCCACTACGCGGCGACGCTCGGGACCGGGACGAGCCAGGGCACGCCCAGGTCGTCGGTCTGGGTCACCCAGTACGTCGGCGCGGGGAGCTTCGGGGTCGTCTGCGCCTGGCTCCTGTTGCACGAGGAGGCCGCAGCCGCCTCGGAGCCGATCGGGACGAGGAACGGGCGGCCGATGTCGTCCGTGACCTGGACCCAGCCCGGGTAGGGCGAGCCGGGCGCGCAGCTGCCGGCCGTGTTGTCGACGGCGGCCGTGCACCGCACCGCAGGGATGAGCGTGAACTGCGGGACGGCGACGTCGACGTTCGCGACGACCCAGTGCGCCGGCGTCGGCTTGCACTTCGCCGGCGTGCTCTTCGCGGACGCGGGCGAGGCGGCCACCACGACGGCGACCACGACGGCCGCCGCGACGAGCGCGGAGCGGAGTGCGTTGCGAGAGACGTGGAACATGGTGTCCTCCTGGTTCGAGAGTGCGTCTGACTGCATTGCCCGACGCTAGGAGGGCGCGGCGCACGCGTCGTTCGCGCGCCCGACGCGCCGAGTGTCAGCGCGACGACAGCGGGCCGGGCTCCGAGCACGACGAGAGCCCGCCGTCGGGCGGGCTCTCGCGTTCCCCAGCCTCGGTCGCTCTAGCGGATGTCGGAGAGCGGCACGAGCTTGGGCGTCCCCTGTGCGTCGGTGACGACGACCCATCCGCGGTACGGGGACTTCAGCGGAACGCCGGGCTGCGGAGCGGTGACGGCCGCGCTCCTGCACGATCCGTCTCCGGCCGAGCCGGTCGGGACGAGGTACGGGATCCCCAGTTCGTCGACGATCCCGACCCAGCTCACGTCCAGCGAACCGGCCGGGCAGGCCGAAGCGCCGGTCGCGTCCGTGCACCGGGTCTCCGGAACGAACTGGAGCCACGGCACGCCGAGATCGTCGTTCACGGAGATCCAGTGCGCTGCGGCCGGCTGGCACACCGGCATCAGCGTCCGCCGCTTCGCGGATGCGACCGGCGAGACGACGGCGACCGCCGCCAGGACGACCGCGACCACGAACGCGGCGCGAAGTGCCTTGCGAGAGAAGCGGGACATGGTGTCCTCCTGTTTGGGGAATGCGCTGGATTGCTTCCCCGACGCTACGAAGGCACCGCGCACGCGTCGCTCGCGCGGCCGACAGACGAACTGTCAGCGCGGCGACACGGGACTCAGATCCGGTCGAGGAGGTCGGCGACGGAGTCGACCGCGAGGTGCGGGCGGCTCTTCTCCGGGATCGCGTCGAGGTCCACCCCGCCGCTGATCCCGGTCCGGACGAGGACCGTCTGCGACCGCCCGAGATGGCCGAGGGCGACGTCGAGGCGCACGTCGTCGCCGACGACCGCGATCTCCTCGGAGCGGACGCCGAGCTGCTCGCGCATCACCTCGACCGCCGCCTTCGACGGCTTGCCGACGACGATCGGCCGCGCGTCCGACGCCTTCGCGATCGCGGCGGTGATCATCGCGCCGCGGCTCAGGATCGGGCCGTTCGCGCCGGCGTACGCGGGGACGTAGCTCGCGGTGAGGAGCTTCGCGCCGGCGATGA
This sequence comes from Gaiellaceae bacterium, assembly GCA_035506655.1. Taxonomy (GTDB): domain Bacteria; phylum Actinomycetota; class Thermoleophilia; order Gaiellales; family Gaiellaceae; genus Palsa-739. The sequence goes on from DATJOZ010000005.1 coordinate 59,626, forward strand.
CGGAGCGCGCGGCGCGCTCGAGCTCCTCGAAGTCGACGTGGTCGGAGTGCGCGACGAAGACCGCGTCGACCGGGCCGCCGTCGTCGACGAGCTCGATCCCGTGCGCGCGGAGGTACGCGCGCGCCGGCTCGCTCGCGAACGGCAGCACGCGCCGCGCGCCGCGGTACGCCTGCACGGAGCGGAGCGGCGTCAGTACCTGCCCGTCCTCGACGGGCAGCCCGGCCGCGCGAAGCTGGTGTGCGAACGCGTCCGGCGGCAGGTGGCTCCCGTTCGTGAAGACGGCGAACGGGCGCCCCGACGCGGCGATCCGCTCGAGCACCTCGAGCGCGCCGGGAATCGCGTGCACCTCCTCCGGCCCGGTCCGGTGCACGAGCGTCCCGTCGATGTCGAAGACGAAGGCGCGGGCCTCGCTAAGACGCACGGCGCCACACCACGAGGTCGTCGCCCTTCTGCACGCGCACGTACGAGACCGGACGACGGTCGAGCTCGCGCAGCAACCGCACGAGCGGACTGCCGTTCGCCGCCGGCGCGCGGCCCGCGATCGGCCGGATCGCGTCCACCTGCTCCTGCGGCATCGTCAGGCGCAGCAGCAGCTCCTCGTCCGAGATCCGCTCGCCGAGCCGCCGCCGCGCGCCTTCGAGGCTCACGGGCTGCGCGTCGCGGAGCGACTCGGCCTTCGGCAGCGAGAGCACGCGGTCCGAGATGTCCGGATCCGGCGGCGCCGCGAACTCGCCGTAATGGCCGAAGAAGTAGCGCACGGTCTCGTCGGAGACGGTCGACCAGCGCTCCGCGTCGACGACGTTCCGGAAGGCCTGCGTCGCCATCAGCTGCGAGACCGGCGTCACGAGGATCGGGTAGCCCATCTCGGCGCGCACGCGGACGATCTCCTCGAGCACGGCCGGGTAGAGCTCGGGCCGGCCGATCTCGTCGAGCATCCGCGTCGTCGTCGTCACCATCCCGCCCGGGAGCTGGTGGTGGTAGTACGCGGCGTCGTACTCGCGCGGCGTCCCCGGCGGCAGCCGCTTGGCGCGGACGAGCTCGCGGAAGTACGCGTCGACCTCGGCGAGCGCGGCCATGTCGAGCGTGTGTTCGTAGCCCTCCGCTTCGAGGTTTCTCAGCGTGGAATGAATCGCCGGCTGCGACGTCCCGCTCCCGGCCGGGCCGACCGCGGTGTGGAGCACGTGGAAGCCGGCGCGCAGCCCTTCCAGGTAGACCTGCGGCGCGAGCCCGATCGTGCAGTGGCTGTGGAGCTCGACGGTGCGGCCCGTCGCGACGAAGTGCGGCGCGAGCTCGCGCACGGCGTCGACGGTGAGCAGCCCGCCGGGATCCTTGAGGTAGAAGCGGTCGATGTCGGAGCAGTCGGCGAGCGCCGCGACCCGCTCCGCGTAGTACGCGTGCGTGTGCACCGGGCTGATCGAATACGTCAGCCCGACGACGATCTCCTCGACGCCCTCCTCACGCGCCATCCGCGCGACGCGGCGCAGCGCGGCCGGGTCGTTCGCCGGCTCCGCGAACTGGAAGCGGCGGATGCCGTTGCGGACGACGCAGCGGAACGCGAGCCGCATCACGTCCTCGTCGCAGGGCTGCCACGCGATGAAGCGCATGCCGGTCGTGATGAAGTTCAGGAGCGTCGACGGCATCGCCTCGCGCATCAGCCGGATCAGCTCCCACGGGTCCTCGCGGTGGAAGCGCACGGACACCGCCATGTGCGTGCTCGACGTGAAGTCGAGCGCGTGGAAGCCGACGCGCTCCATCGCGGGCGCGATCGCAAGGATGTCGTGCGCCGTGAGGCCGGTCGCGCCCCAGAGGCTCTGGTTCCCGTCGCGCGTCGTCGTGTCGACGATCTCGACGGTGCGCGTCACGGCTCGACCCGGAAGAGCGGCGCGCCGTACTCGACCGGCTCGCCGTTCTCGACGTACACCTCGGCGATCGTGCCCGCGACGCCGGCGTGCACCGAGTTCATCATCTTCATCACCTCGATGATGCAGACGATCGTGTCGGGCTCGACGCGTGAGCCGACGTCGACGAACGGCGGCTCGCCCGGCGCCGGCGCGCGGTAGAACGTGCCGAGCATCGGGGCGACGATCGCGTCGGCCTCGGCGGAGACGGGCGCAGGCTCAGCCTCGGGCGCGACCCCGCTCCGCACGACGTGGAGCGACAGCTCCCCGGTCTCGATCCGCAGCTCGTCGAGCTCGGACTCGTCGATGATCCGCAGGATCTCGCGGACGTCGTCGTCGTCGAGGCTCACGCTCAGTCCTTCTTCACGCCGAACGCGCTCATCACGGCCGCCATCGCCGAGACGGGCGCCGACGACCCCGGCTTCGCCACCGCCGTCACCGGCCGCGACTGGAGGACGTGGAGCCCGCCGCCGCGCGCGAACGCCCACTCGACGTCCTGGTGCGAGCCGAAGTACCGCTCGACGGTGCCGGCGACCTCGACGAGCGCCTCGAGCGCCGCCGCGTCGAGACACGCGACCCCGCGCCGCTCCTCCGGCACCGCGACGCGAACCGCGCCGCGGCCCGCCGCGTCCGGCACGTACTCGACGTCCTTGTCGTGCAGGTGCTCGCGGACGACCTCGCGCGTGATCTTGCTGACGAGGAAGTCGTCGGGCGTCACCTCGCCGCCGACGACCGCGAGCCCGAGCCCCCAGCTCGCGTTCACCGCGACCATGCTCGGGTCGCCGCTCACCGGGTTGCACGTGAAGAGCACGCCGGAGACCTCGGCGTCGACCATCTGCTGCACCGCGACGCCCATCGCCGGCTCACCGTTCTCGCCGAGGCGCGCGCGGTACGTGAGCGCGGGCGGGCTGTAGAGCGAGACCCAGCAGTCGCGCACGGCGTCGCAGACGTGGTCGGCGCCGCGCACCCAGAGGTACGTCTCCTGCTGGCCGGCGAACGTCGCGTCCTGGCTGTCCTCGCCGAGCGCGCTCGAGCGCACCGCGACCGGCGGATCGTCCCCGTCGAGCGCGGCGTACCGCTCCGCGATCTCGTCCCGCACCGCGTCCGGCACCGGCGCAGAGCGCATCGCCTGGGCGATCGCGTGCGACGCCGCGCCGACCGAGTCGACGTCGTCCGGCGCCATCCGCCCGAGCTCCGTCGCGATCATCCCGCCGAGCCCCGCCTCGTCGACGAACGCGCGGAACGCGGACGTCGAGACCGCGAACCCGGGCGGCACCGGGATCCCGCCGGCGATCAGCTCGCCGAGCGTCGAGCTCTTGCCGCCGAACTCCGCCGCGTCGGCGTGCCGCAGCTCCTCGAGCGTGCGCGTGTGGCTCACTCGAGAATCGCCACCGTCCCCGCCGTCCCGTCGACGCGGATCCGCTGCCCCGTCTTGATCGCCGAGGTCGCGCGGCCCGTCCCGACGACCGCCGGCAGCGCGTACTCCCTGCAGACGATGGCCGCATGGGACATGACCCCGCCGATGTCGGTCACAGCCGCCGTGATCTTCGAGAAGATCGGCGCCCACGCCGGCGACGTGATCGAGCAGACGAGGATCTCGCCGTCGCGGACGTCGCCGATGTCGCCGACCGTCCGAACGACGCGCGCGACGCCCTCGACGACGCCCGGCGAGGCGGCGGTGCCGGAAAGCTCCGACCCGCCCTCCTGCTCGCGCGCCCACGCGTGGACGCGCTGCGTCGTCACGCCCCAGAGCATGATCAGCGCCGGATCGAGCATCTCCTCCGGCACCGCGCCGACCGCCGGCGGCGGCGTCCACTCGCCGAGCCGCTCGAGGATCTCCTTGCGCCGCGCGACGATCGGCGGCCAGTACTTCGGCCCGCGCGCCGGCCCGCCCGTCGCCCACGTGAGCGCGAGCTCGTCGAGCGCCTCGTACACCTCGAGCCGCGTCAGCTGGAAGATGTCGTCGCGGTTCTCGAAGAACCCGTGCGCGACGAAGAGGTCGCCGAACTCGCGGATCTTGTTCCACCACTCCGTGAGGAACCAGTAGTCGCAGAGGAACTTGTGCTCCTCGACGTACGGGAACACGGTCCGCGAGAGCGCGAGCAGCTCCTCGAACCCCTTCCGCGCGTCGTCGCCGAGCAGCGCGGCGTACTCCGTCGCGAGCTTCTCGCGCGTCTCCGCGATGTGGTCGGACGGCCGCTCGATGTCCTGCCCCGCCTTCAGCGCGCCGATGTGGCCGATCAGCGACGCGTACGGGATGCGCGGGTCGTCGAGCCAGCTGCCGTACGTGTGGTAGAGCCCGTCGCCCGTCGCCATGTGGAACCACGGCTCCTTCACGTCCTCGAGCTCCGCGAGCCACGCGCGGCCGGCGTCGCTCTCGCCGAGCTCCGCCTCGATCTCCGCCGGCGAGCGGCCCTCGACGAACGCGCCGTCGACGCCGGTGTCGATCGCGAGCCGCGCGAGCCGGCGCAGCTCGGCGTCGGGCCGGAAGAGCAGCACGTCGAGGCCGGCGACCATCTGCGCGATGTGCTGGTCCGGGATGTCCGGCAGGTTCGCCTTGCACAGCTCGGCGAACGTCATGTACGCGCCGTAGCCGAGCAGGAGGAACTCGAAGTGGTGCTGCCACATCACGTCGAGGAGGCGCAACGCCGTCCGGTACGCCTGGATCACCGCGGCGTAGCTCGTCTCCTGATCCTCGAACGCGACCGCGTCGGGCTCGTACTCGTCGAGCGCCGGCACCTCGAGCTGCCCGAGCTCGACGATCAGCGCCTCCATCTTCGCGCGCCAGCGGCCGTAGAGCTCGTCCCAGTTCGCGTAGTAGTAGCCGGCGCGCGCCTGGAAGTAGCCGGCGCGCTCGCCGATCTTCGCCGGGTCGAGGACGGGGTTGCCGGAGATGTAGATGTAGCCGTTGATGCAGCGCCAGTCGATGCCCATCGCGGGCGGGACGGCGAAGACGCGGTTCTGCCAGTTGCCGATCGCCTGGTACGGGCTGTCGACGCAGATCGCGTCGAACGCCGGCATCGGCACCGGGAAGTGCATCGAGTTCCAGAACCAGAAACGCTGCTCGTCCTCTGCGCGGCGCTCCTCGTCGAAGCGCGCGTAGTACGGGTACATCTCCTCCCAGCCCTCGCAGCCGGGCGGAGTCTCGATCTCGTACGGGCTCGGGAA
>DATJOZ010000006.1:0-9432 GCA_035506655.1 Gaiellaceae bacterium
CGGCACCCGCTCGACGTCCTGCTCTCGATCCTCCACTTCGCGCCGCACGAGCCCGCGACGGCGCGGTGGCTCGACGGCGAGGGCGGGGACGAGTCGGCGCTCGCCGCCGCGGATCCGGCGTCGCCCGCGTTCCTCTCGTACGCCGTCGGGCCGAGGGCGAGGGCGCTGCTGTCGATCACGCCCGAGTGGTGGGGACACGGCGACGCGCGGGTCCGGTACGAGGCGCTCGTCGACGACCCCGTCGAGGAGCTCGGAAGCGTGTGCGACGAGCTCGGCGTGCCGCCGGTCGTCGAGCCGGCGCGGGCGGTCGACGTCGTGAGCTTCGAGCGGCTGCGCGCGGAGGCGACGAACCAGCACTTCTGGCAGGGGCGGCCCGGGCTCTGGAAGGAGCTCGTGCCGACGCACGCGGCCCTCGAGATCGCCGCGGCGTACCCGGAGCTGGCGGCGCTCGGCTACACGGTCGGCGTCGACGACCCCACGGCGCGGGAGCGCTGGCGCGCGATCGCCGTCGAGCCCGGCTTCGCGCAGACGGGCTAGACCTCGTCCGGCAGCCCGGCCGCCTCGAGCGCGGCCGCGAGGTGCGGGAACTCCTCGACGCGGACGACGTAGCCGTCGCGCGTCGTCACGATCGCCGCGTAGCGGCCGACGAGATACGCGCGGCGCGACTGGAGCGGCCGGTCGTCGGTCGCGTCCGCCTCGACGCGCGAGAAGCGCATGCTCGCGACGACGCGGTCGTCGACGCCGATCGCACGGTCGACGGTGACGCGGTAGTTCTCGGCGACGCGCTCGGCGAGGACCTCGAGCACGACGTCGCGGCTGACGCGCGTCGGCTCCTCCCCGCTCCCGGCCCACTCGACGTCGTCGTCGAGCATCGCGCCGATCGCGTCGACGTCGCCGGCGACGAACGCGCGGTAGCCGCGGAGGAGGAGGTCGACCGGAGCCTGGCTCACGCGGCCACGCTACCGAGGGAGACCTCGGCGTGGGCGTGCTCGATCAGCACGGGATCGTGCGTCGCGCAGACGATCGCCGTGCCGGTGCGCTCGGCGAGCTCGGCGAAGAGCGCGCCGGTCGCGCGCGCGTTCGCCTCGTCGAGGCGTGCGGTCGGCTCGTCGGCGAGGAGGAGCGCGGGCCGAGCCGCGAGCGCGCGCGCGAGCGCGACGCGCTGCCGCTCGCCCATCGAAAGCCGCGCGACGCGCTGCGCCGCGAGCTCCGAGAGGCCGACGTCCGCGAGCGCGGAGGTCGCGCGGGCCGCGGCCTCGTCGCCGTCGACGCCGCGCATCGCGAGCGCGAGCTCCACGGTCTCCTGCGCGCCGAGGAACGGCACGAGGTCGGTTCCCTGCGTCACGAGCGCGACGTGCGAGCGGCGGAGCGCGGCCCGCGCGGTCGCGTCGAGCCGCGAGATCGGCTCGCCGAGGATCGCGACCTCGCCGTCGTCCGGCAGGTCGAGCCCCGCGAGGAGATGGAGCAGCGTCGACTTGCCGGACCCGGACGGGCCGGTGACGGCCGTGAGCCCGCCGGCGGTGAACGACACCGAGAGGTCGCGCAGGACGGCGCGCGTCCCGTAGGCGCGGGCGAGCGCGCGCGTCTCCGCGACGACCGGGCCGTTCGCGGCCTGCACCGGCGCGGGCGCGGCCTCCGGCGCCGCCGGCGCGACCGAGCCGTCGCCCGAGACGAGGACGCCGCGCTCGTCGACCTCGATCCGCGCGCGCTCGCCGAGCGCCGCGCGGCGCAGGAACTCCTCCGGCACGCGGATCCAGCCGCCGCGGTTGACGACGGCGCGCGACTCGCCGCCCGTCGTCTCGGCGCTGACGCGGCCGTCGCGGATCTGGACGACGCGGTCGGCGACCGCGGCCGACTCCGGGTCGTGGCTGACGAGGATCGTCGTCACGCCGGACGCGCGCGAGAGGTCGCGGATCAGCGCGTACATCTGCGCCGCGTTCGCCGCGTCGAGCTCGCCGGTCGGCTCGTCCGCGACGAAGAGCCGCGGCCGGTGCGCGAGCGCGACGGCGAGCGCGACGCGCTGCTGCTGGCCGCCGGAGAGCTCGCCCGGCAGCGAGTCGCCGCGGTCGCCGAGGCCGACGCGCTCGAGCAGCGCGGCCGCGGTCTGCTCCCGCTCGCGTGCCGGCACCCCGAGCAGGCCGAGCCGGAACGCGATCTGCTGCGCCGCCGTCAGCTCCGGCGCAAGCGCGCGCGTGTAGTGCTGGTCGGCGTAGCCGAGCGTGCGCGAACGGTAGTCGAGCAACGCGCGGCCGCGCAGCTTGCGCAGGTCCTCGCCGAAGACGCGCACCGATCCCGCGGACGGGCGGTCGAGCCCGGCGAGGATCCGCAGCAGCGTGCTCTTCCCGGAGCCGCTCGGCCCGAACACGACGAGCAGCTCGCCCTCGCGCACCTCGAGCGTGAGCCCCTGCAGCGCCGCGGACGCGCCCTCCTCCGACGGATAGATCCGGAAGAGGTCGTTCGCCTCGACCGCGAGGTTCACTCGAGCCCCTCCGAGAAGCGCCAGCGCGCGACACGGTCGAACGCCGGCCGCGTCGCGAGCCACGCGCCGATCGCGGCGCCGAGCGCGACCGCCGCGAGCGCGACGAGGATCGCGGGCCAGTCGAAGACGCGCGCGAGCGGCGGCAGCGGCGTGCCCGCGCCGGCGGTCACGGTGACGACGGCGACGACGAGCACGCAGACGACGAGCCCCGCGACGAGGCCGCCGACGATCCCCACGCCGGCGACGGCGAGCGCGCGCAGCCGCAGGTGGCGGCGGATGTCCGCCGGCGACGCGCCCTGCGCCTCGAGGTCGAAGAGCTCGCCGCTCTCGTCGCGCATGTCGCCGACGACGCCGAGGATGACGCCGATCGCCGCGAGCACGAGCCCGACGACGGCCGTCACGAGGAGGATGTCGAGCGTCCCCTGCGCGAGCGGGTCGGTGCGGAGGCTCGCGTAGACGGCGCGCTGCGAGGTCGCGTCGAGCGACGCGAACGGCGCCGCCGCGAGGAGCGTTGCGGCGCCGGGGCGCAGCCCGTCGAGCCAGATCTCGCTCGGCACCGCGCTCCCCGGCTCCGCTGCGTTCGCCGCCGCGAACCACCACGCGCGGTCCGCGACGACGGCGTCCCCGTCGACGGACGGCACGCGCTCGACGACGCCGACGACCTTCGCCTGGATCGTCTGCTGCTCGACGTGGAGCGGGATGAAGCCGCCGGAGGCCTGCGCGATCTTCGCGACGGCCGGCGACGCGAGCACCGGCACCGCGTCGCCCTCGAGCGGCTCGCGCGGACGGAACACCGAGTCCGCGGCGCGGTTCACGACGAAGTGGAGCCGCGCGCCGCCGCCGCGCTGCTCGACGTCGATCCCGCGCGTCCCGAACCAGCCCGCGTAGCCCGGCAGCTGCGTCGCGTCGGCACGGATGCGGCCGAGCGAGACGACGCCGCTCGACGCGTCCGACACCGACAACGCCGTCCCGCTCTCGCGGTGGCCGGCGACGAACGCCGCGATGACGGGGAACGTGAGCCGCACCGCGACGATGCGCCCGCCGCGCGACTCGGGCGGGATGCGCGCACCGAGCAGGTGCGCTCCCGGCCCGTGCTCGCCGAGGTCGACCGACGTGAAGTCGCCGCGCCGGTTCAGCACCGTCACCGAGAGCCCGACGCGGTCGCCGCGCACCGTTGCCGGCACGTGCAGCGTCGTCGCGGTCGCGGGTAGGTCGATCCCGCGCAGCGCGGTCGGGCCGGACGGCGCGAGCCGCGCGGCGAGCGTCGCCGGCGAGTCGGACGAGAAGTCGGAGCGCCAGCCCTGGATGTGCGCGAGCGACGCCGCGGGCAGCGTGAGCAGCGTGAAGTCGCGGCCGCCGTTCCCCGTCACGTAGCCCGCGTCGCGCAGCACCGGCGTCGCGCGGCCGAGCGTCGCGTAGCGCGACGGCGAGGCGGCCTGCTGCACGGTCACGAGCTTCGTCAAATCCTCCGTCAGCACGACGTCGGCGGGGACGGCGTAGCTCGCCTGCTGCCGCTCGCCGGTGAGCAGCGTCCCGCGGTACGAGATCGCGTACACCGCGACGCTGACGGCGACGACGAAGAAGACGACGGAGAGGATCACGTCGCCGGGCGCGCGCGCGAGCGAGAGGAGCGCGAGCCGCGGCGCGACCGGCGCGCGCCGGCCGGCGCGCTCGAGCGCGCGCAGCGCCGGTGCGAGCAGGCGCGACGCGACGACGGCGAGCACGAAGATCACGAGCCCCGGCAGGAGCAGGAGCACGACGCCGGTCCCGCCGCCCGACGCGAGCGCATTCGCGTCCGCCTTCCCGCGCGCGAGCGCGAGGAGCACCGCCGCGAGCGCGCCGACCGCCGCGACGTCCGCGACCGTCAGCCGGAGGCCGCCGACGGAGACGGGCTCCGCGCGCACCGCGATCAGCATCACGACCGCCGTGAGCAGCGCGAGCCCCGCCGCGACCGCGAATCCGCGCCCCGTGACGACGGAGTGCGCGACGGCCGAGCGGCCCGGCGCGCCGAGGTGCCGCGCGAGCGCCGCGCCGGCCGCGGCGCCGCCGATCCACCCCACGACGGTCGCGACGAGCGTGATCGTCACGACCTCGGTCGCGGCGACGAGCGTCGGCTGCCAGCGGCGCGCGCCGTACCAGCCGAGCCGCCGACGCACCGCGCGGTGGTCGCGCCGCAGCCGCGTCGCCGCGAGCACGGCGAACCCGAGGAGCAGCACCGCCGAGCCGCCGCCGACGACGAGCAGCCGCTCGCCGGCGACGCGCGTCGTCGCGACGATCTCGCGCAGCGTGTCGGTCGGCGCCGAGACGCTGAAGAGGTCGGTCGCCGCCTCGAGCTTCGCCTGCGCAGCGTCGATACGGCGCTGGAACGCGGGGACTTCCCACTCGTGCACCGCGCCGGGCGACACCGGCACGATCCAGCCGGCGGTGCGCGCGATCAGCGGCGCGTCCGGCAGCGGGAACTGCGACAGGCCGCGCACGCCGTCGGCGAGGAGGATCGGCGGCCGCTTCGACCCCGCGGCGGCGAAGTACGCGGCGAGCGGCGCGCCGGGGCGGAACGTCGCGCGGCCGACGACGCGCATCCCGGGAAGCTTCGGCGCGACCGGCGCGCCGCCGATCTGCACGACCTCGCAGCGCGCGCGCGTGCACGGCTGCGGCAGCCGCCCGCTCCGCAGCACGAGCCAGCGCGACAGCCCGTCGACCGCACCGAGGTTCACGTACGCGCCGCCCCACGTCGCCTGCCGGTAGACGAGCACGCCGAACGGCGGCGTGTCGAGCACCGGACGCAGCGCCGAGCGCGCGATCCGGTCGAGCTGCGGCAGCGTGAGGTTCGACTGCGCGGGGACGCCGCTCCAGTTCACCTGCACCGCGCGGTCCGACGGGTCGAGCGCGCCGAGCGCGCGCTGCACCGCGCGGTCCTGCACCGCGACCGCTGCGACGGCGGCCATCGCAAGGACGCCCGCGCCGACCGCGATCCCCGCGCCGACGAGGACGCTCCGTCCGAGATGCGAGCGGAGCCGCGTGAACGCGAAGCCGACCGGGACGAGGAGCCGACCCGACGCGCGGCCGCGCCCCCGGGCCTCGGCCGGCGGCGCGTCGGCGGCGACCGCGGCCGGGCCGGGCTGTTGCGACGGGCTCACTCCCGGAAGCTTCCGGATCGCGGCCCCCGAATGCAACCCCCAACCGCCGGTCGGCGGTGTCGCGGCTCAGGAACGGGCGGGAGGGGCCGGCGCGGCGGCCGGCCCCTCCCCGTGCGGCCCTACGGCCTCCAGCCCCAGCCGCAGGAGTTGTAGTGGTGGTCTCCGTGCCGCGAGTGGTGACCCTGGCTGAGCGGAACCTCGACCGTGGTCGTCCCGGAGCACGTTGCGCCCTGCGAGTCGGTGACGGTGAACGAGATCGTGTACGTCCGTCCGTCGCCGTGCGGGTCGCGGTAGGCGCGAAGCAGCAGGTACGGGCCGTGGAGGATCACGGCGTCCGGCTGCGGCTTCCTGTTCCACTTCTTGAACCACGAGTAGTCGTGCCCCTCCCACATCCCGAGCGGCTCGTCCTGCGTGACGCCGGTGATGGTGTACGTCACCGGGCCGCCGTCGGGGTCGTAGGCGCCGACGAGCTGCACGAGCCGCATGTCGCCGTTCGGCGGCCACAGCGTGTCGGGGTTCGCGTGGACGTTCGCGCAGACGGGCGGCGCGTTGAACGAGAGCGACCGCGTCGCCGTCTTCGTCCCGCCGTCGTCGTCGCTCGCCGTGACGGTGATCGTCGCCGACGAGACGGAACCCGCGTACGCGTGCGTCGTCGTGCACACGCCGGCGGCGACCGGAACCGTCGACACGGGCGAACCGTCGCCCCAGTTGATGGCGCACGAGAGGACGTCGTTCGAGCCGGGGTCGGTGACCGCCGCCGAGAAGCTGACGCTCCGCGACGTCGATCCCGCGGCCGGGCTCGTGATCGTCACGCTCGGCGCGACGTTCGCGACGGTCAGCGTCGCCGTCGTCACGACCGGCGGGTTGACACCGTCGCTCACGGTGAGCGTGAGCGTCCACGTCCCGTCGTCGTTGCAGGTGACCGTGGTGGAGAGCACCGTCGGCCCCGCGAAGGTGCACGTCGCACCCGCGTCGACGCCCGCGCCCGCGGTCGCCGTCCACGCGTACGTGAGCGGGTCGCCCTCCGGGTCGGTCGCCGTCGCAACGAGCGGGATCGCCGCGCCCTCGTTGCCGCTCGCGTTCGCGACGCTCACGGTCGGAGGCCCGTCGATGAACACGACCTGCGTGTCCGTGCCGACGCCGCCGTCCTTGTCCGTGTCCGTGACGGTGACGTGGTAGTTGCCGTACGCCGCGTACGTGTGCGGCGCGGCGCAGTGCATGGCGCCCGAGACGACCGTCGTCGGCGGCGACCCGTCACCCCAGTCGATGACGCACGTCTGGGAGTCGATCGAGCCCGGGTCGACGATCGAGACGTCCGCCGTGATGCTCGACCCGAGCGGGTGCGGCGGTGCCGGCAGGAACGTCAGCGTCGGCTTCGGGTTGACGTTCGAGACGGTGAGCGTCCCGCTCTGCGAGACCGCCGGGTTGATCCCGTCGGCCGCGGTGAACGTGATCGCCCAGACGCCGTTGTCGTTGCACGTGATCGTCGTGCTCGGCGCCGACGGGCTCGCGAACGTGCACGACGCGCCGCCGCCCACCCCGGAGATCGGGGTCGCCGTCCAGCCGTACGTCAGCGGGTCGCCGTCCGGGTCGGTCGCCGTCGCCGACACCGGGATCGCCGAGCCCTCGTTGCCGCTCGCGTCGCCGACGAAGACGTTCGGCGGCCCGTTGACGCTGATGTGCGCCGAGTCGCTGCCCTGGCCGCCGTCCTTGTCCGTGACGAGGACGGAGATGGTGGCCGGGCCCGGGCTCGCGTACGCGTGCGGCGCGCTGCACGTGCGGGCTGCGTCCGCCGGGACGATCGTGTCCGGCGAGCCGTCGCCCCACTGGAAGTCGCAGGTCTCCGAGTCGAGCGTCCCCGGATCGGCGATCGAGACGCTCGCCGTGAGACTCGAGCCGACCGGATACGGGCCCGGCGAGACCGTGAGCGCCGGCGTCGGCGCGACGTTCTGCACCGTCAGCGTCTCCGAGCCGGAGACGGGCGGATTGACGCCGTCGCTCGCCGTGAACGTGAGCGTGTAGACGCCGTTGTCGTCACACGTGACGTTCGTCGACGGCGAGCTCTCGTCGGCGAACGTGCAGTGCCCCGTCGACTCGGACCACGTCGTCGTCCCGTCGCTCGCGGTCGCGGAGATCGGGAACGCCGTGCCCTCGTTCGTCGTGCCGGCGCTGCCCGAGCCGTCGCCGACGGTGATCGTCGGCGGAGCCTTCAGCGTCACGGTCACGCAGTCCTGCGTCGAGCCGGTGCCGCCGCCGTCGCTGCCGTTCGCCGTCGCGCAGATGTCGTGCGTCCCGGCGGAGAGGCCGGTCAGCGTCTGCGTCCACGAGACGGTCGTCGGCCCCTTGAGGCCGGCCGCCGGGATCGCGGGCGTCGCCGTGACGGTCGACGCCGGGCCGCCGCCGACCGACAGCGTCACGGCGCTGAGCTTCGACGAGACGACGTCCGGGATGATGTCGACCGCGTCCGACGCGTCGCTCAGCACCTGACAGTGCTTGCCGAAGTGCGCCGCGATCTGCTCGAGCGAGCCGTTGGTGGTCGCCGAGGCGGAGCCGCACGTCCCGAGGCCGACGGCGAAGGTGTCGATCGTGAGGTTCGACGTCGGGAGCGTCGCGAGGACGGTCCCCATCGGCTGACCCTGGACGGTCAGGTTGGGGACGCCGTCCGAGACGAACGCGACGACCGTGTTCGGCGTCGTCACCTGCGTCAGGAGGTTCCTCAGCGCGTAGAGCGCGGCCGTGTAGTTCGTCTGCGCGCCGACGTCGTGGAGGCTGAACAGCGAGAAGCCGTCGGCCGGCCCGCGCGCCGGCCATCCGACCGTGGCGACGCCGCCCGCCGCGCCGAGGTACGCCGACTGGACGACCCAGTCGAGGTTCGACGTCGGCGGGAAGACCGTCGTCATCCCCGGAACCGGCGTGAACGTGTTCGCGTCCGGCGCGACGAGGTTCGACGTCGTGCTCGTCGGGTCGAGGTCGAGCGCCGCCGCCGACGTGATGTTGAGCGGCGAGAGCGTGTCCGGCGGAGCCGTGTTCCCGGCGAACCCGATCATCCCGATCTTCGCGATCGTGCCCGTCGCGACCGCGGCCGCGTTCAGGTCGCGGATCGCGAGCAGCTCGCAGTCGAGCGTCGTGTCCTGAAGGTTGTCGTAGACGTTCTGCCGCGGGCACTTGCCCGGAACGCCGGTCGAGCTCGACGTGCTCCCCGAGACGTCGACGACGTAGATCAGCGTCGTGTTCGCGACCGGAGCGCCGGTGCCGACCGCCGCAGTCCCGTTGACGACGACCGGCCCGAGCGGAAGCGTCGCGTGGTCGGCCGGGCTCGTGATCGTCACGTCGAGCGACGTCCCTCCCGGCAATGGTGTGGTCGTGCCGGCCGAGCCGGCCACGATGACGAGCGCGCACCCAAGTGCGGCAAGGCCCGCCCATGCCTTGGCCCTCATCCCTGTCCTCCCCCTGAATCGCCGTGCCCTACCCCTACGGTAGACACAGGTTTCTACAAGATCGGAACCGCGCGAACAAGGAGGAGCCGATCCACCGCCGCGCCCGACCTGCGCGGGCGCGGCCCGCTCCGGCCGGAAACGCGTCAGCCCTCTCCCGGACCCTGCGAGCGGAAAACGAAGCGCGAGGGCACGCCCGCGACGCGGGCCTGCCCCGCGCGAAGCGGGCGACGCAGAAAAGGATGGAGCCAGCCGGGCTCGAACCGGCGACCTTCTGGCTGCCAGCCAGACGCTCTCCCAGCTGAGCTATGGCCCCTGGGGATGCGGATTGTAGCTCCGGGCCCGGCCCGGCGCCGGTTGTCCACAGGCTTCTCCACAGATT
>DATJOZ010000007.1:0-20527 GCA_035506655.1 Gaiellaceae bacterium
CCGTGTCGAGCGTGAACGCGTAGAACCAGATCACGATCACGCTGAGGAAGATCAGCCCGACCGACCACCAGCCGGAGCGCCCGTGCGTCTGCGGGACGATGATCGCCAGCCAGATCCAGAAGACGATGTTGACGATCGGGACGAACGCGAGCAGGCACAGCCAGCCCGAGCGTCCCACCGACCACAGCAGCACGAGCAACGGCCCGACGCCCGGCACGAACGCGAGTCCCGGCGTCTCGACTCCGCGGCGCTGCCCGATCACGTACGACGGGATGCCGGGGATGACGATGACGAGGACGAGATAGATGAGAACTCCGAGAGCATGCATGGCCCCAAGGTTCGTGCCGCCCGCGGTCAACCCTTCCGCGAATCCCGCGACCGAGGTATGCCGGGCCGCGCGGACGCGTCGATGATTCGAGCACGGGCGGAGAGGGAGTTCGAGCATGGCCCCAGACGAGCGCCATGCGGCCGCGCAAACGGAGAGAAGCTACGCGGTGCAGCTGCGTGTCGCGGGCGACGAGCCGCGCGACCTCGCGAGCGGGCTCGACGAGTTCCTCGCCGCGGTCGACTTCGCGTTCGAATGGCTCCAGGAGGAGGACCCGCGCCGCGACGGCAGCGAGCGGCTCGCGATCGTCGAGCTCCGCGACGGCGCGCGTCACGAGGTCTGGTCGTACCCGCCCTCCGACGAGCCGAGCGCGGGGCAGGAGCTCGTCGGCCGCTACGGCTTCAACCCGGTGTCGTGGCAGGCGCCGCCCGAGGCGTCGACGCAGGAGCGCGCCGCGCCTCCCGCGCCGCCGCCCGTGTCCGATCCCGTTCCGGTCGAGCCGATCGTCTTCGAGCCGGAGGAGCCGGAGGCGCCGCCCACGCGCGCGGCGACGCTGAAGGAGGTCGCGCTCGGCTGGGCGCACGGCGCGTGGGACGACAGGGCGACGCGCGCCTGCCTCATCGTCGCGCTCGCGTCGCTGTGGCTCTCGATCGGGCTCGCGGACCCGATCTTCCTCCTCGTCTTCTTCGCCGCGGCGGCCGGGCTCTGGCGGCTTCGCGAGCGCTGCCGGCCGCTCGCACCGGATCCCGACGACTGGCTCTGACGCTTGTGCCCCGGCGCCCCGGCTGTAAGCATCCGCCGGGCGCATGGTCGAGCTAGCCGAGAAGGTCGCGGAGCTCGGGGGCGACATCCACGGCTCCCTCCAGGAGGTGCCGCTCCCGATGTACGTCCTCGACCGCAAGGGAGTCATCGTGTGGGTGAACGACGCCGCCGAGGCGATCGTCCCCGGCGCGATCGGGCGGAAGTACACCGAGGCGCTCGCCCCCGACCAGGTGCACAGCGCGCGGCGGATCTTCGCGCGCCGGATCATGGGCCAGGCGCCCTTCACGGATCACACGACGACGGTCCGCCTGCCCGAGGGCGGCCGGCTGGAGGTGGACGTCAGCTCGGTCCCGCTGCGGAAGGGTCACCAGATCGTCGGCGTGTTCGGCGTGATGCGGCCGCACGAGCCGGATCTCGACGCTGCGCCGGCGAGCCCCGACGTCCCGACGCTGACGCCGCGCCAGGCCGAGGTGCTGCGCATGCTCGGCAGCGGGATGACGACGCAGCAGATGGCGGACCGCATGGGCCTCTCGCCGGAGACGGTGCGCAACCACGTGAAGGCGACGCTCGGCGAGCTGAACGCGAAGTCGCGTCTCGAGGCCGTGCTGACCGCGTACCGCCTCGGGCTGCTGCAGCGGCCGCCCGCATCCCGCGAAGATTGACTCACGTGGGTCAGGACGCGGCGTTCCGGCGTGTCGACAATTTCCCGGCACGCCGGGCCGGACAGATGCCTCCCATTCGTCGCGGCCTTCGGCGTCAGCCGGACCGTCCCCGGGTGCTCCCCCTGCGTGGATCGGTCCGGACGGTGGCCGGGGCTCCGACGATCGACGGCTCAGGGGCCCCGTCCCCGTGCCCGCGAACGGGGCGGGCCCGCTGAGCTTATGAGCGCCGGAGCGCGAGGAGCGCGTCCTCGCGGCGCACGGCCGCGGTGAGCGCGAGACGCCAGGTGAGGCCGGACGTGCACGTGGCGGGGAAGCGAAGCCGAAGCTGTGCCGCAGACATGTGGTTCCTCCGAGGACGAGGGGCCGCGATTGACGTCCTCATGGTCGCCCGCGGCTGCGACTTCACGGAATCCCCACGACGGTGGTTCCCGGCCGCGCTTGACCCCGACCCCGGACGAGGGATGCGTCCGGCGGCGCTGCTTCGATACAGGCGTGCGGACGTTCGCGACGCTCGTCGGGCTCGCTCTCGTGGGCGTGGCGGGGCTCGCCCTCGCGGGCTGCGGCGGCGGGGGCGGCGGCGCCCTCTCGAACGCGGCGGCGACCCGGACGAGCACGCTCGCGAACGCGACGACCGCCACCGAGACGCAGACGGCCGAGACCGCGACGACGCAGACGACGACGGCCGCGACGACGGAGACGACGCCGACCGTCACGCATCCGATCGTCACCGTCACGGTGACCCATCCGGCCACGACGACGGAGGCGACGACGACGACGGCGGCCGCGCCGCCGCCGCCGACCACCGTCACGACCTCGGTCACGACCGTCGTCACCCAGACCGCGACGGTCACGACGCCCGCGGCGACCACGGCGGCGGCGACGACCGCCACGACGTCGACGCTCGAGCACCCGGCGGCCGCGGGCGCGGCCGTCGCGGGCGCCGCGTCCAGCAACAACTCGAGCTCGAGCAGCACGAACTGGGGCTGGATCGTCGCCGGGATCGCGATCGCCGGGCTCGTCGCGATCGGCATCGTCTGGTTCGTGCGCCGCAGACGCGGCACGCCGCCGGCCGCAGACGCGTAGAGGACGTCCTCCCGAGCGGGGGACGCATCGTGTCTCGAACTGTTCCCCCGTCCGAGGGTTCTTGCCTACCCCTCACTCGCCCGGGGGATGCCGCCGGTACGCCGCGCGGGGAGGGTGTGCGGGTCGTCGGTCGTGTCCCCGACCGGCTCTGTGGCCGAAGGAGAGGAAGGGAAGCTCATGCGCTCGAGAGCGAGGCGTCTGCTCTTCGTCGCAGCAGTCGCAGGCATCGCGGCCGTGGCGTCGGCGGTCGCGACACCGGTGGCGCTCGCACACGGTTGCCCGCCGACCGGACGGCCGTCGACCCCGTTCACGTCGTGGGGCGACGGTTCGACGTACCTCCCGATGCTCTGGGGAGGCAGGGGATCGCAGAAGAACAACTGGTCGGTGTCCGGCGGCGCCGGCTTCGTGACCGGGAACGACCCGTACAGCGTGGACGGGTCTGATGCGCTCTACCTCCCGCCGGGGAGCTCGTCGACGAGCAGCGACACGTGCAACCGGCTGCTCGTCCCGGTCGTCCGGTTCTTCGTCGAGAACGTCGGCTCCGACGGTGGCCTACTCCACGTCGAGCTGATCGTCAACGACGGCAGGGGCGGCGTGATCGACGGCGGGACGATCAGTGCGTCCGACGGCTGGGACGCGTCGCCGCAGATCGTGATGCCGACGCCCGACACGCACGGCAGCGTCGCGTACGCCGTGCGGCTGACGCCGGTCGGCGACGGCGCGGCGTTCCTCGTCGACGACGTCTACATCGATCCGTACCTGTCGCGTTAGCGCGCAGTGGCCGCGTGGTCGTACCGAGGCGAGTCGCCGTCTCCGGAGGGAGGCGGCGGCTCGCTGAAGGTCGCGCGGCTGCGCTCGGTCGCGGCTCCGGCGGCGCCGGCGCCGCAGCGTCGTGACGACCCGCAGGAGGAGCAGCTCGTCGAGGAGTCCCGCCGCCGCGAGGCGTCGCCGCTCAGCCTGCGCGAGCGGCGGACCTACGTCGCGCTCGCGGTCCTGTTCCTCGCGGTCGCCGTGCCGCTCGCCGTCTTCGCGCCGACCGACCGGCATCCGAGCCTCCTCGTCACGGCGCTGCTCGTCGTCGCGTTCGCCGTCGCGACGCGGCTCGACTTCGAGGTCGGCGCGGGGCTCGCGGTCCCGACGGAGCTGATCTTCGTCCCGATGCTCTACACGCTGCCGGCCGGGCGCGTGCCGCTCGCGGTGCTCGCGGCGCAGGCGCTCGCGGAGCTCCCGGACTACGTCCGCGGGCGCACGTCGCCGCAGCGGCTGCTCCTCACGATCTCGAACCCGGCGTACTCGATCGGGCCGGCCGTCGTCTTCCTCGCGTTCTCCGAGCCCGCCCCCGTCCCCGCGCAGTGGTGGATCCTCGGTGTCGCGCTCGTCGTCCAGTTCGCCGGCGACGCCGGGATCTCGATGACGCGTGAGTGGCTCGCGTTGCGCGTCCATCCGTCGGTGCTCGTCCGGCCGCTCGCGTGGGCGTTCGGCGTCGACACCCTGCTCGCGCCCGTCGGCCTCGCGGCCGCGCTCGGCGCGACGGTGTCGGAGTGGGCGCTCTTCCTTCCCGTGCCGCTGCTCGGGCTCGTCGCGATGTTCTCCCGCGAGCACACGCACCGGCTCGACAAGGCGTTCGAGCTGTCGGCCGCGTACCGCGGCACGGCGCTCCTGCTCGGCGACCTCGTCGAGGCGGACGACGCGTACACCGGCTCGCACAGCCGCCAGGTCGTCGCCCTCGTCAGCGCGGTGTCGGAGCGGATGGGACTCGACGCGCGGTCGCGCCAGCTCGCGGAGTTCACGGCGCTCCTCCACGACATCGGGAAGATCCGGATCCCGTCCTCGATCGTCCAGAAGCCGGCCGCGCTCACGGGCGAGGAGCGGGCGATCATGAACACGCACACGATCGAGGGCGAGCGGATGCTGAAGCCCGTCGGCGGGCTCCTCGCCGAGGTCGGCGCGCTCGTCCGGTCGTGCCACGAGCGCTGGGACGGCGGCGGCTACCCGGACGGGCTCGCCGGCGAGGCGATCCCGCTCGTGTCGCGGATCGTCTGCTGCTGCGACGCCTACGACGCGATGCGCTCCGACCGCCCGTACCGGCCGGCGCTCGCCGCCGCCGACGTCCTCGCCGAGCTCGACGCCGGCCGCGGGAGCCAGTTCGATCCGACCGTCGTCGACGCGCTCCGCGCCGAGCTCTAGCGCCGTTCACTCGAATCAGGGACGGGGCGGCCGCGGGCGCTGCCGATGACCCGTCCCAGGTAGGGCATTCACCGGCGTTGCGGCCTCCGCCGAAAGTGGGGGAGGAACTGTGTCCGTGAAACGCTGGGTGGGCCGCCGTCTCGAGCATCTCGTGCGTGACCAGGCCGGTCAGGTGCTCCCGCTGATCGTCATCGCGATGATCCCGCTCGTCGGGATGGTCGGTCTCGCGATCGACATCGGCTACGCGTACTACTCGCAGCGCACGCTCCAGAGCTCGGCCGACGCCGCGTCGCTCGCCGGCGCGTCGCAGCTTCCGAACACCACGAGCGCCTCCTCGCTCGCAGGCCAGTACGGCGCGGGCGCGGGTGACAAGAACGCGATCACGAACGGCGGCGTCTCGGGCGTCAAGGAGACCGTCTCCGAGACGTGCGTCGCGTCGTACCCGGGCTGTGCGCCCGACAACGCGGTCGTCGTCGACGAGACCGGGAACGCGAGCACGTTCTTCCTCCGCATCTTCGGGATCAACAGCATCCCGATCCACGCGCGCTCGACGGCCTGCGGGCCGTGCGCCGACCGCCCCGCGGACATCGTCATGGTCTTCGACCGGACGGGCTCGATGTGCCAGCTCTGGAGCGGCGGCAACGACCCGAGCTGCGCGAAGCTGAACGCGGCGAAGTCGGGCATCGAGACGATGCTCACCGCGCTCGATCCGTCCCTCGACCGCGTGGGCCTCGTCGTGCTCCCGCCCGTCGACGCCGGGAAGTCGAGTTGCTCGACGCCGTCGTCCACGTCGTACGACTCGGCGTCGTCGAAGTATCTCGTCGTCCCGATCACGTCCGCGTACAAGAAGGCGGGCGTGCTCGACCACTCGTCGACCCTCGTCTCCACCGTCGACTGCATGCCGGCGAGCGGATCGACGTCGTACGCGACGGCGCTCGAGCAGGCGCAGGCGGAGCTCGTGAAGGACGGCCGCCCGACCGCACTCCACTACATCGTGTTCTTCACCGACGGCGCCGCGAACACCGGCCCCTCGTACTACGGGAACTCGTCCCCATACCGGACGCAGCCGTGCCACCAGGGCGTGGCGTCCGCCAACGCCATCAAGTCGGCGGGCACGACGATCTTCGGGATCGGCTACACGCTGACCGGCCAGGGCTCGACCTCGAACGGCTGCAAGTCGTACTCGGGCGCGAACGAGAGCCCGTCGATCACGGCCTACGCCGCGGTGCAGAACATCTCGTCCAACTCGTCGACGTTCTTCGACAACGAGACAGTGTCCGGCCTCGACGCCGTGTTCGCGGCGGTCGCGAACCTGATCACCGGCCCCCGCCTGATCCCGAACCAGTAGGGCACGTCCCGGCTCGGCTCCGCGCCCGCGCAGGCTAGGGCGTGGGGACGAGCCGTGCGGTGACGATCGCGTCGAGCTTCGGGAAGTGCTTCTTCAGGAAGGCGTTGCCCTGCGCCGCGATCTGCTGCTGCTGGTTCGACGCAGCCTCGCCGTAGCCGCCGTAGAGCTTGCCGACGACGGCCATCCCGGACGTCACCTTCCCGAACGGCGCGAACCCCTGCTTGTCGAGGAACGCGTTGTTCGCGAGGTTCACGAAGAGCTGCGTCGTCCGCGTGTTCGGGCCGGCGGTCGCGAACGTGATCGTCCCGGCCGTGTTGGACGTCTTGACGGGATCGTCCGTGATCGTCGCGTTCTGCCAGACGGCGGAGAGCTTCGGCGAGCCGCTGATCCCGAACTGGACGACGAAGCCCTTCAGGACGCGGAAGAACTCGACGCCGTCGAAGAAATGCGCCTTCGCGAGGTTGTAGA
The DNA here is from genome assembly GCA_035506655.1 of Gaiellaceae bacterium. GTDB lineage: Bacteria > Actinomycetota > Thermoleophilia > Gaiellales > Gaiellaceae > Palsa-739. Next base: position 6,836 of record DATJOZ010000007.1, read on the forward strand.
AGCGGTCGGCGCCCTTCGGCGCCAGGGCGCGGTGGACGGTCACGACGAACGGGCCCTTCGTCGTCTCGAACCTCACCGAGTAGACGGCGGGCGCCTTCGCGTTCAGCGACGCCGGGTTCGTCAGCGAGGGCGGAGACGACGCGGCCGCGGCCGCGGCGCCGACGGCGAGCGCGGCCGCGAGCGCGACGATGGTCGTCCTGAGCATCGCGCCAGGGTAGCGGCTGCGGTCTTGTACCGAGCCGGTGGAGGGGTCGCCCGGATGCGCTCCGGGGCCGGCCGGAGCGACGCTTCGGCCATGGCCGGGATGCGCATCGTGGTCGACGGGAACGAAGCGGCTGCTCTCGTCGCCCACGCGACGAGCGAGGTGGTGGCGATCTACCCGATCACGCCCGCCTCGGCGATGGGCGAGCACGCCGACGAGTGGTCGGCGCGCGGCCGCCCGAACCTCTGGGGCGACGTCCCCCGGATCGTCGAGATGCAGTCCGAGGCCGGCGCGGCCGGGGCGATCCACGGCGCCCTCCAGGCAGGCTCGCTGACGACGACGTTCACGGCGTCGCAGGGGCTCCTGCTGATGCTCCCGGACATGTTCAAGATCGCCGGCGAGCTGACGCCGTTCACGATGCACGTCGCGGCGCGGGCGATCGCGACGCACGCGCTCTCGATCTTCGGCGACCACAGCGACGTGATGGCCGCGCGCGGCACGGGCTTCGCGCTCCTCTGCTCCTCCGACGTGCAGGAGGCGCACGACCTCGCGGCGGTCGCGACCGCCGCGTCGCTCCGCTCGCGCGTCCCGTTCCTCCACTTCTTCGACGGGTTCCGCACCTCGCACGAGGTGAACGTGATCGAGCCGCTCTCCGACGACGACCTGCGCGCCATGGTCGACGACGATCTCGTCCGTGCGCACCGCGAGCGCGCGCTCAGCCCCGACCATCCGGTGATCCGCGGGTCGGCGCAGAACCCCGACGTGTTCTTCCAGTCGCGCGAGGGCGCGAATCCCCACTACGCGGCGGTGGCAGGGATCGTCGCGGGCGAGCTCGAGCGGCTCGCCCGCGCGACAGGTCGTCGCTACGGCCTCTTCGACTACGTCGGTGCGCCCGACGCCGAACGAGTCATCGTCCTCATGGGCTCGGGCTCGGGTGCGGTCGAGGAGGCCGTGGCGGCGCTGACCGAGCGCGGCGAGAAGGTCGGGCTCGTGAAGGTGCGGCTCTACCGGCCGTTCGACGGCGCCGCGCTCGCGGCCGCGCTCCCCGAGACGACGACGGCGCTCGCGGTCCTCGACCGCTGCAAGGACCCGGCGGCCGTCGGCGAGCCGCTGTACGAGGACGTCGTCGCGGCGCTCGCCGAGCAGGAGCGCCTGCCGGCCCGCGTGCTCGGCGGCCGCTACGGGCTCGCGTCGAAGGAGTTCACGCCGGCGATGGCGGCCGCGGTCTTCGCGGAGCTCGCGGCGCCGCAGCCGAAGCGCCACTTCACGGTCGGGATCGACGACGACGTCTCCGGCACGAGTCTCGCGGTCGACACGTCGTTCGACACCGAGCCGGACGACGTCCGCCGCTGCGTCTTCTACGGGCTCGGCTCCGACGGGACGGTCGGCGCGAACAAGAACTCGGCGAAGATCATCGGCGAGTCGACCGATCTCCATGCGCAGGCGTACTTCGTCTACGACTCGAAGAAGTCCGGCACGACGACGGTCTCGCACCTCCGCTTCGGCCCGCGGCCGATCCGCTCGTCGTACCTCGTCACGCGCGCGCAGTTCGTCGCCTGCCACCACTTCGACCTGCTGCGGCGGATGGACGTCCTCGCGGTCGCGGAGGAGGGCGCGACGTTCCTCCTCAACAGCCCGCACTCGCCGGAGACGGTCTGGGACCACCTGCCGCGCGGCGTGCAGGAGCAGATCCTCTCCAAGCACCTTCGCCTCTGGGTCGTCGACGCGAACAGCGTCGCGCGCGAGGCGGGGCTGCCGGGCCGCACGAACGCCGTGCTCCAGACGTGCTTCTTCGCGCTCGCCGACGTGCTGCCGCGCCGGCGCGCGATCGGCGCGATCAAGGAGGCGATCGCGAAGACGTACGCAAAGCGCGGCGAGGAGATCGTGCAGCGCAACTTCCGGGCCGTCGACCTCGCGCTCGACTCCCTCCACGAGGTCGACGTGCCCGGGGCGGTCACGAGCGTCGACGGGCACCTTCGGCTCCCGGCCGCGACGCCCGACCTCCTCCGTGCGCTCATCGCCGGCGAGGGCGACGCGCTCCCGGTGAGCGCGCTCCCGGTCGACGGCACGTTCCCGCTCGGCACGGCGCGGTTCGAGAAGCGGAGCCTCGCGGACGAGCTCCCGGTGTGGGACGAGGCGATCTGCATCGACTGCGCGAAGTGCGCGCTCGTCTGCCCGCACGCGGCGATCCGGATGAAGGTCTTCGAGCCGGAGGCCCTCGCGGGCGCTCCCGAGGGCTTCCGCTCGAAGGACTGGCGGGCGAAGGACCTCCCGGGGATGCGGATGGCGATCGCGGTCTCGCCGGACGACTGCACCGGCTGCCGGATCTGCGTCGAGACGTGCCCGGCCCGCGACAAGGCGAACCCGGAGCACAAGTCGCTCGACGCGGTCGCGAAGCCCGACGATCTCGACGCCCAGCGCGCGGAATGGGAGTTCTTCCTCTCGATCCCGGAGATCGACCGGACGAGGGTGCAGCCCGCGACGGTGAAGGGCTCGCAGATGCTCCAGCCGCTCTTCGAGTTCTCCGGCGCGTGCGCCGGCTGCGGCGAGACGCCGTATCTCAAGCTCCTGACGCAGCTCTTCGGCGACCGGCTGCTCGTCGCGAACGCGACCGGCTGCTCGTCGATCTACGGCGGCAACCTCCCGACGACGCCGTGGACGATGAATGCCGATGGGCGCGGACCGGCGTGGTCGAACTCGCTCTTCGAGGACAACGCGGAGTTCGGCTACGGGATGCGTGTCGCGCTCGACCAGCAGGCGCGGCAGGCGCAGCGGCTGCTCGCGGAGCTCGACCTCCCGGAGGAGCTGCGCACCTCGATTCTGGAAGCGGACCAAGGCGACGAGGCCGGCGTGATCGCGCAACGCGAGCGTGTCGCGGACCTGAAGGAGATCCTGGCCGGCCTCGACTCGCCCGAGGCGGCGCGGCTCGCCTCGCTCGCGGACGCGCTCGTCAGGAAGTCGGTGTGGATCGTCGGCGGCGACGGCTGGGCCTACGACATCGGCTTCGGCGGGCTCGACCACGTCCTCGCGAGCGGCGCGAACGTCAACGTCCTCGTCCTCGACACGGAGGTCTACTCGAACACGGGCGGACAGGCCTCGAAGTCGACGCCTCGCGGCGCGGTCGCGAAGTTCGCGGCCGGCGGCAAGCACACCGCGAAGAAGGATCTCGGCCTCATCGCCGCGGGCTACGGCAGCGTCTACGTCGCGCAGATCGCGCTCGGCGCCGACAACCCGCAGACGGTGAAAGCGCTCGCCGAGGCGGAGTCGTACGACGGGCCGTCGCTCGTGATCGCGTACAGCCACTGCATCGCGCACGGGATCGAGATGGCGACGGCGATGGCGCACCAGAAGGAGGCGGCGGACTCCGGGTACTGGCCGCTCTACCGCTACGACCCGCGGCTCGACCACCCGTTCCAGCTCGACTCGCGGCCGCCGAAGATCCCGGTCGCGGAGTTCACCGCGAAGGAGACCCGGTTCGCGGCCCTGCGGAGGGTGAACCCCGCAGAGGCCGACGAGCTCGCCGCCGAGGAGCAGCACGACGTCGAGGAGCGGTGGCACCTCTACGAGCAGCTCGCGCAGGTTGACAGGGAGACGTAGGCGGCGCACCATCGGGTCGATGGGTCGCAGGAGCCGGGGCGGCGCGCACCTCGTGGCGTGCGCCGCAGCGCTCGCCGGCTTCGTCGCGTCCGCGTCGGGAAGCTCGGGCCTCGCGACGCCGATCGTCGAGCCGGACACCGGCTTCGCGCCGATCTACGCGCTGCTCGCCTCGCCGAAGCACACGCTCGACATGACGATGTACGAGCTGAAGGACACGAAGGCCGAGCAGACGCTGATCGCCGACGCGGCGCGCGGGGTCACGGTGCGGGTCATCCTCGACAAGGCGTTCAGCGGCGGCTCGGTCAACGCGGCCGCGTTCGCGAGCCTCGGCGCGCACGGCGTCTCCGTGCACTGGGCCTCGACGCAGGTCGCGATCACGCACCAGAAGAGCTTCGTGATCGACAAGAAGAAGGCCGTGATCATGACCGGCAACCTGACGAGCGAGTACTACTCGACGAGCCGCGACTACGCGCTCACGGACACGAAGGCCGCCGACGCCGCGGCGATCGAGTCGACGTTCGCGCTCGACTGGGCGAACACGAAGGGCACGGCGCCGCCGGGCGCCGACCTCGTCTGGAGCCCGGGCGCGCAGGCGCCGCTCGTCGCGCTGATCGCGTCGGCGAAGAGGACGCTCCAGGTCGAGAACGAGGAGATGAGCGCGTCCGCGATCGTGACCGCGCTCGAGGCGGCGGCGAAGCGCGGCGTCGACGTGCGCGTCGTCATGACCGACCAGGCGAGCTGGCACGCGAACTTCACGGCGTTGAAGAACGCAGGCGTCAAGGTGTCCGTCTACGCGCCGTCCGCGAAGCTCTACATCCACGCGAAGACGATCGAGGTCGACGGCACGCGCGTCTTCCTCGGCAGCCAGAACTTCTCCACGAGCTCGCTCCAGTCGAACCGCGAGCTCGGCCTCGTCACGACGACGAAGGCCGTCATCCGGACCGTCGCCGCGACGTTCGCGAAGGACTTCGCCGGCGGGACGCTCTGGTCGTAGCGGCTAGACGTTCCGCCGCCAGAGCAGGAACGCGAGCGGGATCGCGCCGGCGAGGAGGAACCACGGCGCGAGCGCGATGCGTGCATACGTCTCGACGCGCCGCGTCGTCCCGTTCCGGCCGGCGCCCGCCTGCGCCGCCGACGCGATCTGCCCGAGCTGCGACTCGGTGAAGTCCTGCCCGTGCACCATCCGGGAGAACGAGTCCATGAACGCGTTGCTCGCCGGGTCCGGCCGGTAGTTCGGGTCGGCCTTGCCGTTCGGGAGGAAGATCCGCTCGGCCGGCGACCACGTGTGGACGAAGAGCGCCGTCACGCCCGGCATCGGCTGGAGCACGTACTTCAGCGTGGACGAGAGCGGGTGCGACTCGCCGTCCGTGAAGACGACGATGAGCCGGTGGCGGACCGGCGCCGAGAAGAAGTGCGACTGGAGCACCGGCACGAGCGCCTCGAGCGTCGACGCCCGGCCCTCGGCGTACGGCTGGCTCGGCGGCGGGTCGTCGATCCCGACCGAGGCCGAGAGCGTGCGCCGGAAGAGCGCGACGTCCGTCGTCGGCATCAGGTCCGGCAGCGTGCGGTCGGTCATCGACGCGATCCCGACCGGGACGTCGGAGAGCTTCTCCTGCAGCTGCAGCGCCTCGTGCTTCGCGCGCATGAGCCGCGTCGGCGCGTGCGGCGACGAGCGCGCGCTCATCGACAGCGACGTGTCGAAGACGAAGAACGCCTCCGCGTCGGCGCGCTCGTTCAGCACCTTCTGGTGGACGACGACCGGCTGCGCCGCCGCGACGCCGACGAGCGCAGGCAGCGCGACGAGCGCGACGACGACCGGGACGAGGGCGCGCCGCCGCGGCGCCGCGACCGCGAAGATCCGGCGCACCGCGTCCGACCGGCGCTCCGTCACGGCGAGCGCCGCGAGCGGGATCGCCGCGGCGAGCACGAACAGCCCGCCGGCCGGGGTGAGGAACGTCACCGCGAGCATCAGTAGCCCGACCCGCTCTGACTCACGCCGTGGCCGCGCCCGAAGCCGTAGCCGCCGCGCGCGTCGCGGCCGATCCGCGACTTGCCGGGCTTGTTCAGCAGCAGCACGAGCTGGAGGTTCCGCTTCGCGTCGTAGTTCGTCGGGTCGAGCGCGATCGACTGCTGGAAGTACGCGGCCGCACGCCTGAGCGTCGCGTCCTGCGCCTTCGGGTCGGAGACGAGCGGGCTCGTGATGACGATCACGCCGAGGAGGTTCGCGGCGATCGACCGCTCGGTCGCCGTCGCGCCCTTCTGCATCACGTCGAGCAGCTGCTCCTGCGCCTGCGCGCGCGTCGTCGGGAGATCCTGCCGCGTCTCCGGGTCGGAGCCGATCCGGCTGAACCAGAACGTCTGGACGGCGCGGCGGTACGCGACGGCGTCGTTCAGCCCGAGCAGCTGCTTCGCCGGGTCGAAGGGGAGCGTCGTCTGCGGCCGCCAGAGCGCACGGTGCGAGTGCATCGCGCGGAAGCGGAGGTCGTCGCGCGTCAGCGAGGTCTGCCACGACCGTGCGTCGAGCGCGAGCAGGACGAAGACCGCCGCGAGGCCCGCGAGGACGACGGCGGCGACCGCGGCCTTGTGCCGGCGGAGGTGCCTCACGACGCCGCCCCGATCGCGAGCCGCCCGTTCAGCCGCTCGTTCCCGGCGAGCAGCAGCACGAGCAGCAGCCCGAGCCCGAGCAGCGCCCACGGCAGTGCGGCGGCGACCGCTTCCTGGTGGCGCGTCGCGGTGTGCGTGAAGGCGCGGGGCGAGACGAACGCGCTCTCGCCGAACAGCGACGCGAAGAAGCGCCGGTTCGTCGGGTCGGCGAAGAGCGGGACGATCCGAACCGGGATGTGCGCCCGCTTCAACGCGATCGCCTCGGAGACGAGCGCGGGCTGGTCGCCGGCCGAGTCGTCGAGATCCGAGATCAACAGGATCGCGCCGTGCGTCACGCCGGCCGACCGCAGCGCGTGGCGCGCGACCGCGAGCCCGCTCGAGATGCGCGTCCCGCCGCTGAACTGCGACCACGGGCTCTGCTGGAAGATCGGATTCCCGTGCGAGTACGTCACGGGGACGAAGAACGGGATGAACTGCGTGAGCGCGGTCGGCGGCGAGTTCGGCGGCAGGAGCTCGTACGCGGAGTCCGAGAACATGACGAGCCCGATCGCCTGGTTCGCGGCGACGATCCCCTGCAGTGTCGTCGCCACGCGCGCGTAGACCGGCCCGGAGATGCTCGCCGACATGTCGAGCGCGACGACGCCGGTGTCCGCTCCCGCCGGGAGGACGGCGGCGCGGCCGGTGCCGGCGGAGCGCGCGGCGAGGACTGCGACGGCGAGCGTCCCCGCGAGCGCGAGCGCGAGCCCGATGCGGATGAGCGAGCTGCGCGTCGCCGCGTGGGAGATCGCGTCGAGGTCGCCGAGCGGCGTCGCGCCGCGCCGGTGGAGCGACGGGAGCCTCACTCCTGCTCCTCCGTGTGCGCCTGCTCGTGTGCGCGCTCGGAGAACGCGTCGAGCTCGCCGCTCTCCGGCCCGCTCGGCGACCACGCGAGCTCGCGCGCCTTCTCCGTCAGCTCGTCGATGTCGCCGACCTCGGTGCCGAGCTCGTCGGCGACGCGCTCGAGCGCCTTCCGCTGCAGCGTGTCGTCCTCGTGCGCGCGCGCCCACTCGAGGAGGACGAGCGCCCGCTCGAGCGGCGACGCGGTCGGCGAGAGCGTCGGCCCGGTCTCGCGCGCCGGCCGCATCGACAGCGCCCAGCGGCCGGCGAGGAAGAGCGCCGCGCAGCCGAGCAGCGCCGCGAGCGTGAGCGAGAGCCAGTAGAGCGTCCCGGGCGTCATGCGGTACGTCGGCGACGCGAGCGGGGCCATCCGGTAGCGCCACGGCAGCCCCTTCTTCTGCGCCAGCGACGTCGCGAACGTCGGCCCGATCTGCGACAGCGCCTCGAGCGGCGGCCACGCCGACGTGATCCCGTACGCCTTCGCCCCGTTTCGCTTCAGGTAGTCGATGTGCGCGAGCGGGAAGTGGAACACGTGCACCGTGTCGCTCGGTGGATAGCGCGGCACGCACGGCGAGCTGAGGCAGCGCAGCGTCCACGTCCACGTCAGCTGCTCGAAGCGGCCGGTCTGGAGGCGCGCGACGGTGGGGCCGTGGACCGCCTGGTACGGGAGGAAGCTCGCGGTCACGCGGAGCCGCGTCGGGTCGACCCACTTCGTGTCGGCGACGACGGCGATGCTCGCGGTGACGCGGTCGCCGAACAGGTGCACGAGCGGCGTGAGCGACGCGTACGCCTTGAGCGGGACGCCCTCGCCGACGGACGAGCCGGACGGGACGTTCGGCACCTCTGCGGACGCGGTCGACGCGACGGACGCCGCGAGCGCGACGACGAGGACGACGAGCAGCCGCTTCACGCGACGAGCCCCCGCGCGACGAGCCGGATGTCGGCCCAGCGGAGGAACGCGCTCAGCACTGCGCCGGGATCGTGGTCGTGCACGGCGACGGGCTCGAGCCCGAGCGCGCGGAAGTCGCGCACGAGGTCGTCCCACCGCGTCTCGTTCCGTGCGCGCTGCGCCTCCGCCTCGGCGGTCGTGAGCAGGATCGGGACGACGCGGCCGGTGCGCGGGTCCGCGAACGGGACCGAGACGCCGCCGACGTCCGGGAACGTCCGCTCCCAGACCGGGTCCTGGACGATCACCGGCACGAGCTCCCACCGGTGCTCGAGCGTGCGCTCCCACATGCGGAGGTCCGGCGGGACGACGAAGTCCGACAGCACGAAGACGAACGTCTGCGTCGGCAGGTCGCGCCGGTGCTCGGCGAGGTGCTCGAGCGCGCGCGACACGGTGTCGGCCGGGGCGCGGAACGGCCGCTCGAACGAGTGCGGCTCGGCGTGATGCTGCGAGCGCGGCGGCCGCCAGTAGACCTCTCCCTCGGCCTGGTCGACGTAGCCCGCGAGGCTGCGCGCGGCCGTCGCGCTGTCGCCGATCAGCTCGGTCGCCTCGAGCAGCGCCCTCGGCTTGTCGAGCGGGCGCAGCGCCGACGCGCCGATCCCGAGCGACGGCCGGCGGTCGCAGACGACGATCACGCGCGGCGCCTCGTCCGCGAAGCGCTCGCTGACGATGAACTGGTCCTCGCCGCGCGCCGCCGACATCCGTGCCGACGAGGCCCAGTCGATCCACGCGACCTCGTCGCCGGGCCGGTACGCGCGCGAGCTCGCGACGTCGGACCCGCTCCCGCGCCGCGCGCTCCGAACACCGCCGAACGCGAGGCCGATCACCCGCCGCCGCGGGATCAGCGGGAAGACGCCGCGCTGCACGGCCTAGCTGCTACTCGCCGCCGGCACGTCGAGGTCGATGTCGAAGCCGGGCTTCGGCGCGACGTCGAAGCAGCGGTCGCGCACCTCGATGCTCGACACGTCCCAGCCCTTGTCGCGGACGTCGGCGAGGAAGCTCGGGCGGAAGAGGATCCGGTGCAAGAGCACGGGGACGAAGAGCCGCTCGACGTCGTCAGGCGTCACGTACCGGCGCCCGTGCAGCACCGCGTACGCGCGCGCGGCGCGGTTGAGCGCGAGCGTGCCGCGCACCGAGCTGCCGATCGCGACGATCTCGAGCCGGCGCGTCGCGCGCACGAGGTCGACGATCCAGCGCGCGACCGCCTCGTGCACGAAGACGCCGGCGACCGAGCCGCGGAGCAGCGCGATCTCGTCGAGCGTCACCGCCGGCTTGAGCCGCGTCAGCGGATGGCCGCCGAGCTGCTCGTCGACGATCCGGAGCTCGTCGTCGGCCTCGGGATAGCCGAGCGTCGTGCGGATGAAGAAACGGTCGAGCTGCGCCTCCGGCAGCGGGAACGTCCCCTCGTACTCGATCGGGTTCTGCGTCGCCATCACGAGGAACGGGTCGGCGAGCTTCCGCGTCTCGCCGTCGACCGTGACCTGCTGCTCCGCCATCGCCTCGAGCAGCGCCGACTGCGTCTTCGGCATCGCGCGGTTGATCTCGTCGACGAGGACGACGTTCGCGAACACCGGGCCGGGCCGGAACTCGAAGTCGCGCTCGAGCTGGTTGTAGATCGAGAGGCCGGTGACGTCGGTGGGCTGGAGGTCCGGGGTGCACTGGATCCGCGTCGAGTGCGCCCCCTCGATCGACTGGGCGATCGCCCGTGCGAGCACCGTCTTCGCCGTCCCCGGGACGTCCTCGAGCAGGGCGTGCCCGCCGCACATGAGCGCCGCCAGGACGAGGGTGATCTGGTCCCGCTTCCCGTGCACGACCGTCTCGATCGAGTCGAGAAACCGCTCCGCGACGTCTGCCGCGCGCCCAAGCTCGTCTGCAGTCACGCGCCCCACCTCCCTGGAGAGCGTATCCGGCCCATCCCGACGTGTCTTCGACTTAGACGTCGAGATCGGTTTCCGGTTCGTATAAACGCTTCTTCTACGCCTGAGCGGTCTCCTGGCGGGTCACCCAGCTCCGGTTCCTGACCGTGAACAGGGCCCACAGGTTCAGCCAGTAGAGACAGAGCTCGTAGAACAGCATGTAGAGGAAGAGCCCCGGCAGCTTGTCCCGGGCCCGAAGCGGCACGAAGACGTACCGGACGAGCATGAGGACGATCCAGCTCGGGAGGATCACCCGGAAGACGAGGCCCGGGTTGCTGAGCACCGTCACGAGGAGCGCGACGCGCAACCCGAAGGAGAGGAACGGCGCGGTGAGGTCCCAGAACAGGATCTGGAGGAACAGAAGCCGCTTGTTCCGCCAGGCGTACGAGAGCGTGTAGACGGACTCGCGGATGTAGCCGCGCTTCCAGCGGCGCTGTTGACGGAGGAAGCCGCGGACAGTCGCCGGCGTCTCCGTCCAGCTCACCGCCTCCGCGACGTAGACGACGTCGTGGCCGCCGCGGAGGACGAGGTTCGTGAGATGGCGATCCTCCGAGTGCGTGCACTGCTCGCCGAGGAACCGCTGCGCTGCGAACTCGTCGATCACCGAGCGGAGCAGCGGTGCCTGGTACGCGGCGAGGCAGCCGCTGCAGCAGACGACGCTCCGGATCACGCTCTGCGCCTGCTTGTAGATGTTGAGCCCGACCCAGTAGTACGTCCCGATCATCCGCGTCAGGAGGTTCTGCCGCTCGTTCAGGAGCAGGACGTTGCCGGTCGACGCGCCGATCGACGGCACCTTCAGCGGCTCGACGACACGGACGAGCGCGTCCGGCTCGAGGACGGTGTCGCTGTCGATCGTGACGACGAAGTCGACGTCGTCGTCGAGCAGGTGGGTGACGGCGACGTGCAGCGCCTCGCGCTTTCCCCGGTTCGTAGGGAAGTAATGCACGCGAATGGGGAGATCCTCCGCGAGCCGCGCGAGGCGCTCCTGCACGCCGTTGGTGGAGCCGTCGTCGATCACGACGACCTGCTTCCGCCCTTCGGCCGCGAGCACGGTCCGGATCGACTGCTCGACGAGGTCGGGCGACTCGTTGAAGCAGGGGATGAGGACGGCGATCTTCTCGTCTGCGTACGCCGGGTAGGTGCGCGGATGCACGTCGTGGACGAGCAGCAGCGCGAACAGGTACCACGTGTACACGACGAGCAGCAGGAGGTAGCAGTACGTGAACTCCTCCCAGAGTCGCGCGTCCCCGCCGTACCTCGAGACGAACAGCAGCGCCGACGTCCCGAGGACGGCGAAGAGCGCGGCGTAGATCGCCGCCTGGACCTTCTCGCGACCCGTCACCGGGACCTGCTCAGCTGCCGTGCGGGTCGAACGGCAGGAAGAAGATGCTCGCCACGCGGACGAGGACGCATCGGACGCCGTTGTCACCCAGGTAGCTGCGAAGTTCCTGGTCGTTCGCTCCGAAGACGGTCACGATGTCGAGCCGCCCGATCGAGAGCCGGCCGGTCCGCCAGCGCTGCTGGATCCGCGCGAGCTCGCTCTGCGTGACGGAGCAGACGAAGTGCTGTTGCGAGAAGTCGGGCAGCAGGCCCGGGGAGGACGGGGCGCTGCCCTTCGAGACGTCGACCTGCACGACCGGCTGGTCGGCCGGGAGCTGCTTCACGGCGGACGCGTAGTCCGGCTTCTGGAACGTGTGCGCCCCGGCCACGACGCTGAACGAGAAGAGCGCCAGCATCGGGACGATGAACAACCAGGTGGCCAGCACGGTGATCTTCCTGCGCGTGCCGCGTGCACTTCCTACCGCAGTCCGTTGCGCCGCCGCAAGGCGCGGATCGCGAACGGACATGTGTCTCCTTCGGGGGAGTGGTTGTGCACCGTGCATCGGCTCCGACCCGATGCACGGTGCATCACCCGAACGAGCGGAATGCTTGCGACGAATGCGTCAATCGAGCTTGATCGCCGCGTGCTTGATCTGCGTGTACTCCTCCATGGAGTAGATCGACATGTCCTTGCCGTAGCCGGACTGCTTGTAGCCGCCGTGCGGCATCTCCGACGTGATCGGGAGCAGGTGGTCGTTGACCCAGACCGTCCCGAACTGGAGCCGGCGCACCGCGTTCATCGCGCGGCCGACGTCGCGGGTCCAGACCGACGAGGCGAGCCCGTAGCGGACGTCGTTCGCCCAGGCGATCGCCTCGTCGTCGTCGGCGAACCGCTGGACGGTCACGACGGGGCCGAAGACCTCGTTCTGGACGATCTCGTCCGTCTGCTTCACGTCGACGACGACGGTCGGCTTGACGAAGAAGCCCTTGTCGCCGTTCGTCCCGCCGCCGGTGAGGACGGTCGCGCCCTTCGCGCGCTCGAGGAAGCCGAGCACGCGCTCCTGCTGCGAGGCCGAGATCACCGGGCCCATCTCGATCTCGTCGCTCTCCATCGGGTCGCCGACCTTCAGCGACTCGACCTGCGGCACGAGCTCCTCGAGGAGCCTGTCGTAGATCTTCGGGCCCGCGATGACGCGGGAGCCGGCGGTGCAGTCCTGGCCCGAGTTCCAGTAGCCGGCGAGGCGGATGCCCTCGGCGACCGCCTTCGGGTCGGCGTCGTCGAACACGATCATCGGCGCCTTGCCGCCGAGCTCGAGGTGGACGCGCTTCAGCGTGTCCGCCGCGTTCTTCGCGATCGCCCTGCCCGTCGCGACGTCGCCGGTGAGCGAGACGAGGCGCACGTCGGGGTGCGACACGATGCGCTCGCCGACGGGGACGCCGTCGCCGGTGACGACCTGGAGCACGCCCGCCGGGATCACGTCCTGCGCGAGCTGGACGAAGCGGAGGAGCGACAGCGGCGTCTGCTCCGACGGCTTCAGGATCTGGACGTTGCCCGCGGCGAGGCCCGGCCCCATCTTCCAGACCGCCATCATCAGCGGGTAGTTCCACGGGCAGATGCCGCCGACGATCCCGAGCGGCTCGCGCCGGATCATCGAGGTGTAGCCCTTGATGTACTCGCCTGTCGACTGGCCCTCGAGGTGGCGCGCGGCGCCGGCGAAGAAGCGGAGGTTGTCGGACGAGAACGGCATCTCGTCGCGCGACGCCATCAGCGGCTTGCCGACGTTCAGCGACTCGAGCTGCGCGAGCTCCTCGGCGTGCTCGTCCATCACGTCGGCGAGCTTGTGCAGCAGCTCGGAGCGCTCCTTCGGCGTCGCGTCGAGCCACTCCGGGAGCGCCTTGTTCGCCGCGTCGACCGCGCGGTCGACGTCCTCGGCGCCGCAGCTCGGCACCTCGGCGATCGTCTCCCCGGTCGCCGGGTTGACCACCTCCATCGTCGCGCCGGACGCCGCGTCGACCCATTCGCCGCCGACGAAGTTCTTGTAGGACGTTGTCGTGGTGCTCATTCCGTGCCTCCCTGGTCAGACCGCCGTGATTTGAGCCGACTCGACCGCCTCCGTGACGTTGCCCGCCCCGCGGCGGAGGACGCCCGTGTCCCGCATCAGGCGCTGGGCGAGAAAGACGGGGATCACCGTCAGGAGGATCATTGCGAATGCGATGGCATTCACGACGGG
>DATJOZ010000008.1:0-30639 GCA_035506655.1 Gaiellaceae bacterium
GGTGCTGCTGCTCCTGATCGGCGGCATCTTCGTGATCGAGGCGCTGTCGGTGATGATCCAGGTGTTCTCGTTCCGCTATCTCGGGCGGCGCGTGTTCCTGATGGCGCCGATCCACCACCACTTCGAGATGAAGGCGTGGTCCGAGACGAAGATCACGATCCGTTTCTGGATCGTCGCGGGGATTCTCTGCTCCGCCGGGTTCGCGCTCTTCTACCGCTACTACTTCCGCCAGTGAGCCGCACCGTCGCGGTGCTCGGCGCGGCGGCGGCGCGGCGCGCGCTCGGCGAGCTCGACGGGTTCGACGAGATCGTCGTGCTCGAGCCGTCGGTGGACGCGCTCGAGGAGCTCATGCACGAGCTCCGCGACCCGCGGCTCGACTACCTGCTCGGCGAGTTGCCGGTGCTCCCGCTGCCGGACGCGTCGGTGGACGTGCTCGTCGGAGCCGACGCGGCGGATCCCGAAGCGCAGCGGGTCCTGCGCCTCTGACGCACCCGCCCGGATGAGGATGCGGCGCCCCCGCGCCGAACTGACACGCATCCTCCCGGAAGACTCCAACCCGACGTCACACCCGCGCCGATACGCTCCCGGCAGGGGCCCTCGCGCCCCCCGTGGGGGGGTGCGTCGCTCGTGACGGGGACAGGTCCAGAAGGGACGGTGCGCGCGGCCGGCGCGGCCGAGGCGTGGCTCCCGCGGCGGGCGCTCGTGATCGGGCTCGCGCGGTCGGGGCGCGCGGCTGCGCTCGCGCTCGCGCGGCGCGGCGTCGAGGTGGTGGCGGCCGACCGGTCGCCGGACGCCGACCCCGGGAGGCTTGCCGAGGCGGGCGTCGAAGTCCGTCTCGGATCAGAGGAGGACCGTCTGTTGAAGGGTGTCGAGCTCGTCGTCAAGAGTCCCGGAGTCCCGGCCGAGTCGCGGCTCGCCGCGGCTGCGCGCGCGTCCGGGATCGCGATCTGGAGCGAGGTCGAGCTCGGCTTTCGGCTGCTCGGCGGGCGGCCGCTGATCGGCGTCACCGGCACGAACGGGAAGACGACGACCACCGAGTTGCTCGCCGCGATGCTCCGCGCCGACGGCCGGACCGTCGAGACGGCGGGGAACGTCGGCCGTCCGCTCGTCGACGTCGCCGAAGCGGCCGCGCCCGACGCGTGGGTCGTGTGCGAGCTCTCGAGCTTCCAGCTCGAGGACGTGCACACGCTCGCGTGCGACGTCGCCGTGCTGCTCAACCTCGAGCCCGACCACCTCGACCGCCACGGCACCTTCGACGCGTACCGCGACGCGAAGCTCCGCATCTTCGAGCGCGCGCGGATCACGATCGTCCCGCGCGGGCTCGGGCTCGACGGGACCGAGTTCGCCGCCGACGACCCGCTGCCGGCTGAGCCGCTCATCCCCGGCGCGCACAACCGGGAGAACGCCGCGGCCGCGACGGCGGCCGCGCGCGCGGCAGGCGTCGGCGACGACGCGATCGCGACCGCGCTCCGCACGTTCCCCGGCGTCCCGCACCGGCTCGAGCTCGTCGGCGAGCTGCAGGGAGTCCGCTACGTGAACGACTCGAAGGCGACGAACGCCGCCGCCGCGCGGCGCGGCGTCGCCGCGTACGACGCGCCGATCCGCCTCATCCTCGGCGGGTCGCTGAAGGGCGAGGACTTCGGCCGGCTCGCGTCCGACCTGCCGCCGAACGTCGCGTCCGTCTACCTCATCGGGGAGGCGGCGGACGCCCTCGCCGCCGCGCTCGACGCCGCCGGGCGGTCGTACACGCGCGCCGGCACGCTCGAGCACGCCGTCGCCCGCGCCGCCGCCGACGCCGAGCCGGGCGACGTCGTGCTCCTGTCGCCGGCGTGCGCGAGCTTCGACCAGTTCGACAACTTCGAGCAGCGCGGCGACGCCTTCCGGAAGCTCGTCGGGGAGCTCTGGTGAGCGGACGGGCGAGAGGCTCGTCGCTCGAGTGGAACCTGCTCGTCGTCGTCACGGTCTCGCTCGTTCTCTTCGGGCTCGTGATGGTGTACAGCGCGACGTCCGCCTCCGCCGCGCTCGTCAACTCGAACCCGACCGGCTATCTCGAGCGGCAGGGCGTCTACGCGCTCATCGGCTTCGCGCTGATGATCGTCGCCGCGCGCGGCGACTTCCGGAAGCTGCGCGCGCTCTCGCCGATGTTGATCGTGGCGGCGCTCGGCCTCTGCCTCGCCGTGCTCGTGATCGGCGAGCGGATCAACGGCGCACGGCGGTGGATCGGGTTCGGGCCGGCGGCGTTCCAGCCGTCCGAGCTCGCGAAGCTCGCGCTCGTCGTCTGGACGGCCGGATACCTCGCGCGCCGGCCGCCGCCGCAGACGCTGAAGGAGCTCTTCCGCCCGATCGGCGTGCTCGTCGGGCTCTTCTGCGTTCTGATCCTCGCGGAGCCCGACCTCGGCACGGTGATCACGATCGTCGTGATGGTGTCGGCGATGCTCCTCGTCTCGGGGACACGGCTGCCGACGCTCGCGGGCGCGTACGCGATCGTGATCTCGCTCGCCGCCGTCGCGTCGTGGGCGTCGCCGTACCGGCGCGCGCGCCTGCTCACGTTCCTCGACCCGTGGAAGGACCCGCTCGGAGCCGGCCTCCAGAACGTCCAGGCGCAGATCAGCCTCGGGTCGGGCGGGATCTTCGGGCGCGGGCTCGGCCAGGGCGTCGAGAAGATCCACTTTCTGCCCGAGGCCCACACCGACATGATCTTCGCCGTCATCGGCGAGGAGCTCGGGCTCGTCGGCGTCGCCGTGCTGACGATCGGGTACTGCGTCTTCGCCTATGCCGGGCTCCGGACCGCGATCGGCTGCCGCGACCCGTTCGGGAAGCGGCTCGCGGCGGGGATCACGGCGATGATCTGCTGCCAGGCGGCGATCAACATCGCCGCGGTCCTCGGGCTGGCACCGCTGACCGGGATCCCGCTGCCGTTCGTCTCCTACGGCGGCTCGAGTCTCGTGGTGGCGCTCCTCTCCGTCGGCATCCTCCTTAACATCGCGCGTGGCCATGCACGAGCCCAGACAGCTTCGGTGCCTGATCGCGGCGGGCGGGACGGTGGGACACGTCGCGCCGGCGCTCGCAGTGGCGGAGGCGCTCCGCGAGCGCGGCGTCACGGTGACGTTCGCCGGGTCGCCGGATCGCGTCGAGGCGCAGCTCGTTCCTGAGCGCGGCTACGAGTTCGACGCGTTCCGCGTCGCGGGCTTCCCGCGGCGGCCCGGGATGGCGCTCGTACGCTCGATCGGGCTCGCGCTCGCGGCGCCCCGCGAATGCGGTCGGATTCTCGCGCGCCGGAAGCCGGACGTCGTGCTCGGCGCGGGCGGCTACGTCGCGGGGCCGATGGTGCTCGCCGCGCGGCGACGCGGGATCCCGGCCGCGGTGACGGAGGCGGACGCGCACCTCGGGCTCGCGAACCGGCTCGCCGCGCCGCTCGCACGGCGCGTGCTCCTCGCGTACCCGGTCGACGGCCGCGGCGGCGGGAAGTACCGCGTCGTCGGCCGCCCGATCCCGTCGACGTCGGAGGCGGTGCCGGCGGCCGAGGCACGGCTGCGCTTCGACCTCCCGCAGGACGGCCCGGTCGTGCTCGTCGCCGGCGGAAGCCTCGGAGCGCGGACGCTGAACGAGACCGCGCTCGACGCGTGGGCCGACTCCGGCCCGGCCGTCCTCCATCTCTGCGGGAACGGCGAGTACGACGCGCTCCGCGGGCGGGCGACGCGCTCCGACTACAGGCTCCTCGCGTTCGTCGACGACTACGGCGCGGCGCTCGGCGCGGCCGACGTCGTCGTGTCCCGCGCCGGCGGCTCGGTGTGGGAGATCGCGGCGGCCGGCAAGCCGGCGATCCTCGTGCC
Organism: Gaiellaceae bacterium; assembly: GCA_035506655.1. Lineage (GTDB taxonomy): Bacteria > Actinomycetota > Thermoleophilia > Gaiellales > Gaiellaceae > Palsa-739. The sequence goes on from DATJOZ010000008.1 coordinate 3,834, forward strand.
GTACCCGGACGCGACGGCCGACCACCAGACGAAGAACGCCGAGTACTTCGCGGACGCCGGCGGTGCCGTCGTCGTGCCCGACGCGCGGGCCCACGACGAGGTGCCGCGGCTCGTCGCCGAGCTCCTCGCCGACGACGCACGGCGCGAGCGGATGGGCGCGGCGATGCGCGCGTCGGCGCGGCCACACGCAGCGGAGGACATCGCGGATGAGCTCGTCTCCCTCGCGACCGCTCGCCGGTAGGCGCCTCTGGCTCGCCGGGATCGGCGGCGCCGGGATGAGCGCCTACGCAGTGCTCGCGCACGCCTGGGGCGCGGAGGTCTCCGGCTGGGACCGTGTCGACACGCCGTACCTCGCGCATCTCGAAGGGATCACGGTCGAGCTCTCACCGGATCCACCCCCGCCGCCCGACGGTGCGGAGGTCTACGTCTCGACCGCGTTCGCCGACCGCGTCGAGGGTCGGCCGCGCGCGGAGCTGCTCTCGGAGCTCGTGTCGCTTCGCCGGTCGATCGTCGTCGCCGGTGCCCACGGCAAGACGACGACGTGCGCGATGATCGCGTTCTGCCTCGAGCGGCTCGGCCTCGACCCCGCGTTTCTCATCGGCGGCGAGATCCCGCAACTCGGCGGGAACGCGCGGGCGGGGGAGGGGTGGCTCGTCGTCGAGGGCGACGAGTCGGACCGCTCGGTCGCCGCGCTCCGGCCGGAGATCGCCGTCCTCCTGAACGTCGATCTCGACCACCACACGACGTTCGGGTCGCGCGCCGAGGTCGCCGCGCTGTTCGAGGCGTGGCTGGCGGAGGTGCCGCGGGTCGTGCGCGGCGACGAGCTGGAGCCGGCTGCGCTCGAGCTCGCGGTTCCCGGCGAGCACAACCGCCGAAACGCGGCGGCGGCGCTCGCCGCGCTCGAGCTCGCGGGTGTCGCGCGCGGGGACGCGGAGCGGGTCATCGTCGAGTTCCGGGGCGCCGGGCGGCGGCTCGAGAAGAAGGGCGAGGCCGGCGGCGTGCGCGTGCTCGACAGCTACGCGCACCATCCCGCCGAGCTGGCGGCGGATCTCGCCGCGGTGCGCGACGGCGGGCGCGTCCTCGCGCTCTTCCAGCCGCACCTCTACTCGCGGACGCTCCACCTCGCGCACGAGTTCGCGGTCGCGCTCGCGGGGGCGGACGGGGTGTGCGTGACGGACATCTACCCGGCGCGCGAAGACCCGATTCCGGGCGTCACCGGCCGGCTGATCGTCGACGAGGTCGCGGGTGTGCGCCCGGGCATGCGGCTCGGCTGGGCGCCGAGCGTCGAGGCCGGCGCGCGCATCGTCGCGGAGTGGGCGCGCGAGGGCGACACGATCGTCACGCTCGGTGCCGGCGACGTCGACCGCGCGGCGGCGCTGCTCCTGGAGGCGCTCGCGTGAGCGTCGAGGAGAGCGTCCCGCTCTCGCGGTTCACGACGCTCGGAACCGGCGGGCCGGCGGCGGCATTCGCGCGGCCGGAGTCGGAGGCGGAGCTGTCGGAGTTGTTGGTGTGGGCGGCGGAGCACGGGCTCGCCGTCGCGGTCGTCGGGCTCGGCTCGAACCTCCTCGTTGCGGACGAGGGAGTCGACGCGCTCGTGCTCCGGCTCGCGGGCGAGCTCGCGGGGGTGTCGGTGGAGGGAGACGTGCTGCGCGCGGGCGGGGGCGCGGCGAATCAGGTGTGCCTCCACAAGGCGCGCGACGCCGGTCTCGGCGGGCTCGAGTTCGCGTGCGCGATCCCGGGCACCGTCGGCGGCGGAGTGTGGATGAACGCCGGCGCCTACGGAGGCGACTTCTCGCAGGTGCTCGAGCGGGCGCTCGTCGCGACGGCCGCCGGCGGCGGGTGGCTGACGCCGGCCGAGCTCGGGCTGTCCTATCGCCATTCGGAGCTCCGCCACGGGCAGGTGGTCGTGCAGGCGGAGCTGCGGCTCACGCCCCGGCCCCCGGACGAGATCAAGGCCGAGGTGCGCCGGCTCAACGCGGCCCGGAAGGCGGCGCAGCCGACGAACCGGCGGACGTTCGGGAGCGTGTTCAAGAACCCGGAGCACGAGCTGAGCGCGGGCCGGATGCTCGAGGCGTGCGGGCTCAAGGGCCACCGGATCGGCGGTGCGCAGATCTCGCCGAAGCACGCGAACTTCATCGAGAACGCCGACGGCGCCCGAACCGCCGACGCGATCGCCCTGATGGTCGAGGCCCGGCGGCGGGCTCACGAGCAGTTCGGCGTCGAGCTGCGCCACGAGGTCGAGCTCCTCGGCAACCTCGAGATCCCGCCGCTCTCGTGACGAAGTCGCCGGGAAACCTCGACCGTCCCGGCACGGCCCGTCGGTTAGCGTGACTGCAGGGGCCCTCGTCGCCCCCTTGGGGGGTTTGGGCGGGAGGAGGGCGGCTCGGGTAGGAGCGTCTCCGCGGGCGGCGAACCTTGGGCCGTGGCCGCCAAGCGTCGAGGTCGGCAGCCGCGCGTCCGCGCGGCCGTGGCTGCGCTTCCCCAAGGACGGCGCGACGCCGGCTCCGACGGGCGCATCCGTCGGCTCATGCCGTCGTGGCGCTCCGTCCTGATCGGTCTTGCGATTCTCGCGGCGTGCGCGGTGGCGTACGTCGGCGCGCGCCAGAGCTCGGTCTTCGCGGTGCAGCGCATCGAGGTCTCGGGGGCGCCGCCGGGCGTCGAGGCGCAGGTCCGGCGGGCGCTCGCGCCCGTCCTCGGAACGAGCCTGCTCGCGATCGACGGCACGTCGGTGCAGCGCCGCGTCGACGCGCTCCCGGCCGTGCTCACGGCGACGTACGACCGCTCGTTCCCCCACACGCTTCGCGTGATCGTCGTCCCGGAGAAGGGCGTCGCGGTGCTCCGTCGGGGCAAGGAGAGCTGGCTCGTCTCGGCCCGGGGGCGGGTCGTGGCGAGCGTGCCGCCGCGGAGCGACCCTTCGCTCGCCCGGATCTGGGTGCCGACTGCGACGGAGGTCGCCGCCGGCGACGTTCTCGACGCGGAGCACGGTGGGACGGCGGCGCGGTCGCTCGCGCTCGCCGGGCGCTTCCCCGCGCGGATCGTGATCGCCGCCTTCGGGCACGGCGACCTCGTGTTCCGCCTGCGCTCCGGGCTCGAGCTCCGCCTCGGTGACCCGACGGACGTCCGGCTGAAGCTCGCGATCGCGCGCCGCGCGCTCCGGGCGCTGCCGGCGGGGGCGACGTATCTCGACGTCAGCGTGCCTCGTCGACCCGTCGCCGGAGCCGACCCTCAACTCTCAACTGGAGGGTGAGGGTTTGAAGCGTCAACCTCTCATTGACAGCCAGATAAGGCGCACGTACCCTGCGGCGCGACATGGTTCGCACCGCCCCAATCCTCCACTGAAGGTTCAGGTGTCAGCCCCATGAGCATGCGCGATCAGTCGGGGAACTACCTTGCGGTGATCAAGGTCGTCGGCGTCGGCGGCGGAGGCACGAACGCGGTCAACAGGATGGTCGACGCCGGGCTCTCCGGCGTCGAGTTCATCGCGGTGAACACGGACGCCCAGGCGCTGATGATGTGCGACGCGGACGTCAAGATCCACATCGGGTCGAAGGCGACGCGGGGCCTCGGCGCGGGCGCCGACCCGGCGGTCGGGCAGGCGGCCGCGCAGGAGAGCCGCGACGAGCTGAAGGAGGCGCTGAAGGGCGCCGACATGATCTTCGTCACCGCGGGCGAGGGCGGCGGCACCGGCACCGGCGGTGCGCCTATCGTCGCGGAGCTCGGGCGCGAGCTGAGCGCGCTGACCGTCGGCGTCGTCACCCGGCCGTTCGCATTCGAGGGCCGCAAGCGCTCGCAGCAGGCGGAGCTCGGGATCGAGAACCTCCGCGACCGGGTCGACACGCTGATCGTGATCGAGAACGACCGTCTGCTCCAGGTCGTCGAGAAGCGGACGGCGCTCGGCGAGGCGTTCCGGATGGCGGACGACATCCTCCGCCAGGGCGTTCAGGGCATCACCGACCTGATCACCGTCCCGGGTCTCGTCAACCTCGACTTCGCGGACGTGCGGACGATCATGCGCGACGCCGGCTCGGCGCTGATGGGCATCGGCATCGCATCGGGCGAAGGCCGCGCCGCAGAGGCGGCGCGCGCCGCAGTCTCCTCGCCGCTCCTCGAGGCATCGATCGAAGGCGCGACCGGGATCCTCCTCAACATCACCGGCGGGCCGCAGATCGGGCTCTTCGAGGTGAACGAGGCGGCCGAGGTCGTGACGAGCGCCGCCGACCAGAACGCGAACGTCATCTTCGGGGCCGTGATCGACGACGCGCTCGGAGACGAGGTGCGCGTGACGGTGATCGCGACCGGCTTCGGTGCCCAGCGTCGGCGCCGCCGCCGCGAGCCCGGCACGGAGGCGCCGATCCCCTCGACGGCGCCGGCCGGCATGGGGTTCGACGTCTCGGACGAGGCGCTCGACGTGCCCTCGTTCCTCCGCGACACGTAGCCGCGGTACCGGGACGCCCGCGCCCGGCGAGACACTAGGATCGGGCATGCATGGCGCAGACGCTCCAGCGCACGCCGCTCTACGACCGGCACGTGGCCCTCGGGGCGCGGATGGTGCCGTTCGCCGGATTCGAGATGCCCGTGCAGTACGAGGGCGTGATCCAGGAGCACCGCGCGGTGCGGACGGACGCCGGCGTCTTCGACGTCTCCCACATGGGCGAGCTCGACGTCGAGGGGCCGCGCGCGCACGACCTCCTGCAGGGGCTCCTGTCGAACGACCTCGACCGCGTCGTGCCCGGACAGGCGCAGTACACGCTCTTGACGAACGAGCAGGGCGGCATCGTCGACGACGTGATCGCGTACCGGCTCGGCGAGTTCCGCTACCTCGTGGTCGTCAACGCGTCGAACCGGGACGCGGACTTCGCCCGCCTGAAGGAGCATGAGATCTCCGGCTCGGACGTCCGCGACATGTCGGACGAGTGCGCCATGCTTGCCGTCCAGGGCCCCCGTGCAATCGAGCGGCTCGGCCTGCCGGAGGCACCGCGTTTCACATTCGCGGAGGCTGAGGTCGACGGCGTCGAGGTGATGGTCAACCGCACGGGGTACACGGGCGAGGACGGCTGCGAGCTCGTGTGCGACGCCGATGACGCAGGGCGGCTCTGGGACGCCGTGCTCGAGCGCGGGGTCGTTCCGTGCGGGCTCGGCGCGCGCGACACGCTCCGGCTTGAGGCGTGCTACCCCCTGCACGGCAACGACATCACGCCGGAGACGGACGCGATCTCGGCCGGTCTCAGCTGGGCATGTGCGCTCGGGAAGGATTTCGCGGGAGTCGAGGAGCTCCGCCGGATCAAGGAGCAGGGGCCGGCGCAGAGGCTCGCGGCATTCGTGATGGAGGAGAAGGCGGTACCGCGCGGCGGGATGGCGATCGAGGGCGGCGGCGTGGTGACGTCGGGCTCGCATTCGCCGATGCTCGACGTCGGAATCGGGATGGGCTACGTCCCGTCGGAACGGGCGGAGCCGGGAAACGAGCTCACGATCGATGTGCGAGGGAAGCCGCGAAAGGCACGCATCGTGAAGAAGCCGATCTACCACAGGGAGGGATGAGTGGCCGCGGAGGAGACCTATCCGGACGACCTGAAGTACCACCCGGAGCACGACTGGGCTCGGATCGAGGGCGACGAGGCCGTGCTCGGGATCACGTGGTTCGCCGCCGACTCGCTCGGGGAGCTCGTGCACTTCGAGCCGCCCTCCGTCGGCGACGCCGTTCGCAAGGACGCCTCCTACGGCGAGGTCGAGTCCGTGAAGGCCGTCTCGGATCTGATCTCGCCGCTCTCCGGCGAGGTGCTCGAGGTGAATGCAGGGGTCGTCGACGCGCCCGAGACGGTGAACGAGGATCCGTACGGCGTGGGCTGGCTGATCCGCGTGCGGCTGAGCGACCCGGGCGAGGTGGAGACGCTCCTCGAGGTCGCGGCCTACCGGCAGCTGCTGGCAGAGCAGTGAGTCACCCGTATCTCGCGCTCACCGAGGACGACGTCGCGGAGATGCTCCGCACGATCGGCGTGGGGTCGGTCGACGAGCTGTTTCGCGACATCCCCGCCGGCGTCCGGCTCGGGCGCGCGCTCGATCTCGAGCCCGCGCTCTCCGAGCAGGAGCTGTCGGCGCACCTCGGCGAGCTGGCGGCGCGCAACGTCGACACGACGCGGGAGCTGTCGTTCCTCGGCGGCGGGATCTACGACCACTACGTTCCGGCGGTCGTCGACGCCGTGCTCCAGCGCGGCGAGTTCCTGACGGCGTACACGCCGTACCAGCCCGAGATGAGCCAGGGCGTCCTGCAGTCGATCTTCGAGTACCAGACCGCGATCTGCGAGCTCACGGGGATGGACGTCTCGAATGCGTCGGGCTACGACGGCGAGACCGTGACCGCGGACTCGTGCTACATCGCGAAGCACGCGACGGGCCGCGGCACGGTCGTCGTGACCGAGGCGACGAACCCGCAGGTGCGCCAGGTCGTCCGGACGTACGCGCCCGGCTTCGGCCTCGAGGTCGTCGAGGTGCCGCACCGTGGCGGCACGACGGACCCCGACGCGGTTCGCGACGCGGCGAAGGACGCCGCGGCGGTGATCTTCCAGCAGCCGAACTTCTTCGGCTGCCTCGAGCCGGCACCCGACCTCGCGGCGGCCGCAAACGACGCAGGCGCGCTGCCGATCGTCCATGTCGACCCGCTGTCACTCGGCGTGCTCGAGGCTCCGGGCCGCTACGGCTGCGCAATCGCACTCGGCGAGGGACAAGCGGCGGGGAACATGCCCTCGTACGGCGGCCCGCACTACGGCTTCCTCGCAGCGCGCCAGGACTACATCAGGCGCATGCCGGGACGCATCGTCGGCGAGACGGTAGACGCCGCGGGCGAGCGCGGCTATGTCCTCACCCTGCAGACGCGGGAGCAGCACATCCGTCGCGAGAAGGCCACCTCCAACATCACGACGAACCAGACGCTCCTCGCGCTCGCCGGCCTCGTGTACCTCACGTGGCTGGGACCGCAGGGACTGCGCGATGTGGGGGAGACCTGCCTCGCGCTCGCCGCGCACGCGAAGCAGCAGCTCCAGGAGCGTGCGGGGCTCGAACCGGTGTTTCCAGAACAGACAACGTTCAAGGAGTTTGCAATCCGCGTCGGACGGAGCGCAACGGACGTGATCGGCGACGCGCGCGAGCGCGGCGTGCATCCGGGCTATGCGCTCGGCCGCGACTACGCCGGCATGGACGACGTCCTGCTCGTCGCGCTCACGGAGAAGCGCACGCCCGCCGACATCGACCGGCTCGTCGACGTCCTCGCCGAGGTGGGGCGATGAAGCTGATCTACGAGAAGTCGCAGGACGGACGCCGCGCGTCCGCGATCCCACGCGCCGACGGGCTGCCGACGCCGCAGATCCCCGACGGGTTGCGCCGGACGGAGCCACCGCGACTGCCCGAGGTGCCGGAGTTCGAGCTGATCCGCCACTTCACGGAGCTCTCGACACGCAACTTCGGCGTCGACACCGGCTTCTACCCGCTCGGCTCGTGCACGATGAAGTACAACCCGCGCGTCAACGAGCGGCTCGTGACGCTGCCCGGCTTCGCGAGCCTCCACCCGCGTCAGGAGGACGACGGCGCGCAGGGCGCACTCGAGCTCGAATGGCGGCTCGAGCGGATCCTCGAAGAGGTGACCGGCCTCGACGCCGTCTCGCTTCAGCCCGCCGCCGGCTCGCAGGGCGAGCTCACCGGCCTGATGCTCGTGCGCGCGTACTTCGAGGACAAGGGCGAGGGCGAGCAGCGGCGCAACGTCGTGATCCCCGACACCGCGCACGGCACGAACCCCGCGTCGGTGACGATGGCGGGCTACGAGGTCACGCACGTCAAGACGGACGAGCGCGGCAACATCGACGTCGAGGACCTCCGCGCGAAGGTCGACGAGAGCACCGCGGCGCTGATGCTCACGAACCCGTCGACGCTCGGTCTCTTCGACGAGAACATCGAGGAGATCGAGCGGATCTTCCACGGTGTGGGCGCGCTCATGTACTACGACGGCGCGAACCTCAACGCGGTCTGCGGGATCTCGCGGCCCGGCGACATGGGCTTCGACATCGTCCACATCAACCTGCACAAGACGTTCTCGCAGCCGCACGGCGGGGGCGGGCCCGGCGGCGGCCCGATCGCGGTCCGCGCGATGCTCGAGCCGTTTCTCCCGTTCCCGGCGCTGGCACGCGACGACGACGGGACGTTCCGGCTCGACTTCGACCGCCCGAAGTCGATCGGCAAGGTGCGCGGGTTCACCGGCCCGTTCGGCGTCTTCGTCCGCTCGTACGCGTACATGCGGATGTACGGGCCGCGCCTGCGCGAGATGTCCGAGGCGGCGGTGCTGAACGCGAACTACGTCCTCGCGCGGCTGAAGGACGCGTACGACCTGCCGTTCGACCGGCTCTGCATGCACGAGTTCGTCGTCTCGGCGCGGTCGCTGAAGCGCGACCACGGGATCACCGCGCTCGACGTCGCGAAGCGGCTGATGGACTACGGCTTCCATCCGCCGACGGTCTACTTCCCGCTCATCGTCCCCGAGGCGCTGATGATCGAGCCGACCGAGACGGAGACGAAGGAGACGCTCGACGCGTTCTGCGACGCGATGCTCGCGATCGCGCGCGAGGCGGCGGAGAGCCCCGAGCTCCTGAAGGACGCACCGCACTCGCGGCCGGTCAAGCGGCTCGACGAGGTGCGCGCCGCGAAGAACCCCGTCGTCAAGTTCGGGTTCGGCGACTGAGTGGGGACGACCCGCGCGCGCCGGCTCGTCGCGGCCGCAGCTGCGGGCGTCGTCCTCGTGACGGATCTCGCGCACGAGGCGCTCGAGCCGACGCCGTATCACCACCTTCGCTCGCCCGGCGCGCTCGTCGCGATGGTCGCGCTCGCGACGCTCGTGCTCGCGTTCGTCCCGCGCGTCGCGTCGCGCGCGGCGACGCTCGGCGCCGGCGTCGCGGCGGGCGGCGCGCTCGGGATGGCGGTCTCCGGGCTCGTGTGGAGCAGCGGCGTCCCCGATCCGCTCGTCGGCGGCGGCTATGCGTTCAACCTCGGCGACGTCGCGATCGTGCTCGGCGACGTCCTGCTCCTCGTCGCGGTCGCCGGCCACGCATGGGACAACCGGCGCGCGCTTCACCGCGCGGTGTAGGCCGCCGTGGACGACGACGTCCTGACCGACGCGTGGACCACGTGTGCACTGGGACGGAGCATCAGCCACGAGGAGCACCTCCGGATCGCGTTCGTGCTCCTCCGTCGCCACGGATCGGACGAGGGCCGCCGGCTCATCGTCGAACGCACAGAGGCGAACTGCGTCGCGCTCGGCGCCGCGGACCGCTTCGACGACGCGCTGACGCGCCGATGGGCCGACGCGCTCGCGGACGCGGTCGCCTCGAGTAACGCCGGCGATGCCGACGAGTTCCTCGTCGAGCATCCCGACTTCCGCCGCGGCGACCTGTTCGGGCTCCCTGCGTGGAGGAACGCCGGGGGCGTTTAGGGGATCCGCGCGTCGTGCGTCTCGTGGGCGCGCCGCAGGTCCCTCGCGCTCAGCGACGCGTCGCGGACGGGGACGACGATCGACCAGTGCCCGCCGACGGGGCAGCGTTGGATGCGCCACCAGCCGAGCCGGACCGACTTCACCGACACGCCGGGGATCCAGATCGTCGTGAACAGGTGCCCGCGCCGGCAGCGGACGACGGTGCTCGGGCCGATCCGATAGCCGAGGGCGCGCGCGACGACCGTGCCGACCGCGTAGATCGCGGTGAACGCGAGGACGATGCGGCGCTTGCGCCGGCGCGTCATGCCTCGAGGGTAGCGCGATGCTTCGGTGCCGCGGCGAGCTGACCGCACGCGGCCTCGATGTCACGGCCGCGGGTGAGCCGCACCGTGGCCGGGACGCGCGCGCGGTCGAGCTCCGCCTTGAACGCGGCGATCCGGTCGCGCGACGAGCCGTCATAGAGGCCTGTCGGGTTGTATGGGATGAGGTTCACCTTGAAGTCGTCGGGCCCGAGGAGCGCGCCGAGCGCGCGGCCCTGCTCCGGCGCGTCGTTCACACCGGCGAGCATCACGTACTCGACGTAGACGCGCCGGTTGCGCAGCGCGACGTAGCGCCGGCACTCGGCGAGCACGCGCTCGAGCGGATAGCGCTCGTTCACCGGCATGAGCCGCGAGCGCAGCGCGTCGTCCGGCGCGTGCAGCGAGAGCGCGAGCCGGATCGGCGCGTCGACCTCGTCGACGAACCGCGTCAGCCCGGGTAGCCAGCCGACCGTCGAGATCGTCTGGCGGCGGAACGTGATCCCGACGTCGGGCAGCCGCCGCGCGGCGCCGAGCACCTCGTCGAGGTTCAGCATCGGCTCGCCCATCCCCATGAACACCGCGTGGTCGACGGGCTCGATGCGGCGGAAGTGGAGTGCCTGGTCGAGGATCTCGGACGCTGTGAGGTTGCGGCCGAACGCCATCGAGCCCGTCGCGCAGAACGTGCACGTGAGCGGGCAGCCCGACTGCGACGAGAGGCACAGCGTGCGCCGCCCGTCCCGGTAGCGCATCAGCACCGCCTCGACCGGATGGCCGTCGTGCGTCCGGAAGAGTGTCTTCACCGTGCCGTCGCGCGCCTCGCGTTGCGTCTCGACGGTCAGCGTCGAGAACGGCACCGCAGCCGCGAGCTCGTCGCGGAGCGCACGCGGGAGGTTCGTCATGTCGTCGTAGCCCGCGGCGCCGCGCGCGGCCCACTCCCACGCCTGGCCGGCGCGGTAGGCGGGCTCGCCGCGGTCGGCGAGCGTCGTCTCGAGCAGGGCGAGATCCACGGCGCCAGGGTAGACGTTCGTTCGTTGTCGCCCGCTCGAACGGACACGCCGCGGTCGGGATTCGCGATCGCTGCGCCCTCGATGCAGCGCAACCGTCACCCGGTGTCTGACAACGGGTTAGGGGAGGGTCTCCCCGGGCGGCCCGCGCCGCACACGCTCGAGCGCGGCCGGCGGGTCGTCGCGGACGTTCTCGAGCCACCACGTGACGCCGGCGGCGGCGTACGCGGGGAGGTCCGCCTGCGCCGCGAGCCCGAGGAACGCGACGTCGAAGCCGTCACGTGCGCCGTTCGCGCGGAGCCCGGCGACGAGCGCCGCGGTCTCGTCCGGCGAGAGCGTGTTGCGCTCGCCGTCGGACCCGTCGGCGACCCAGCCGTCCCAGCGTGCGGCGCGCCGCAGCGCACGCGGGGACCGCGCGCCGATCCAGATCGGGATCGGACGCAGCGGCGGCGGCGCGAGCGCGACGCCGTCGACGACGTAGTGCTCGCCGTGGTGGTCGACCCGCTCGCCCGTCAGCAGCGCGGCGAGCACGTCGAGCCCTTCGTCGAGCTGCGCCGCGCGCACCTGCTCGTCCGCGTTCTCGCCGAACGCCTCGAACTCGCCCGGGTGGCCGCCGAGCCCGGCGCCGAAGATCACGCGGCCGCCGCTCGCGAGCGACAGCGACGCGAGCTGCTGCGCGACCATCTGCGGCCGCCGCCGCGGCAGCGGCGTCACTGCCGTCCCGAGGAGGATCCGCGACGTCGCCTGCGCGCACGCGCCGAGCGTCACCCACGGGTCGCCGGACGGCTGGCCCGTCGCCGCCCAGCGCAGGTGGTCCCACACGAGCAGCGCCTCCCAGCCTGCCTCCTCGGCGGCGACCGCGACCCGGACGACCTCGCGCGGGTCGGCGAAGGCGTCGAGGGTGCGGAGCTGGAGGCCGAAGCGCATCGTCGCGTCATCCTCGCAGCCTCCGGTAGCGTCCGGGCGGTGATCGACCTCCGTTCCGACACGATGACGCAGCCGACCCCGGCGATGCGCGAGGCGATCGCGAACGCCGTCGTCGGCGACGAGCAGGAGCGCGAGGATCCGACCGTGATCGAGCTCGAGCGGCGCGCCGCGGCGTTCCTCGGCCAGGAGGAGGCGGTGTTCCTCCCGACGGCGTCGATGGCGAACCAGATCGCGCTGCGCATCCTCACGCGGCCCGGCGACGAGGTGCTCGCCGAGGAGAACTCGCACGTGCTCATCAACGAGCAGGGCGGGCCCGCGGTCTTCAGCGGCCTCGTGATGCGCGGGCTCCCCGGCCACCGCGGACGGATCGCGCCGGAGCAGGTCCGCGCGGCGATGCGCGACTGGTCGAGCGGGCACATGCCGATCACGAAGCTCGTCTCGCTCGAGGACACGCACAACTCCGCGGGCGGGCGCGTCTGGCCGCTCGACGAGATCGACGCGATCGTCGAGACGGCGCGCGAGCTCGACCTCCGCGTCCACCTCGACGGCGCACGCATCGTCAACGCGGCGACGGCGCTCGGCGTGCCCGCGTCGGAGATCGGCCGGCGCACCGACACGGTGACGCTCTGCTTCTCGAAGGGGCTCGGGTGCCCGCTCGGCGCGATCGTCGCGGGCTCGGCCGAGCTGATGGTCGCGGCGCGGCGCGGCAAGCACCTCTTCGGCGGCGCGATGCGGCAGGCCGGGATCGTCGCGGCGGCCGGCGTCTACGCGCTCGACCACCACGTCGAGCGGATCGCCGACGACCACGCGCGTGCGCGCCGCCTCGGCGACGCGTGGGCCGCGGCCGGCCTCCCGGTCGACCCGGAGCAGGTCGAGACGAACTTCGTCTTCCTCGACGTCGGCCCGCTCGGGCTGACTCCCGCCGAGGCGACGGCGAAGCTCGACGCCGCGGGCGTCCGCCTCTCGCCGACCGTGCACCCGACGATCCTCCGTGCCGTCCTGCACCTCGACATCACCGACGAGGACGTCGAGCGCGCCGCGGAGCTCGCGCCGTCGGCACTCGGGATCGCCCGTGTCCCTGCCTGAGCGGCTCGCGACGGAGCTCGACGGGCTCGTCCGGCGGGAGCAGCGCGACAAGCGGCTGCCGAGCGTCGCCGCGGCGGTCGTCCGCGACGGCGAGAAGGTCTGGGAGACCGCGGTCGGCGCCGCCGACGTCGACGCGAAGCGCGACGCGACGCCGGAGATGCAGTACCGCGTCGGCTCGATCACGAAGACGTTCACCGCCGCAGCCGTGATGCAGCTCCGCGACGCCGGGAAGCTCGGCCTCGACGACACGCTCGACCTGCACATCGCGGGCGCCGCGCACGCGCCGACGATCCGCCGGCTCCTCTCGCACACGTCGGGGATGCAGCGCGAGACGCAGGACGACGCGTGGCTCACGCTTCGCTTCGCGCCGGCCGAGGAGCTCGTCGCGACGCTCGCCGACGCGGAGCAGGTGCTGCCGGCCGGTGCGCGCTTCCACTACTCGAACCTCGCGTTCGCGCTGCTCGGCGTCGTCGTCGAGCGCGCATCGGGCGTCCCATACGCGGAGTACGTGCGCACGCGGATCCTCGAGCCGCTGGGCCTGCGCCGGATCACGTTCGAGCCGGAAGAGCCTGCGGCGGTCGGCTATCTCGTCGACGCGTTCCGCGAGGGCGCCGTTCGCGAGTCCGGCGTCGAGACCGGCGGCTGGATCTCCGCCGGCCAGATGTGGGGGACGGTCGGCGACCTCTGCCGCTGGGCCGCGTTCCTCGCCTCGCCGGACGAGTCGGTGCTCGCGCGGGCGACCGTCGAGGAGATGCGCACCGTGCAGACGATCGCCGACCACGACCGCTGGACGTCGGGCTACGGGCTCGGGCTCGGGCTGCGCCGCGACGGCGAGCGGATCCTCGCGGGGCACGGCGGCTCGATGCCCGGCTTCATCGCGAGCCTCCTCGTCTCCCCGTCGGACGGGATCGGCGCGGCGGTCCTGACGAACTCGAGCGAGGCGGACGTCGAGCCGCTCGCCGCACAGCTGATCGCGCGCACCGTCGCCGCCTGGCCCGTCCCGCCCGAGCCGTGGCGCGTCGAGGAGCCGCCGCCCGCCGACGTCGAGTCGATGCTCGGGATCTGGTGGATCGAGGGGACGCAGATGAGCGTCCGCTGGCGCGACGGCAAGCTCGAGGGCCGCTTCGCCGGGATCCCGGACTGGCGGCCGTCGTCGGTCTTCGAGCGCGAGGACGGCGACCGCTGGCGCACGGTCTCCGGCCCTGAGCAGGGCGAGATCCTCCGTGTCGAGCGGGCACCGGACGGGACGGCGGCCCGGCTGATCTGGGCCGGCTACCCGGTGACGCGCGAGCAGCGCCCGATGGCGTAGCTACTCGTACTGGAGCGCTTCGAGCACGTTCAGCTTGCCGGCACGGCGCGCGGGGAAGATCGCCGCGATGAGGCCGATCACGATCGCGACGACGACGAACGCGATCAGCGTCCCCCACGGGATCGTGAACGCCGGATACTTGATCGCCCGCCCGACCATCAGCGCGAGCACGATCCCGAGCGGGATCCCGAGCGCCGCGCCGAGGAGCGCGGTGATCACGCTCTCGTGCCGGATCATCCGCCGCAGCTGCACCCGCGTCATCCCGACGGCGCGCAGCATCCCGAGCTCGCGCGTCCGCTCGAAGACCGTCAGCACGAGCGTGTTCACGATCCCGAACAGCGACACGACGATCGACAGCGAGAGGAGCAGATACAGCAGCAGGAGGAACTGGTTGAGCCCGCGCAGCTGGTTGGTCTTGAATTGCTCCTCGGTCTGGAGCTTCGCGTCGGGGTACGCCTTCAGCGCGGCGTTCAGCCTCGCGGTGTTCACCGCGTTCACGCCGCCGTTGATGAGCACGAACGTGAAGACGTTCTGCGGGTTCTGGACGACGCGGTCGAAGAGCTGCGCCGAGATCGTCACGTCGCCGAACGGCGAGCCTCCCTTCGGCGGCGCGAAGATGCCGCGCAGCCGGAGGTGGAGCTTCACGCCGGTCGGGAGCTGCACGACGATCGGCGAGCCGCGCGTCAGGTTGTTGCTCTTCGCGTAGTCCTTGGAGACGAACGCGCCCGTGCGGCCGAGCAGTGCGGGCGTGAGCGGGCTCCCCACCTGCCAGGGAACGTCGACGACGCGCGAGATGTCGCCGGCGACGCCGCTGAGCTGGATCGTGCTCCCGAACGCCTTCGCCTCGCCCGCACGCACGCCGGAGACGACCCGGACTCCCGGAACCGTCCTCAGCGCGTTCGCCGACGAGATCGAGATCGGCGAGAAGTTGTCCTGCGACGTCAGCGCGTAGTCGGCGCGGAAGACGTCGTTCACCGCGCCCGTGAAGGTCGACCGGATCCCGGCGACGAGCACCGAGACGAGGGTGACGAGCGCGAGCCCGATCATGAGCGCGGCCGCGGTGGACGCGGTCCGGCCCGGGTTCCGAACCGAGTTGCCGCGCGCCAGCTGGCCGGCCGCGCCGCCGAGCTTCGCCGCGGGCCACCCGAGGACCCGTGCGAGCGGGGGCACGAGCGTCGGTGCGAGCATCGCGACGCCGATGAAGATCGCCGCCGCGCCGACGCCGATCGAGAGCAGCCGCACCTTCGTCGTCAGCCCGCCGGCGAAGAGCCCGACCAGCATGAGCGCGACGGCGGCGACGATGACGACGCTCGCGACGGCCGGGCCGAAGCGCGCGAACCTCGACTTCGGCAGCACGGCGCCCTCGCGGACGGCGGAGATCGGCGGGACGCGCGTCGCGCGGAGCGCCGGGCGCGACGCCGCGATCAGGGTCACGAGGACGCCGACGAGAAGCGACACGACCACCGTCCGCGTCGCGAACACCGTCCCCGCCTGCGGCAGGTCGATCCCGAGCGACACGAACAGCGCGTTGAGCCCCTTCGCGAGCCCAAGCCCGAGGAAGAGCCCGGCGATCGACGCGAGCAGCCCGATCACGAACGCCTCGAGCATCACCGACGCGAGCACCTGCCGCCGCGTCGCGCCGAGCGTCCGCAGCGTCGCGAGCTCGCGGGTCCGCTGGGCGATCGTGATCGAGAGCGTGTTCGCGATCACGAACGCGCCGACGAAGAGCGCGACGCCGCCGAACGCGAGGAGGAAGTAGCGGAGGATGTCGAGGATCCCGCTGGTATCGGACGACTGCTTCGCCGCCTGCGCCTGTCCGGTCCGCACCTGCGCCGTCGGCGGGAGGATCGGCCGGATCTGCCGGACGAGCTCCTGCGGCGTCACGTTCGGCCTTCCGGCGACGCCGATCGAGTCGAGCTTCCCCTCCTTGTGGAAGAGCCGCTGCGCCGTCGGCAGGTCGAAGATCGAGAGCGTCGCGCCGCCGAGCGAGTTGAGCCCGCCGAACTTCACGAGCCCGACGATGCGGAACGTCTGCACCGGGCCGCGCGCGACGACACCGATCGTGTCCCCGAGCGTGAAGTGCTTCGAGTCGGCCGTCGCCTTGTCGATCGCGATCTCGCGCGGGGCGCTCGGCCAGCGGCCGCTCGTGAGCACGAGCGGGTTGAAGCGCTGGTTCCCGGCCGGGTTGACGCTGAACGCGAGACCCGGGCCGTGCGTCGCGATGACCTTCCCGTTGCGGCCGACGAGCTGCGACTGGTCGTCGATCCCGCCCTCCGCCTGGAGGACGCCGGGCAGGTTGCGCACCCGCGTCAGCAGCGTCTCGGAGAACGACGGCACCGAGTCGCCGTTCGCGGTGTTCGACGAGCCGATCGCGCTCTTGCCGGTGATGACCGCGTCGGTGTGCTCGTAGACCTGCGTGAAGAGCGTGTTGAACGCGGCGGTGATCGTGTCCGTGAGGACGTACGTGCCGCTGACCATCGCGACGCCGAGCACGATCGCGACCGCGGTCAGGGCCGCGCGCAGCTTGCGGCCCATCAGCCCTTTCAGCGCGACGGTGGTCACGAGTGGAGCGTGCTCATCACCTCGAGCACGTGTGCGGGCTCCGCGTCGGTGAGCTCCTTGACGATGAGCCCGTCCGCGATGAAGAGGATCCGGTCGGCGATCGACGCCGCGCGCGCCTCGTGGGTCACCATCACGATCGTCTGCCCGTAGGACTGCGAGGAGTCGCGCAGCAGCTCGAGGATCTCGCCGCCGGTCTTCGAGTCGAGGTTGCCGGTCGGCTCGTCGGCGAAGAGGATCGTCGGCCTCGTGACGAGCGCGCGCGCGATCGCGACGCGCTGCTGCTGCCCGCCGGAGAGCTCGGACGGCCGGTGCGAGACGCGCTCCGTCAGCCCCGTCTTCGCGAGGAGCTCGGTGAGCCACTCCTTCTCGGGCTTCTCGCCGGCGATCGAGAGCGGCAGCACGACGTTCTCCTCCGCCGTCAGCATCGGCAGCAGGTTGAAGAACTGGAAGACGAAGCCGATGTGCTCGCGGCGGAGCTTCGTGAGCTTCTTGTCGTCGAGCCCGTTGATCTCGGTCTCGGCGATCTCGATCGTCCCGCCGGTCGGCTTGTCGAGCCCGGCGAGGAGGTGCATGAGCGTCGACTTGCCGGAGCCGGACGGGCCCATGACGGCGACGAGCTCGCCCGAGCGGACGGACAGCGCGACGCCGCGCAGCGCCTCGACGGCCGTCGCGCCCTCGCCGTACGTGCGCGTCACGTTGCTCGCGACGACGACGTTCTCGGGCTTCGAGGTCGGTGCGGGAGTGGTCTCCTCGGCGGCGGCCATGCCCCTGCAACCTAGACGAAGCATCGGAGGCCCGCCCTCCGGAACCACCCGGAAACGTCACGGAGTCTCCCGGAGAGTGTCAGTACCGGTTGCCGGAGATCGCGAACGCGACGACGCAGACGGCGTAACCGGTCAGTAACACCAGTCCCTCGCGCTTCGTCGCCTTGCCGTCGCGGATCGTGAGCCATGCGAGCCCGGCGCCGCCGGCGATCGTGCCGATCTCGACCCAGCGGAACGTCAGCGGAAGCGGATGGTCGAATGCGAGCGACGCGAGCATCACGACGGGGACGACGAGCAGCGCGACCTGCGCCGCGGACGAGACCGCGATCTCCGTCGCGAGCCTCATCTTCCCGCCGCGTGCGACGACGACCGCGCCGCCGTGCTCCGCCGCGTTGCCGACGATTGCGACGATCACCGTCGCGATGAAGAACTCGCTGACGCCGACCGCGTGCGCGAACGCGTCGATCGAGTGGACGAGGATCTCGCTGATGAACGCGGTCGTGATCGTCGCGAGGGCGAGCACGCCGAGCGCCAGCAGCAGCGACCACGCGCCCTCCGCCGGCTCCTCGTGGGCGGCCATCATCCGGTGCCGGTGCAGGTTGCGCGACGTCGACGCGATGTAGATCGCGAGCAGCGCGATGCTGATCGGGATCGAGACGACGACGGCGGAGTGCCGCTCGGGCGAGCCGCCGCTGTAGCCCATCACGACGGTGGGGAGGAAGAGCAGCGTCGCGGCGACGACGAGCCCGATCTGGGCGCGGAGCGACTTGACGTCGAGCTTCGCCTCCGTCCCGAGCACCTGCGTGAAGCCGAGCACGAGCAGGAGGTTCGAGACGATCGAGCCGGAGAGCGAGCCGCGCACGACCTCGGAGAGGCCGTCGGCGACGGCGAAGATCGCGATGATCAGCTCCGGCGCGTTCCCGAAGCTCGCGTTGAGGAAGCCGCCGATCCCCGGGCCGGTGTGCTCGGCCGCGTGCTCCGTCGACTCGCCGATCAGCCACGCGAGCGGGATGAGCGACGCCGCGGAGAGGACGAAGAGCGTGACCTTGCCGACGTCGCCGAAGAGGTCGACTGCGATCGTGATGGGCGCGAGCGCCAGCGACGCCCAGAGGATCCGGCGAGCCACGGCGCGACTACCCTACCGGCCGGTGCTCGACGCGGTCCTCTTCGACTGGGGCGACACGCTCATGCGCTGGGCGCCCGAGCCCGACTTCGTCGAGGCCGGGCACGCGGCGGGCTTCGCTGCACTCGGGCGTGCGCAGCCGGACGGCTACACGGAACGGTTTCGGGCCGAGGTGCTCGTGGAGCTCTTCGAGCGCGACGGGCTCGACGAGCGGGACTACGCGGCGCTCGTGCGCGCCGCGCTCGCCGCGGAGGGGATCGAGCCGGACGACGCGGAGCTCGAACGGTTTCTCGTCGCCGAGCATGCGGCGTGGCGGCCGGCCGTCTCGCTCGCGGCGACGACCCACGCGCTGCTCGACGCGCTCCGCGAGCGCGGGCTCCGGCTCGGGCTCGTCTCGAACGCGATCGACCCGCCGGCGCTGCTCCACCGCGACCTCGCCGAGCTCGGCGTCGCGGAGCGGCTCGACGTCGCGCTCTTCTCCTCCGAGGTCGGCTGGCGGAAGCCGCACCCGGCGATGTTCGAGCGCGCCCTCGCGGAGCTCGGCGCCGAGCCGGAGCGGACCCTCTTCGTCGGCGACAACCTCGTGAACGACGTCGGCGGCGCGTCCGCGCTCGGGATCCGCACCTGCCAGGCGCTCTGGTTCGTCGCCGACGACGCCGACGGCGCCCCCGAGCCGGAGTTCCGGGCGTTCACGCAGATGGACGTGCTGACTGTTGTCCGACGTCTCGCACTACGCTGACGCCGTGGCGTACATCTGGATCGCGGTCTTCGTGCTCGCCGTCCTGGCGATCATCGACATGATCGTGCGCTGGCAGCGAAAGCAGCTGTCCGGCCGCGCGCTGGCGCTCTGGGTCGTCGCCGTCCTCATCGTCCCGTTCGCCGGGGTCGTCGCGTACGCCGTCGTCCGCGTCGTCTCGCTCCGGCGCGGCTCGTAAGCGGCGACTCAGCCGGCACAACAGGAAAACGCCCGAAATGTCAAGTCTTGCGGCGGGCGAAACTCGGCACACACAATGAGCCGTGATGCACGACGCGACGAGGCGTCCGGAGCCGGCGACACTCCCCCTGCACCCGCAGGACGAGCTCGAGTGCCGCCGCTGCGAGGTCCACTGCGACAAGGTCGTCTACCCGTCCGCGTGCCTCACGCGGTCGTGCCCGTTCGTCTACGCGTACGAGGAGCACGGGCACACCTTCATCGGCTGCATGCAGAAGATCTTCGGCGTCGAGATCGACCTCGGGATGCTCCACGCGGCCGAGGCGCGGCGTGAGGGATTCGGCGCCGTGCGCGCGGTGCGGCAGCCGCTGCCGATGTGCCGCTCCGAGGTCGAGCCGTGCTACCCGCACCGGTCGGGCGAGCTCGGCTGCGTGAACCCCGAGTTCAACGAGCTGCCGGCGGGATCGCCGACATTCCGGGTGTTCGCGCGGCTGCGCGAGAGCTAGCCTCGGGGACTTTCCGGAGCAGCGCGACGCCGACGAGCGGGCCCACGGCGGCCGCCGCGAACGCGACCCGCCACGACGACGCCGCGACGAGCGCCGCGAAGACCGGCGGCACGATTGCGCCGACGACGGCGAGCGTCGTCTGCTGGAAGCCGAGCGCCGCGCCGCTGCGAGCCGCGCCGGCGCGCTCCGCAGCGGCCGTGAACGAGAGCCCGTTCCAGCTGAAGCCGAGCACGCCGGTGACGACGAGCGCCGGGATCAGGACCGCGAGCGGCGCGTCGACGAGCGTTGCCGCGACGACGGTCGCGCCCGCGAGCGCGATCCCGACCATCCGCAGCGGCGCGACGCGCGCGCGCGTCCGGTCGGACCAGCGTCCGGCCGCAATCCGCGCGCCGATCGCAAGGACGTTGATCGCCGCGAGCACGGCGGCCGCGGCGTGCGTCGACAGCCCGCGGTGCCCGTGCAGGAAGAGGACGACGAAGCTCGCGATCGCGATCTGTGACGTGAGGTAGAGCGACGAGCCGCCGGCGAGGAGCCAGAGGCGGCCGTCGCGGAGCGTCGACTTCGCGTCAGCCGGCGCCGCGCGCGGACGGTGCGGCGGCTCGCGCAGCAGGACGCCGGCGACCGCCGCGCCGGCGACGACGCCTGCGCCCAGCGCCGCAAACGCGAGCGTCGTCCCGCCGGCCGATGCGAGGAGCGGCAGCGTGACCGCCGCGATCGCGCCGCCGATCGGTACGGCGGCCTGGCGGATCCCCAACGCGAGCCCACGCTCGTCCTCGCCGAACCAGCCCATCACGGCGCGTCCGCTCGCCGAGTTGACGCTCGCGCCGAGCGCGCCCGCGAGTGCGAGCATCGCGACGAGCGCGCCGAAGCTCGTCGTCGTGCCTGCGAGACCGAGCGCGACTCCTCCCGTCGTGAGCCCGAGCACGATGACGGCGCGCTCGCCGAGCCGGTCGGCGAGAAGTCCCCACGCGTACAGCGTCGGCAGCAGCCCGAACGACATCGCACCGAGCACGACGCCCGTCTCGCCGAGCGTCAGGTCGTAGTGCGAGCGGAGGGCGGGCGCGAGCGCGGGAAGCCCGATGATCGCCGCGGAGAAGCTCGCCTGCGCCGTCGTGCCCGCGGCGAGGATCGTCCACCGGTAGCGCGACGTCACGCCGTCGTCCAGCGCGCGTGGAGCTCCTTCGTGCGGCGCACCTCGTCGGCGTCCGGTCCGCGGCCCTCGGGGCCCGCCGTCTCGAGCACCGCGGGGAGCCCCTGCAGCCGCGCGTTCCCGAGGAAGACGCCGAGCTGCTCGCCGAGGAGACCCTCGCCGATGTTCGCGTGCCGGTCGCTGTTCGACCCGAGAGGCGAGCGCGAGTCGTTCACGTGCAGCGCGCGCAGCCGGTCGAGCCCGATCGACGCGTCGAGCTCGTCGAGGCACGCGTCGAGCGCCGCTGGGTCGGTCACGTCGACGCCGGAGACGTAGAGGTGGCACGAGTCGAGGCAGACGCCGAGCCGTTCCGGCCGTCCGAGCCGCTCGAAGATCGTCGCGAGCTCGGCGACCGAGCGCCCGATCGTCCCGCCCGCGCCGGCGGAGTTCTCCATCAAGAGCCACGTCTCGTCGGTCGCGAGCTCGAGCACCTGCGTCATTGCCGGGATCACGCGCTCCAATCCGACGTCGAGCCCGGAGCCGAGGTGGGAGCCGACATGGAAGACGACGTGCGCGCCGATCGCGCTCGCCACCTCCATCGTGCTCCGCATCGCGACGATCGACTTCTCGTAGACCTCGTCGTTCGGCGCCGCGAGGTTGCAGAGGTAGAGCGCGTGGCAGAGCGTCCCGTCGATCCCGGCCTCGGCGCGCTTCTCGCGGAACAGCTCGAGGCTCGCGGGGTCGTGGTTCGTCGGCCGCCACATCCGCGGGCTCTGCGTGAAGACCTGGATCGAGTCGGCGCCGATCGCGACGGCGCGGTCGACCGCCGTGTGGATCCCGCCGGAGGACGAGACGTGGGCGCCGATGAACATGCGGGCGACGCTAGCGGAGCCAGGCCTCGATGCGCGCGACCTCGTCGTCGAGCTCGCGGCGCGCGGTGCGGGGGAGAGGCGCGAACGGCTCGACTCCGACCTTCCCCTTCGCGTCCACGCTCCACGACCCGGCGACGACGCCGTCGACGAGGAACGTCTGCGTCACGTCGCCGGTCTTCCCGATCACGGCCTTCCGCAGCTCCTCGGGGAGGACGCGCGTCCGGTCGGCGTGCGCGAGCAGCGTGTTGTCCCACTTCGGGAGCAGGCGGACCGGCGCCGGCGCGTCGGGCGGCGGCAGGGGCGCGCGCGGCAGGTCGAGGAGCTCGCGGCCCTTCTCGTCGCGGAAGCGGCGCAGCGGCTCGAGCGCGTCGATCGCGTCGGCGACGTCGGCAACGCGAAGGCCGGACCATTCCGCGAAGTCGGCACGCGTCGCCGGCCCGAACGCGGCGAGGTAGCGCCGCACCAGGCGGACTCGCGCCTCGAGCACGTCGACCGGATCGGGGATCGGATGCGGCTCGAAGATCGCGGACGGCCGCGCCTTCCAGGTCGCGCTCGTCCGCGTGTGGAGCAGGTGCGCGCGGCGCCGCACCGCGTGGAAGATCCGCCGGCGCTCGGTCTCGTCCTCGTGACCCTGCGCCTCGAGGTACGCGAGCCCGTCCTTGTGCGCGAGCGGCTCCGCCTCGGCGAGCGCGCGCACGTCCTCGTGCACCTCGAGCGCGTACGCGAGATGCGTCGGCCCGAACCACGTCGGCATCTCCTCGAGCGCGAAGTAGTAGACCGGGTACTCGCGCGCCGTGACGAGGTGCAGCGTGCCGCGCATCACCGTCGGCTTCACGACGTCGCCGCGCAGGACTGCGCGCTCGAGCGTCTCGCGCCTGAACCCGTCGAGCCGCGACCAGAGCCCGATGTACGGCGACGGCGGCCATTGCGCCTGCAACCCGGCGAGCCGCTCGATCGCCGGGAGCACGCCCATGCGCTTCCGCTCCAGCAGGAACTGCCGCGCGAGCGTCGCGCGGTTCAGCTCGCGCAGCGTCAGGACCCGTTCCACGCCACCCGCTTGAACGCGACCGACGCACCGGTGACGACGGCGAACTGCGCGAGCCCGTCGTCCGAGACGCCGACCGATCCCGGGTTGACGTAGAGGGCGCCGTCGACGATGCGCGTCCACTGCAGGTGCGTGTGCCCGCCGGCGAGGACGTCGACGCCGCTCCCGCCCCAGCGCCGCTCCGCCTCCGCGTCGGACGTCTCGGGGAGGAGGACGTCGTCGTACGAGCCCGGCGAGCCGTGGAACGCGCGCAGCGTGAGCCCGCCGTCGAGCTCGACGTCGAGCGTCGGCGCGAACGCACGGATCTGGTCGAGGTGCGACGCGTCGAGCTGCGCGAGCGTCCACTCGCGCTTCTCGAGCTGCGCAGGCGTGATCTCCTCCGGCGAGTCGGCCGGGAGCTCGAGGAGGAAGTCGTCCGCGTTCCCGAGGATCACGGGCCAGCCGAGCGCCGCGAGCCGGTCGAGCACCTCGCGCGGCTCGTCTCCGCCCTGCACCGCGTCGCCGAGGCAGACCGCGTCGCGCACGCCGAGCCGCTCGAGCTCCGCGACCACCGCGGCGAGCGCGCGGTCCCTGCCGTGGATGTCGGAGACGAGCGCGAGGGGCACCGCTCTACGATACGAGGACCGTGTCAGTCCGCGTCCGCATGGCCCCGAGCCCGACGGGGCTCCTCCACATCGGCGGTGTCCGCACCGCGCTCTTCAACTGGCTCTTCGCGCGCCACGAGGGCGGCGAGTTCCGCCTCCGGATCGAGAACACCGACACGAGCCGCGAGGTCGCCGAGGCGGTCGACCAGATCCAGGAGTCGTTCCGCTGGCTCGGGCTCGACTGGGACGGGGAGGTCACGTTCCAGCTCGACCGGATGGACGACTGCCGCGCGGTCGCCGAGCAGCTCGTCCTCGACGGGCACGCGTACGTGGACGACGGCGCGATCCGGTTCCGGATGCCCGACGACGGCGTCACCGCGTGGGACGACGTCGTGCGCGGCCGCGTCGAGGTGCAGAACGAGACGATCGAGGATCTCGTGCTCGTGCGCTCCGACGGCCGGCCGACGTACAACTTCGCGTCGCCGATGGAGGACGTGTGGGACGGGATCACGCACGTGATCCGCGGTGACGACCACGTCTCGAACACGCCGAAGCAGATCCAGATCATCCGCGCGGTCGGCGCCGAGGTGCCGGTGTACGCGCACGTCCCGTCCGTCTTCGGCGAGGACGGGAAGAAGCTGTCGAAGCGGCACGGCGCCGTGAGCGTCGAGGAGTTCCGCAAGGACGGCTATCTCCCCGAGACGCTGCTGAACTTCCTCGCGCTGCTCGGCTGGGCACCGGACGGCGAGACGACGATCATGAGCCGCGACGAGCTCGTCGAGCGCTTCTCGCTCGAGCGCGTCAGCTCGAGCCCCGCGCAGTTCGACTACGCGAAGCTCGACTGGATGAACGGCGTCTACATCCGAGCGCTCGAGCCGCACGCGTTCGCGCACGCGCTCCTGATCTGGCTCGGCGAGCAGGGCTACGAGTGGGATGCGCAGCTCGTCGCGAAGGCGGCGCCGCTCGTGCAGGAGAAGATCCAGCGGCTCGCGGAGTTCCCTGCGTACGCCGGCTTCCTCTTCCACGACGTCACGCCGGACCCCGCGGACCTCGACGGCGGCGCGCCCGTCTGCGCGGCGGCGCGCGACGCGCTCGCGTCGCTCGAGCCGTTCACGGCGGAGGCGATCGAGGCCGCCCTCCGCGCCGTGCTCGACGAGCTCGGCCTGAAGCCCCGCCAGGGCTTCCAGCCGATCCGGGTCGCCGTCACGGGCTCGAAGATCTCGCCGGGCCTGTTCGAGAGCATCGAGCTCCTCGGCCGGGAGACGACGCTCGCGCGCCTCGATGCGGCGGCTTGACGCCGCCGGTACCATGCCGCCCCGTGGCAACAGCCGGTGAAAGGCGCACCGTGCTCGTCGTGGACGACGAGCCCGCCATTCGACTCATCTGCAGGGTGAACCTCGAGCTCGACGGCCACCGCGTGCTCGAGGCCTCGGGGAACGACGAGGCGCGGGCGCTCCTGGCGGCCGAGCCGGTCGACGTCGTCTTCCTCGACCTCCATCTCTCCGGGGAGCGCGGCGACGGGCTCCTCGACGAGCTGCGCGGGCACGTCCCCGTCGCGCTCGTCACCGGCTCGACCGAGGCGACCGCCGCCGACCGGCCCGAGGCCGACGCCCTCCTCCTGAAGCCGTTCGAGCCCGCAGAGCTGTCCGAGACCGTCCGCCGTCTGACCCCCTGACCTTCCACCGAGAGGTAGGCGACCCGTGGCGACAACCGCAGTCCGCACTCCCGCCGAATACGAGGACGTCCTCCGCCGCTACTACGTCGAGCGGTCCGAGGAGAGCCGCGCGGTCCGCGTCGGCGAGAAGGAGGTGTCGGAGCAGGCGGCGATCGTCGCGAAGTACTCCGACCTCTTCTCGCGGGCGCAGATCGACGCGTTCCGGGAGGCCGAGGCGGCCGCCGACGGCCAGGAGCGCGAGTGGCTGTACCGCCTCCGCAAGACGTGCGAGGCCGGGCTCGTCTCGGAGTCGCTCACCGAGCGGGAGGACGCGCTCGAGAACGCGATCCTCGCGGCGCGGGTCGAGTTCCGCGGCGAGGAGCTGCCGCTGCGCTCCGCGCTCGCGAGGCTCGCGGTCCTCGACGCCTACGCCGACCGCGAGGAGCTCGGCGAGCTCGAGCGCGCCGGCTCCGCGCAGTTCAACGACGACCGGCGCACGCTGCTGACGCTCGCGGACGAGCTCGAGGCGGACGTCACCGGCGAGCCCGACGCGATCGCGCGCAACGAAGAGGAGAAGGGGATCTCGCTCCGTGAGCTCGAGGCCGTGCTCGTCGCGGCGAGCGACGCGACGACGGACGCGTGGAACGTGCTCCGCGAGCGCTGGTTCGACCGGCTGCTCGGGCCCGACCGCGCCGAGGTTCCGACGAACGCGCACGTGTCGTATCTCCGCCGGCTCTCGCCGCTCGAGTCGACGTACTCGAAGGAGCGCGCGGTCGAGGTGTGCCTCGCGACGACGAAGGCGCTCGGCTTCGACATGGACGCGATCCCGAACATCAAGCTCGACCTCGAGGACCGCCCGCAGAAGAACCCGCGCGCGTGCGTCATCGCGACCGACCCGCCGGAGGTCGTGCACCTCATCACCCGGGCGCAGGGCGGCATCGCCGACTACCAAGCGTTCATGCACGAGGCCGGGCACGCGCTCCACTACGCGGGCGTCGACCCGCGGCTCCCGTTCACGTTCCGGCGGATCTCGCGCGACCACGCGCTGACGGAGATCTACTCGTACATCTTCGAGGCCGTCACGCGCGAGCCGGGCTGGCATGCCGAGTACTTCGGGCTCTCCGACGAGGAGGCGGAGCGGAACGCCGAGGCGACGCTGTTCCTCGAGGCGCTGCTCTACCGGCGCTACACGGCGAAGCTCCGCTACGAGCTCGGGTTCTGGGCCGCGTTCCCGGAGGAGGGAGGCCGCTCGCCGCGCGACTACTCGGAGCAGCTCACCGCTGCGACCGGCATCCGGTACGACGCGCGCGGCTACCTCTCCGACATGGACTCCGGCTTCTACTCCGCCGACTATCTCCGCGCGTGGATCCGGTCGGCGCAGCTGCGCGCGCACCTGATCCGCGAGGTCGGCGAGGACTGGTGGCGGAGGGAGGCGACGGGCGAGATCCTCCGCGCGCTCTTCGCGGAGGGGACGCTGCCGACGAGCGAGGAGATCGCCGGACGGATCGGCTTCGACCCGCTCGACACCGGCCCGCTCGTCGC
>DATJOZ010000009.1:0-31189 GCA_035506655.1 Gaiellaceae bacterium
GTGAGGAGGATCCGCCCGATAGCCGGAGCGTAATCCCAAGGCGCCCGGACGGCTAGAGTTCGCGGCTCGGGGCGCATAGCTCAGCGGGAGAGCGCTCGCTTCACACGCGAGAGGTCCCTGGTTCGATCCCAGGTGCGCCCATCTTCCTCCTCACTCACGCACTCGGTCTGCACTCCGGCGACGCGCGCGGGATTCGGGCAGCCGCCCTCAGGGTCGCCCCCGATGCCGTTCGCGACGCCCGGATCCATCCTGGCAACACCATGTCCGCGACCCTGGAGAGTTGTGCCGGGGCGGACGGCTTCTTCGGCGTTCGCCTGGAGTCGATCGGCGGTCTCGGAGCGAACATGGCCGGACAGATGCTGGCCGAGGCGGGCGTCCTGCACCAGGGGCTGAACGGCTCGCACTTCTCCTCGTACGGGTCGGAGAAGAAGGGGACGCCGGTCAAGTCGTTCGTCCGCTTCTGCGCCGGCGACCGTGAGATCCGGGTGACGAGCCCGATCGAGTGGGCGCAGGTCGTCGCCATCTTCCACGAGGCGCTGGCGGCATCGCCGGAGGCGATCACGGGGCTCGCCGAGAACGGCACCGTGATCGTCAACACCGGCGCGGCTCCCGACGCGCTCCGCGACCGGCTGGGGCTCGACGCGGGAACCGTCGTCACGCTCGACGCGCTCGCGATCGCCGTCGAGGAGAGGACGCGCGTGAACACGGCGATGCTCGGCGCCGTCACCGCCTGCTGTCCGTTCCTCGAGCCGGACGCCGTCCGGGAGACGATTCGCGCGACGTTCGCGCGACGGCACCCCGAGGTGATCGACGCGAACGTCCGCACCTTCGACCGGGGGCTCACCGAGGTCCGCAGCGAGAGCTATCGCGCCGATGGGCCGCCCGCCGCGCGCGCGCCTGCGACCGCGCCGCCGCCCGCGTTCGGCTACCTCGACGCGCCGATCGGAGGGGCGATCCTCGAGCCCGGCAACAGCGTCCTCAAGAGCATGAGCACCTCGCGCGAGGGCTTCATCCCGGAGCTCGTGCTCGAGAAGTGCGTGCACTGCGGCCTGTGCGACATCGTCTGCCCGGACCTCTGCCTCGTGTGGGCGGAGGAGGCCGGCGGAGTCCGGCTGCTCGGCGTCGACTACCGCTACTGCAAGGGCTGCCGCAAGTGCATCGACGCCTGCCCCACCGGAGCGCTCGTCGAGCGCCGTGAGGAGCCCGGCTGGGCCGAGGCGCACCGCGTCCCCCTTTTCGCCGAGGTGAGCTGAGATGTCCGTCGCAGAGCTGACGACCACGCCCGCACAGGTGACCGGATTCCGGAGCGGCAACGAGATGGCCGCGCTCTCGGCGGAGCAGATCGGGTTCCACCTGATGGGCTACTACCCGATCACGCCGTCGACCGAGATCGCCGAGCTGCTCGACGAGCGCAAGGCCGAGGGAGCGCACGAGATCGTGATGGTGCCGGCCGACGGCGAGCACGGCGCCGCAGGCATCTGCTACGGGGCGTCCGTCGGCGGCGGTCGCGTCTTCAACGCGACGAGCTCGCAGGGGCTCCTGTACTCGCTCGAGCAGCTGCCGGTGCAGTCGGGGACGCGCTTCCCGATGCTCCTCGACCTCGCAACCCGCACGGTGAGCGCCCCCCTCGACATTCGCGGCGACCACTCCGACGTGTACTTCGCGCTCAACACCGGCTGGCTGATCCTTCTCGCCCGCGATCCTCAGGCCGTCTACGACCTCAACATCTGCGCGCTTCGAGTCGCCGAGCGCGCCGACGTCCGCCTCCCGGCGATCGTCGCCTACGACGGCTTCTTCACGAGCCACCAGAAACGCCGCGTGCGCACGTTCGAGGATCCGGCGGTCGTGCGCGACTTCGTCGGGCCCTTCGAGGAGACGATCCGCGCACTCGACCCACGCCGCCCCGTGACGATCGGGCCGTACATGAACGACCCCGACCTGATCAACAACAAGTACCAGCTCAACCTCGCGATGGAAGCCGCCCGGGACGCGCTGCCGCGCATCTTCGAGGAGTACGCGACGTTGAGCGGCCGCCGCTACCCCGTCGTCGACGCGTATCGCATGGACGACGCCGACGTCGCGCTCCTGCTCCTCAACTCCGCGGCGGAGACGGCGAAGGACGCCGCCGACCGCCTGCGCGACGACGGCGTGCGTGCCGGCGTGCTCAGCCCCAACGTGCTTCGCCCCTTCCCCGCAGCCGAGCTGCGCGCGGCGCTGCGGACGGTGCGCGCCCTCGTCATCTGCGAGCGCGCCGACTCCTACGGCTCCGGCGGCGGCAACGTCTCCCACGAGACGAAGGCGGCGCTCCAGGACGACCGGGAGAACGAGACCGTCTGCCTGAGCCGCATCTACGGGCTCGGCGGCCGCGACTTCACCGTCGAGGACGCGACCGCGCTCTTCCGGCTCGGGCGCGAGGCGTGTGGGCCCGGCCCGGTCCCGCCGCTCTTCGACTACTACGGGGTCGAGCCCGGCAACCCCGCCGTGCCGCGGCGCCGGCCGGGGCTGCCGCCGCTCACACGGGAGGAGACGACGAGCGGCCTCATCCAGGTCACGACGGACGAGGCGACGGGGCGCCTGCACGTCGAGGCGCCGCCCGCGTGGCAGCTCGCAGCACGGCCGAAGCGCGTAGCGCCCGGCCACGGCGCGTGCCCGGGCTGTGGAGTCTTCCCGGCCCTCGACCAGTTCCTGCGCGGCATCGAGGGAGACGTCGTCGTCCTCTACCAGACCGGCTGCGCGATGGTCGTGAGCACCGGCTACCCGTACACGTCACACCGCGTCACGTACGTGCACAACCTCTTCCAGAACGGCGCCGCGACGCTCGGCGGCCTCGTCGAGATGTTCCACGAGCGGCAACGGCGCGGCGAGCTTCCGGCGGGCGACGACATCACGTTCGTGATGGTCACGGGCGACGGCGGCATGGACATCGGCGCCGGCGCGGCGATCGGCGCAGCCCTTCGCAACCATCGGTTCGTCATCGTCGAGTACGACAACCAGGCGTACATGAACACCGGCGCGCAGCTCTCATACTCGACGCCGCTCGGCCACCGCACCTCGACGAGCAACGTCGGGCCGGCCGAGCACGGGAAGTCGTTCCACCACAAGGACATGCCCCAGATCATGGCGGCGACCAACATCCCCTACGTCTTCACCGGCGTCGAGGGCATGCCCGACGACCTGCTCGCGAAGGGCGCCAAGGCGCAGTGGTACGCGCGCAACGAGGGCATGGCGTACGGCAAGCTGCTCATCTCGTGCCCGCTGAACTGGCTGACGGCCGACGACGCGGGCGTGGACGTCGTGCGTGCGGCGGTGGACTGCTGCTTCTTCCCGCTGTACGAGATCGAACGGCACACGACCGCGATCACCTACGACCCCGAGCCGCTCGGGCGCCGGATCCCGGTGGCGCAGTGGCTCGGCCTGATGGGGAAGACGAAGCACCTGTGCCGTCCGGAGTTCGCGGCCGAGCTCGCGGAGATCGAGACCGAGGTCGAGCGGCGCTGGCGGCGGCTCAAGGCGATGAACGACCACCCGGTGCTGTGATGGCAACGATCCTCGACACGCGCGAGCTGACGCCGGTGACGAAGCTTCTCGTCCTCGAGGCGCCGCTCGTCGCGCGACACGCCCGGCCCGGGCAGTTCGTCATCCTCCGGGTCGATCCGCACGGCGAGCGGGTCCCGATCAGCCTCACCGACTACGACCCCGAGTCCGGAACGATCACGCTCGTCGTCCAGCACGTCGGCAAGACGAGCGGCCTGCTCTGCGCGCTCGCGCCCGGCGACGACGTGCTCGACCTCGCCGGCCCGCTCGGGCGGCCGGTGCAGCTTCCGGAGCAGGGGCACGCCGTCCTCGTCGGCGGCGGCTTCGGCGCCGGTGCGATCCATCCGCTCGCGCGCGAGCTGAGCGCGCGGCACGTCGGCGTCACGGTGATCATCGGCGCGCGCACCGCGGAGCTCGTCATCCTGCGCGACCTGCTCGAGCCCGCGAGCGACGAGCTCCTCGTCTGCACCGACGACGGGTCCGTCGGCTACCACGGCTTCACCGCGTCGCTGCTCGCGGAGCTGCTCGAGCGCGGCGCCTCCTTCACGGACTGCCTCGCGGTCGGACCGATGGCGATGATGCGCGCGGTTGCGGACGTGACGCGCCCGTACGAGCTGCGCACGCTCGTCTCGCTCGATCCGATCATGCTCGACGGAACCGGCATGTGCGGCGCGTGCCGCGTCACCGTCGGCGGCGAGACGAAGTTCGCGTGCATCGACGGCCCCTTCTTCGACGCGCATGCCGTCGACTTCGACGAGGCGGTCGTGCGCTCGAAGATGTACGTCGAGGACGAGCGGAGCGCGGTCGAGCTCGCAGGAGCCGTGTGATGCCGGTCCTCTACCCCACCAAGACGGAGATGCCGGCGCTCGACCCGGCCGAGCGGCGCGCGTGCTGGGACGAGGTCGCCGTCGGCTACACCGTCGAGCGCGCGCTCGCCGAGGCCCGCCGCTGCGTCCAGTGCCAGGATCCGCTCTGCGAGCAGGGCTGCCCCGTCGGCGTGCCGATCCGGGACTTCATCCGCCGGATCGCCGTCGAGGACTTCGCGGGCGCCGCCGACGTGATCCGAACCCGGAACGTGCTGCCGGCGATCTGCGGCCGCGTCTGCCCGGTCGAGCATCAGTGCGAAGCGCGCTGTGCCGTGCTCGGACGCCTCGAGCCGGTCGGCATCGGTCGGCTCGAGCGCTTCGTGGCCGACTGGGAGCGGGCGCACCCGCGCGACGGCGCGGTCGTCGCGCCTGCGCCGCGTGCCGAGAAGATCGCCGTCGTCGGCTCGGGCCCGGCCGGTCTCACCGCGGCGAGCGATCTCGCCCGGCTCGGCTACGCGGTCACCGTGTTCGAGGCCCTGCATGCGCTCGGCGGCGTCCTCCGCTACGGCATTCCCGAGTTCCGCCTTCCCAAGGCGATCGTGGACGAGGAGGTCGAGCGCCTGCGCGCGCTCGGCGTCGAGTTCGAGACGAACGTCCTCGTCGGCAGGACGGTCACGATCGACGAGCTCCTCGACGAGCTCGGCTACTCCGCCGTGTTCGTCGGTACCGGTGCGGGCGCGCCGAAGTTCCTCGGCGTCCCCGGCGAGAACCTGACCGGCGTGTACTCGGCGAACGAGTACCTGACGCGCGTGAACCTGATGCGCGCGTATTCGTTCCCCGAGTACGACACGCCGGTGGCACGGCCGACCCGCGCGGTGGTCGTCGGT
The DNA here is from genome assembly GCA_035506655.1 of Gaiellaceae bacterium. GTDB lineage: Bacteria > Actinomycetota > Thermoleophilia > Gaiellales > Gaiellaceae > Palsa-739. The sequence goes on from DATJOZ010000009.1 coordinate 5,228, forward strand.
GCGGGCGACACCGCGATGGACGCCGTCCGCGTCTCCATCCGGCTCGGAGCGGAGGAGGCGCACGTCGTCTACCGGCGCAGCGAGGACGAGATGGGAGCGCGCGCCGAGGACTACCGGCGTGCGGTCGAGGAGGGCGCGATCTTCGAATGGCTCACCCTCCCGACCCGCTTCCTCGGCGACGAGGACGGCAGGGTCCGCGCGGTCGAATGCGTCCGCACGCGTCTCGCCGAGCCGGACGAGAGCGGACGCAGGAGCCCCGTCGTCATACCCGGGTCGGAGACCGTGATCGAGGCCAACCTCGTCGTCATCGCGCTCGGCACGAGCCCCAACCCGCTCGTTCCACAGACGACGGCGGGCCTGGAGACGGACGCGCACGGCTGCGTCGTCTCCGACCCGCAGACCGGCGCGACGAGCCGCGCCGGCGTCTTCGCAGGAGGCGACATCGCCACCGGCGCGGCCACGGTGATCCTCGCGATGGGCGCCGGGAGACGCGCCGCAACCGCAATCCACGACTACCTGCGGAAAGAGGTGGACCATGGAGACTTCGTGGGCTGAATCGACCGGCTTCCTTCCACACGTCACCGCGACACCGACGCTCTACGTCGACCGGGTCGACGCCGGACGAGAGCTCGCCGCCCGGCTGGCCGGCGAGGCGACCTCCGACACGGTCGTGGTCGCGCTCTCCCACGGCGGCGTCGAGGTCGCCGCCGAGGTCGCCCGCGAGCTCGGCGCTCCGCTCGACATGCTCGTCGTGCGCAAGATCCGGTATCCGGGCTCGCCCGAACGGGTCCTCGGTGCGGTCGCGCCCGGGTATGCCACCTACGTCCACACGGCCGCCGATCTCACACACCGTCGACTGGCGATCGCGATCGCCGACGCGCGTGACGAGCTCGAGCACGTCGAGAGCCGGCTGCACGCCGATCGCCGGCCGCTTCAGGTGCGGGACCGCAGCGTCCTGCTCGTCGACGACGGGATCACGACCGGCGCGCGGATGGTCACCGGCACCCGCTGGGCCCGGACGCAGCGCGCACGGCGCGTCGTCGCCGCCGCGCCGGTCGCCTCCGCGCGCGGAGCCGAGCTCGTCCGCGCCGAGGCGGACCACGTCGTCTGCCCGCACGAGCTCGCCTCGCTCGGCGCCGTCGGCATCTGGTACGAGGAGTTGGAGCCGCTCACCGACGAGGACGTGCTCCACCTGCTCGACGCAGCCGACCGGCGGATCGGTCGAGTTCGGGAGGAGACGCACATGAGCGCGGTCCACGTCAGGTTCGTCCGGCCCGGCGACGCCGACGCCGCGTTCGCGGAGCTCGGCGACCACGGCCTCCGGCGAGCGTGCACGCTGCACCCCGCGGAGCTCGAGGTCGCGTGCCGGATCGGCGAGGAGGACGACGTGATCCGCGAGGTCGAGCACGCGCTCGACGACTGGTTCGAGGAGCGGCACCTCCCCTTCACCCCGGAGCTGACCGGCCCGCACACGATCGTCGTCCGGCCGCCGGCCGACTGAGCGCGGTCAGATCTCGGCGATCTCCTCGACCTCGGCGCCGGTGACGGCGACCAGATCGGCGAACCGCAGCCGGAGCGAGGCGTCGTGGACTCCGGCCTCGACGACGACGCGGTCGCACTCCGCCAGCCGGGCGTCGACGACCACCCGGTCGCCCCCCGGCCCGCCGAAGGGCGGCACGGCGCCGAGCTCGAAGCCCGGGTAGGCCGCGACGAGCTCCGCCTCGCTCAGCAGGCGCGCGCGCTTCGCCCCGATCGCCTTCGCGAGCCGTCCGAGATCCACGCGCGTCGACGCCGGGACGACCGCACGGGTGCAGACCCGGTGCTCGTCACACGTGACGACCGTCTTGGCGACCGTTTGCTCGAGCGCGCCCAGCATCTGGGCCTCGGCCGCCGCCGTCAACGTCCGCCGGTGCGGGAGCAGCTCGAACTCGATCCCGCAGCCGCGCAGGATCTCGATCAGCTCGGTCGTCGCGCCCGCGGGCTCGTGCTTTCGCTTCCGGGGCCGAGTCGGCCCGGGCCTCGGGCGAATCGTCGTCGCCTCTCCGGGGTAGAAGATGGTCTCGTGCCCGTCGTCCCAGCGGACGACGTAGCGCGTGTGCTCCCCGGCGCCGACCACTTCGGCAATCTCCCCGAGGCGACCCGGATCGCCCACATGCCGGCCGCTCACCTCGACGATGTCTCCGACAGCAATCTCCGGTGCATGCTTGACGACCACCTCAGCCTCCTTTCGGGCTACAGGCACGGTCGCATCGCATCCGGACGCGCGCATCCGTGGCGGCCCCGATCGGAATGCGGAAGTTCAGCGTGCCCAGGCGGGCGGGTTCGCCTCGAAGTGCGCGCGCCAGTCGCCGCTCTCGATGCGGACGAGGCCGTCGAGCTCCCGGTTCCACGCGTAGACCCACGCGTCGACGTCCGGCTCGACGAGGCGCACCGGCCGGCGGACGTACGGCGCCTGGTTCTCGCGCTCGAACTCGTAGCCTTCCCACGCGTCGACGACGGCGAGCGCGTCCGGCGCGACCGTGCGCCAGAGCTCGCCGCGGACGACGCTCTCGCCGTCGCCGAGGACGAGCGCCGGGTACGGGCCGACGTCGTAGAGCGCGCCCGCGATCAGGCACGGGCCGACGCGCTCGACGTACGGCGCGAGGTCCGGCCGTCCGGCCCGCGCCGGCAGCCCCGACATGAGCGTCCCGTAGAACGCGAGCAGCTCGTCCGCCACGCCGCAACCGTACAGCTGCAACGGTCCGGTGACGCCACGGTGACAGTGCGGCCCACCTTCGCCCGTTTGGGGTGACGGCACTCGCGGATGCGGCGATAGGGTGCCGGTGGGTCGGATGCCGCGTCAGGAATCATCGCCGCCGCGCACGCCGAGGGTGCTGGTGCTCGGCGGAGGCTTCGTGGGCCTCGGCGCCGCGCGCAGGCTCGCGAAGGCGCCGGTCGACGTCGTGCTCGTCGACGCGAACGACTACCACTCGTTCCAGCCGATGCTGTACCAGCTCGCGACCGGGCTCGTCGACACGACGGCCGTCGCGCACTCGCTCCGCGATCTGCTCCACGACCAGCGCAACGCGCTCGTGCACCAGGCGACGGTCTCGCGCATCGACCTCGAGCGGCGCGAGGTGGAGTTCGTCGACATGCCCGCGCTCGAGTACGACTACCTCGTGCTCGGGCTCGGCGCGACGGTCGAGTACTTCGGCTGCGAGGGCGCGGCGGAGCACGCGTTCCCGCTCTACTCGGTCGCCGACGCGCTGCGTCTCCGCGCACAGATCGTCCGCTGCTTCGAGGCGGCCGACCGCGACCCGTCGCTCATCGAGGACGGCGTGCTCAACGTCGTCGTCGTCGGCGGCGGGCCGACCGGGATCGAGAGCGTCGGCGCGCTGACCGAGCTCTACGCCGGCGACTTCACGAAGGACTTCCCGTCGCTCCCGGTCGACGAGGCGCGGCTGATCCTCGTCGAGGCGGGGCCGGAGCTCCTGACGATGTTCAAGCCGAAGCTCCGCGCGTACGCGCAGGAGGAGCTCGAGCATCGCGGCGTCGAGGTGATGCTGAACGAGCGCGTCGCCAAGGTCGAGCCGACGCGCGTCACGCTCGCGTCCGGCACCGTCCTTCCCGCGCACACGCTCGTGTGGGGCGCTGGCCTCCGCGCAAACCCCGTCGCCGAGTCGCTCGGGATCGAGCTCGGTCACGGCAAGCGCGTCGCCGTCGGGCGGGACCTCCGGCTCGAGTCGCATCCCGAGGTGTTCGTCGGCGGCGACATCGCGGCGATCGCGGCGGACGGCGACGCGGTGCTGCCGCAGCTCGGCTCCGTCGCGCTCCAGTCCGGCGAGCACATCGGCGACTCGATCGCGCGTGTCGTCGCCGGCGAGGACACGCAGCCGTTCGCGTACAAGGACAAGGGGACGATGGCTGCGATCGCGCCGGGCGCGGCGGTCGCGCAGATGCACGGCGGGCGCACGATGAAGGGCGAGCTGGCGTATCTCGCGTGGGGCGGCGTGCACCTGACGCTCCTCGCGGCGTGGGACGACCGGTCGAAGGCGGCCGTCGACTGGGCCTGGGCGGGCGTGACGCACGAGCGCTCCGGGCGGATCCTCGTCGGACAGGAGGCAGAACGGTGAGCGAGGCAGACGCGGACGTCCTCGTGATCTTCGGGATCACGGGCGACCTCGCGAAGGTGATGACGTTCCACTCGCTGTACCGCCTCGAGCGGCGCGGCCTTCTCGACTGCCCGATCGTCGGCGTCGCGGTCGACGACTGGACGGTCGAGCAGCTCGTCCAGCGTGCGCGCGACTCGATCACGGGCACGGGCGAGACGCTCGACGAGGACGTCTTCGAGCGGCTCGCCGCCCGGCTCTCGTACGTGCAGGGCGACTTCTCGTCCGCCGACGTCTACGAGCGCGTCGCGAAGGAGATCGAGGGGAAGCAGCTGCCGGTCTTCTATCTCGAGATCCCGCCGTTCCTCTTCGGCACCGTCGTGAAGGGCCTCCACGACGCGGGCCTGACGAGGAACGCGCGCGTCGTCGTCGAGAAGCCGTTCGGGCACGACCGCGCGTCCGCGCGCGAGCTCGCCGACGAGCTACACACGTACATCGGCGAGTCGCAGCTCTACCGCATCGACCACTACCTCGGGAAGATGGGGCTCGAGGAGGTGATCCACCTCCGCTTCGCGAACGCGATCCTCGAGCCGATCTGGAGCCGCAACTACGTCGCGAGCGTCGAGATCACGATGGCGGAGGACTTCGGTGTCGAGGACCGAGGCCATTTCTACGATCCGGTGGGCGCGCTGCGCGACGTCGTCGTGAACCACCTGATGCAGCTCGTCGCCGCGTGCGCGATGGAGTCGCCGTCGCGCGGAGATCCGACGACGATCAAGGACGCGCAGGTCGCGCTGTTCCGCGCTGTGAAGGAGGCCGACCCGGCGCACTACGTTCGCGGCCAGTACGACGGCTACCGCTCGATCGAGGGCGTCGCGCCCGACTCGACGACCGAGACGTACGCCGCGCTCCGCCTCGAGATCGAGAACTGGCGGTGGGCGGGCGTCCCGTTCTTCATCCGCACGGGGAAGCGGCTGCCGGCGACGCAGACCGAGCTGCGGCTCGTGTTCCGCCATCCGCCGCGCCTCGGCTTCGCCGCGTACGAGGAGCTCGCGCCGAACCAGCTCGTCGTCCGCCTCGACCCGACGACCGGCATCCAGTTCCTCGTCGAGGCGCACCGGGCCGACGCGAACGGCATCCGCACGATCACGCTCGACATGGAGTTCGCCGAGGAGGGCGGCGAAGGGCCGACGCCGTACGAGGTGCTGCTGCACGCCGCGCTCGTCGGCGACACGACGCGCTTCACGCGCCAGGACGGCGTCGAGGAGACGTGGCGGATCATGCAGCCGCTGCTCGACGCGCCGCCGCCCGTTCATCAGTACGCGCCGGGCTCGTGGGGGCCCGACGCGGCGGACGGCCTCGTCGCGGGGCACGGGCGCTGGTACGGCCCGTGGATCGGCGCGTGAGCGCCGAGCGCTACGACGTCGTCATCGTCGGGACCGGCGCCGGCGGCGGCACGCTCGCGCGGCACCTCGCACCGTCGGGCAAGCGGATCCTGCTGCTCGAGCGCGGCGGCTGGCTTGCGCGCGAGCCGGAGAACTGGCAGGCGCACGACGTCTTCGTCGACAACCGCTACGTCTCGGACGACACGTGGTACGACGCGAAGGGCACCGCGTTCCAGCCGCAGATCCACTACTTCGTCGGCGGCGCGACGAAGCTCTACGGCGCGGCGCTCTACCGGCTGCGCAAGGAGGACTTCGGCGAGATCCGCCACCACGACGGGATCTCCCCCGCCTGGCCGATCTCCTACGACGAGCTCGAGCCGTACTACACGCTCGCCGAGCAGCGGTACGAGGTGCGCGGCGCGCGCGGCGAGGACCCGACCGAGCCGCCGGCGAGCGCGCCGTATCCCTTCCCGGCCGTGTCGCACGAGCCGCGGATCCAGCAGCTCGCGGACGACCTCGCGAAGGCGGGGCTCCATCCGTTCCACGCGCCGTGCGGCGTGCGGCTCGACGAGACGAACATGCCGTACAGCCTCTGCGCGCGGTGCATGAACTGCGACGGCTTCCCGTGCGTCCTCCACGCGAAGTCCGACGCGGAGGTGCTCGGCGTGCGGCCGGCGCTCGAGCACGCGAACGTGACGCTGCTGACCGGCGCGCACGTGACGAAGCTCGAGACGAACGACGCCGGCACCGAGGTCACGGCGCTCGTCGTCGAGCGCGACGGCGGGACGGAGCGGGTCGCCGGCGACGTCGTCGTCCTCGCGTGCGGCGCCGCGAACACGGCGAAGCTCCTACTCCTCTCCGCGAACGACCGCCACCCGAACGGGCTCGCGAACGGGTCGGATCAGGTGGGACGGAACTACATGTTCCACAACAGCCAGGCGGTGCTCGCGGTCTCGCGCGAGCCGAACCCGACCGTGTTCCAGAAGACGCTCGGTCTGAACGACTTCTACTTCGGCGACGGGGATTTCGAGTACCCGCTCGGCAACATCCAGATGGTCGGGAAGTCGCAGGCGGAGATGTACCGAGGCGAGAAGCCCGGCGAGACGGAGCTCGCACCGGACTGGACGCTCGAGCGCGTCGCGAAGCACGCGATCGACTTCTGGCTCTCGACGGAGGATCTCCCGCTGCCCGAGAACCGCGTCGCCGTGAACAGGGACGGAAAGGTGACGATCGCGTACACGCCGTCGAACGAGGTGCCGAAGCAGAAGCTCTTCGGGAAGCTCGAGTCGATCCTCGGCAAGCTCGACATGAACCACGGCCACCTGATCAAGCGGTTCGCGTACATGAAGAACGAGATCCCGGTCGCCGGGGTCGCGCACCAGGCCGGCACCTGCAGGTTCGGCTCCGATCCTGCGACGTCGGTCGTGAACGTCGACTGCCGTGCACACGAGCTGGACAACCTCTACGTCGCCGACACGAGCATCTTCCCGAGCATCGGCGCGGTGAACCCCGCGCTGACCGCGATGGCGAACGCGCTCCGCGTCGGCGACCATCTCCTGGAGCGGATGACATGAGCGCAGAGCGCAATCGCGTCGAGACCTTCGGCAACCTCGAGAACGGCCTGCTCCAGGCCGGTGACTGGTACCACTGGGGCCCGTACCTCAGCGAGCGCCAGTGGGGAACGGTGCGCGAGGACTACAGCGCGGACGGCACCGCGTGGGAGTACCTGCCGCACGACCACGCGCGGTCGCGCGCGTACCGCTGGGGCGAGGACGGGCTCGCCGGCTTCTCCGACGTCGAGGGGCGGCTCTGCCTCTCGCTCGCGCTGTGGAACGGGCGCGACCCGATCCTGAAGGAGCGGATCTTCGGGCTCACCGGCAACCAGGGCAACCACGGCGAGGACGCGAAGGAGTACTGGTGGTATCTCGACGCGCTGCCGAGCCACGCGTGGAACCGCTGGCGCTACCACTACCCGCAGCGCGCGTTCCCGTACGACGACCTCGTGGCGGAGAACGCGCGGCGCGGCAAGCAGGATCCCGAGTACGAGCTGCTCGACACCGGCGTCTTCGACGAGGACCGCTACTGGATCGTCGAGGTCGACTACGCGAAGGGCGACGCGCACGACGTGTTGATGACGGTGCGCGTCACGAACGCGGGCCCGGACGCGGAGCGGCTGCACGTCCTGCCGACCGCGTGGTACCGCAACACGTGGGCGTGGGGCGACGACGGCGAGGAGAAGCCGGAGATCCGTGCCGGCGGCGCGGCGCGCGTCGTCACGACGCATCCGTTCCTCGGCGAGCTCGAGCTCTGCGCGGACGGGCTGCCGACGACGCTCTTCTGCGACAACGAGACGAACGAAGAGCGGCTCTTCGGCGCGTCGTCGGCGACCCCGACGCCGAAGGACGGGATCAACGACCACGTCGTCGACGGCGCGGACTCCGTCGCGGCGGGCTCCGGGACGAAGACCGCGTTCTGGTACGTGCTCGACGTCGCCCCGGGCGCGACCGCCACGGTACGCGTGCGGCTCCGGCCGGCGGTGCGCGGCGGCAACCCGTGGGACGACTTCGACGCGATCGCGGCTCGACGGCGCGAGGAGGCGGACGAGTTCTACGAGGAGCTGACGCCGGCGGAGGCATCGGCGGACGAGGCGCTCGTGCTCCGGCAGTCGCTCGCGGGGATGCTCTGGTCGAAGCAGCTCTACGCGTACGACGTGGCGCGCTGGCTCGACGGCGACCCCACGCAGCCGACGCCTCCCGCGTCGCGGCTGACCGGGCGAAACGCACGGTGGAGGACGTTCGACGCGCTCGACATCATGTCGATGCCGGACAAGTGGGAGTACCCGTGGTTCGCCGCGTGGGACCTCGCGTTCCACTGCGTCGCGCTCGCGCGCGTCGACCCGGCGTTCGCGAAGTACCAGTTGATCCTCCTGTGCCGCGAGTGGTTCCAGCACCCGAACGGCGCGCTCGCCGCGTACGAGTGGTCGTTCGACGACGTGAACCCGCCGGTGCAGGCGTGGGCCGCGCTCGAGGTGTACGCGATCGACGGCGCGCGCGACACGGCGTTCCTCGAGCGCGTGTTCGACAAGCTGCTCGTGAACTTCACGTGGTGGGTGAACCGCGAGGATCGCGACGGCTCGAACGTCTTCGAGGGCGGCTTCCTCGGGCTCGACAACATCGGGCCGATCGACCGCTCGCACCTGCCCGGCGGCTGGTTGCTCGAGCAGTCGGACGGCACCGGCTGGATGGGCTTCTACGCGCTGACGATGGCGGCGATCGCGTCGATCCTCCACGCGCGCGGCCGCCCGACGACCGACCTCGTGCTGAAGTTCCTCGAGCATTTCGCGCTCATCTCCGACGCGCTCGAGTCGCAGGGGCTCTGGGACGAGGCGGACGACTTCTTCTACGACCAGCTCCGGCTTCCCGACGGGACGGTCGTCCCCGTGAAGGTGCGGTCGATCGTCGGCGTGCTGCCGCTCCTCGGCGTCGCGGCGATCGACGAGGCGGTGATCGACCGCGCCGAGACGGTGAACAAGCGCGCGGCCCAGCTGCTCTCGGGCGCGCATCCGGTGAGCGGCGTGCCGGGCGAGCGGCGCATGCTGCTCGGCGTCGTCGGCGTTCCGCGGATGCTGAGGCTGCTGCCGCGTCTCTTCGACGAGTCGGAGTTCCTGTCGACGTACGGCCTCCGCGCCGTGTCGCGCTGGCACGCCGACCATCCGTTCGTCCTCGACGTTCCCGGGATGCACTCCGAGATCGACTACGAGCCGGCGGAGTCGACGACCGGGATGTTCGGCGGCAACTCGAACTGGCGCGGGCCGATCTGGATGCCCGTCAACTTCCTCGTGATCGAGGCGCTCACGCGGTACGCGCGGTTCTTCGGCGAGGCGCTCCGGATCGAGTACCCGACGGGGTCGGGGCACGAGGTCACGCTCGACGCCGTGGCGGCGGACCTCCGCGAGCGGCTGATCTCACTCTTCACGGTCGGCGCGGACGGGCGGCGGCCGTGCTTCGGCTGGGTCGAGCGCTTCCAGAACGACCCGCAATGGAAGGACAACGTGCTCTTCAACGAGTACTTCCACGGCGACAACGGCGCGGGGCTCGGCGCGAGCCACCAGACCGGCTGGACGGGTCTCGTCTCGGAGCTGATCCTCCGTTCGCGCGGCGTGCCGCTGCCGACGCTCGGCGAGCTGATGACGGCGCACTCGACGGAGAGCCGGAGATGACGATCCGGCTCGGGCCGCAGGCGTGCGGGACGCTCGACGAGGCGGCGGCGCGCGAGTGGCTCGTCGCCGACGGCGTCGGCGGCTACGCGATGGGCACCGTCGCGGGGCTGCGGACGCGGCGCTACCACGGGCTGCTCGCGGTCGCGTCCGGCGGGCCGTCGGCGCGGATGCTCGGGCTCGCCGCGCTCGACCCGGTGCTCGTGTCGGGCGACGCGCGCTTCCGGCTCGCCACCGATGAGTGGGACGGCGGCACGGTCGACCCGCGCGGGCACGAGCTGCTCGTCTCGTTCGACCTCGAGGACGGCGTGCCGCGCTGGCGCTGGCAGATCGGCGGGATCCTGTTCGAGCGCGAGCTCGCGATGGCGCACGGCGCGCCGGCGGTCGGCGTCGTGCACCGGCTGCTCGCGGCCGACCGGCCGGTGCGGCTCGAGCTGACGCCGCTCTGCACGTGGCGGAGCGTCCACGGCGAGCGCTTCGGAAACGGCGCGCCGCGGGTCGAGTCGAGCGCGGACGGCTTCGTCTTCGAGGGCGCGTACCGCGTCGCCGGTGCCGGCTTCGAGCCGGGAGGCGAGTGGTACCGCGGCGTCCGCGCGCGCGAGGAGGCGGCGCGCGGGCTCGGCGACCGCGAGGATCTCTGGGCCGCCGGGACGTTCGCCGCCGACCTCGAGCCGGGCGCGTCGCACGAGGTGACCGCGACGGCGGCCCTCGACGCGCCGGCGCCCGGCGCGGCCGCGGTCGTCGCCGCGGCGCGCAGCCGCGCGGCGGACCTGATCCGCCGCGCGCACGCGACGGACGACGCCGACGCCCGGCTCGTCCTCGCCGCCGACCAGTTCGCGATCTCGACCGGCGGCCGCCCGACCGCCGTCGCCGGCTATCCGTGGTTCGGCGAGTGGTCGCGCGACCTGATGACGTCGTACGAGGGCCTGTACCTCTCGACGAACCGCGCCGACGAGGGGCGCGAGGTGCTGCGCACGTCGGCCGCGACGGTGTCGGAAGGGATGCTTGCGAACACGGCCGACACGGGCTCGCTCGAGTACAACACGGTCGACGGCACGCTGTGGTTCGTCCACGCGCTCGGCCGCCACGTCGCGGTCACCGGCGACGACGACCTCGGCGCGGAGCTCGCGCCGGTGCTCGGCGAGATCGTCCGCCACCACGTCGACGGCACGCGGTTCGGGATCCGCGTCGACGGCGACGGGCTCCTGACGCAGGGCGCAGAGGGCTGGGCGTTGACGTGGATGGACGCGCGCATCGACGGCGCGCCCGTGACGCCGCGCGCCGGGAAGCCCGTCGAGGTGAACGCGCTCTGGCTGCGCGCACTCGACGTCGCCGCGAAGCTCGGCGCCGATGCGCAGTGCGCACCGCTCCGCGAGCGCGCCGCCGCGTCGTTCGTCGAGCGGTTCGTCCGCGGCGACGGGAACGGCCTGCTCGACGTCGTCGACGGCCCCGGCGGCGACGACGCGTCCGTGCGCCCGAACCAGCTCCTCGCCGTCGCGCTGCCGGGCGGCCCGCTCGACGCCCCGACGGCGCGCGCCGTCGTCGAGACGTGCCGCCGGTCGCTGCTGACGCCGCTCGGCCTCCGCTCGCTCTCGCCCGACGACCCGCGCTACCGGCCGTACCACCGCGGCAACCCGGCCGAGCGCGACGCCGCGTACCACGAGGGGACCGTGTGGCCGTGGCTCCTCGGCCCGTACGTCGACGCGGCGCGCAGCGCCGGCGTCCCGTTCGACGGCGTCCTCGCCGGGATCGAGGCGCACCTCGGCGAGTGGGGCCTCGGGTCGGTGTCGGAGACGGCGAACGGCGCCGCGCCGCACGGCGCGACCGGGTGCCCGTTCCAGGCGTGGTCGGTCGCCGAGGTGCTCCGCGTCCGCCGCTCACTGCAGCAGCCCGCGGGCGACCTCGCGGCCGCGCTCTCCGCCGCCGCGCGCGCATGACGGTGCTCGCATCGACGGCGCTCGACCTCTCGCGCGCGCAGTTCGCGACGACGTCGATCTACCACTTCCTCTTCGTCCCGCTCACGCTCGGCCTCGGCCCGATCGTCGCGATCTTCCAGACGCTGTGGTACCGCACGCGCGACGAGGCGTGGCTGAAGCTCACGCGCTTCTTCGGGACGCTGTTCCTCATCAACTTCGCGATCGGCGTCGCGACCGGTCTCGTCCAGGAGTTCGAGATCGGGATGAACTGGTCCGTCTATTCGAGGTTTGTCGGCAATGTGTTCGGCGCGCCGCTCGCGATCGAAGGGCTCGCCGCGTTCTTCCTCGAGTCGACGTTCCTCGGCCTCTGGATCTTCGGCTGGAACAAGCTGTCGCCGAAGACGCACCTCGCGACGCTGTGGATCGCCGTCGCCGGAACCTGGGCGTCCGCGTACTTCATCCTCGTCGCGAACTCGTTCATGCAGGATCCCGTCGGCTACAAGCTCGTCGACGGCGAGGCGCAGCTCACGAGCATCTGGAAGCTGCTGTCGAGCAACTGGGCGCTGTACGCGTTCGGCCACACGATCTTCGCCGGGCTGACCGCCGGCTCGGCGGTCGTGTTCGGCGTCTGCTGCTGGCACTTCCTCCGGCGCAGCCGCGTCGACCTCTTCATGCGCGCGGCGAAGGTCGCGCTGATCGTCCTCGTGCCGGTCTCGTGCGTGAACCTGTGGTTCGGCAGCCACTTCGGGATCCTCGTCGAGGAGCTCCAGCCGATGAAGATCGCGGCGAGCGAGGCGCAGTGGGAGACCTGCACGCACTGCCCGTTCTCGCTCTTCCAGATCGGCGGCTTCTCGCAGTCCGACCCGACGCCGAGCACCAGCATCGAGATCCCGGGGCTCCTGTCGTTCCTCGCGACCGGCTCGTTCAGCGGGACGGTGCAGGGCCTGAACCAGCTGCAGCAGCAGAACGTCGAGTTCCACGGGCCGGGGAACTACCTGCCGCCGGTCGAGACGATCTACTGGAGCATGCGCGCGATGGCGTACGCCGGGTCGCTCGTCGCGCTCGTCGGGATCGTCGGCGCGATCCTGATGCTGACGCGACGGCTCACACGGTGGCGGTGGTTCCTCTGGGCCGGCGTCGCGAACGTGATCCTGCCGTTCGTCGCGTGCATCGCGGGCTGGGCGCTGACCGAGTTCGGGCGCCAGCCGTGGATCGTGCAGGGACTGCTCGAGACGTCGCAGGCGAGCTCGCCGAACGTCGGGACGACGTGGGTCGCGATCAGCCTCGGCGTGCTGATCCTTCTCTACCTCGTGCTGTTCGTCGTCGACCTCGTGCTGATGCGGCGCTACGCGGGCCGCGACCCGCTCGCGCCGTCGGACGACCCGGGCGACGCCGTCCCGGCGGTCGGATACTGATGAGCCTCGCGGACGTCTGGTTCGTGCTGATCGCGGTGCTCTGGAGCGGGTACTTCCTGCTCGAGGGCTTCGACTTCGGGGTCGGGATGCTGCTGCCGTTCCTCCCGCGGAACGAGCGCGAGCGGTCGGCGATGCTCGAGACGATCGGTCCGGTGTGGGACGGGAACGAGGTGTGGCTCGTCGTCGCCGGCGGCGCGACGTTCGCCGCGTTCCCGGCGTGGTACGGGACGATGTTCTCCGGCCTCTACCTCGCGCTCGTGCTCGTGCTGCTGTGCCTCATCGTGCGCGTGCTCTCGTTCGAATGGCGCGGGAAGGCGGACAGCCCGCGCTGGCGTTCGGTCTGGCTCTGGGCGAACGCGCTCGGCAGCGCCGGCGCGGCGCTGATCTGGGGCGTCGGGCTCTCGAGCCTCCTCTACGGCCTGCCGATCGACGTCGCCGGGACCTACACGGGGAGCTTCTGGGATCTCTTCAGCGGCTACACCGTGCTCGCGGGCGTCGCCGTGGTCGCCCTCTTCGCGTTCCACGGGGCGACGTTCCTCACGATCCGGACGACGGGCGAGCTGTGCGAGCGCGCGCACGTCGCGGCGCGGCGCCTGTCGGTCGCGGCCGTCGTGCTCGGCGGCGTGTTCCTCGTCTGGACGGTCGTCGTCGCGACGCAGCGGAACGACCAGGACGTGTTCCCGCCCGTGCTCCCCGCCGCGCTCGGCGTCGCGGCGGCGCTGCTCGCGCTCGTCTTCGCGTTCCGCCGCCGGGCCGCGTGGGCGTTCGCGATGACGGCGGCGGCGACGGTGCTCGTCGTCGCGACCCTGTTCACGAGCCTCTATCCTCGCGTCATGGTGTCGAGCACCGACTTCGGGAACAGCCTCACGGTCGACAACGCGTCGTCCGCGCACTACACGCTCGTCGTCATGACGGTGGTCGCGGTGCTCTGCGTGCCGGTCGTGCTCCTCTACCAGGGCTGGACGTACCACGTGTTCCGCCGGCGCGTCACCGCCGAGTAGTGCGCGCCCTCGACCCGCGGCTGCTCGAGCGCGGCCGCGCCGCACGCACGCTCATGGGCGCCGACGCGGCGATCGGCGTCGCGACCGCGGTCTTCGTCCTGCTGCAGGCGACACTGCTCGCGCGCATCGTCGCGCACGCGTTCGACGGCGCGTCGCTGCACGACGTCTCGCGCGACCTCGTATTGCTCGCGCTCGTCTTCGGCGCGCGGTCGGCGCTCGCGTGGGGGTTCGAGATCGCGGGCCGCCGCGCGGCGGCGACCGTCCTCTCGGGCCTGCGGCTCGACCTCGTCTCCCGGCGGCTCCACGACGACCCGGCCGCGAGCGACGGCGCGGAGAGCGCGGAGATCGCGGCCACGGCCGTCCAGGGTGTCGACAGCCTCGAGGCGTACTTCGCGCGCTACCTCCCACAGGTCGTGCTCGCGTGCGTCGTGCCGGTCGCGGTCCTCGCCTTCGTCGCGGCGATCGACGTCACGTCCGCTCTCGTGATGCTGCTCACGCTCCCGCTCGTCCCCGTCTTCATGTGGCTCATCGGCCGGTACACGGAGGAGCAGACGCGCCGGCGCTGGGACGCGCTGCGGCTGCTGTCGACGCACTTCCTCGACGTCGTGCGCGGGCTGCCGACGCTGCGCGCGTTCAACCGCGGCGAGGCGCAGGTGGCGACGATCGAGGACGTCAGCGAGCGCTACCGGCGCACGACGATGGGGACGCTGCGCGTGGCGTTTCTCTCGGGCAGCGTGCTCGAGCTCGCGGCGACGCTCGGCGTCGCACTCGTCGCGGTCGTGATCGGCGTGCGCCTCGTCGACGGCGGGCTCGGGCTCCAGGCGGGGCTGACCGTGCTCGTGCTCGCGCCCGAGCTGTATCTCCCGCTGCGCCAGCTCGGCGTGCAGTACCACGCGAGCGCGGACGGGCTCGCGGTCGCCGACCGGATGCTCGGCCTGCTCGACGCGCCCGCGGCGATCCCGTCGCGCGGGGTCGCGGCGCCGCCGAGCCCGGCGGACGCGGCGGTGCGCTTCGAGTCGGTGTCGTTCGCGTACCCGTCGCGTGACGGGCTCGTCCTCGATGCGCTCGACCTCGAGCTGCGCCCCGGGGAGACGGTCGCGCTCCTCGGCGAGAGCGGCGCCGGAAAGAGCACCGTCGCGTCGCTCCTGCTCCGGCTCGCGGAGCCGGCCGCGGGATCGGTGCGCGTCGGCGGCGTCGACCTCGCCGAGTGCGACCCGGAGGCGTGGCGGCGACACGTCGCGTGGCTGCCGCAGCGGCCGACGATCTTCCGCGGCACCGTCGCGGAGAACATCCGCCTCGGCGGCGACGGCGACCTGCACGCCGCCGCGGTGCTCGCGGGAGCCGACGCGTTCGTCCGGCGGCTGCCGGACGGCTACGAGACCGTCGTCGGCGACGGCGGCCGGCCGCTCTCGGCCGGCGAGCGGCAGCGGCTCGCGCTCGCGCGCGCGTTCCTCCGCGACGCGCCGCTCGTGATCCTCGACGAGCCGACGGCGAACCTCGATCCCGAGAGTGCAGACCTCGTCGCCGACGCGATCGAGCGGATCGCGTCCGACCGCACCGTGCTGCTGATCGCGCACCGGCCGGAGCTCGCGCGTCGCGCCGACCGCGTCGTGCACCTCGCCGGCGGCCGTGCGCTGGCGGAGGCCGTGTGAACGGGACGCTCGCACGGCTCGTCCGGCTCGCCGGCGTCGGCAAGGGCCGCGTCGCGCTGAGCGTCGTGCTCGGCGCGCTCACCGTCGTGTTCGGCGTCGGGCTGATGGCGACCGCCGGCTACCTCATCTCGCGCGCCGCGGAGCACCCGCCGGTGCTCGAGCTGACGACGGCGATCGTCGCCGTGCGGTTCTTCGGGCTGTCGCGCCCGGTCGCGCGCTACCTCGAGCGGCTCGCGTCGCACGACCTCGCGCTGCGGTCGCTCGCGCAGGTGCGGACGCGCTTCTTCGCCCGGATCGAGCCGCTCGCGCCGGGCGAGCTCGAGCAGTACCGGCGCGGCGAGCTCCTCGACCGGATGGTCGGCGACGTCGACGCGCTCCAGAACCTCTATCTCCGCGGCCTCGGGCCGCCGCTCGTCGCACTGCTCGCGGGCGCCGTGTGCGTCGGCGCGACCGCCGCGATGCTTCCCGTCGCGGCCGCGATCCTCGCGGGCGGGCTGCTTCTCGGAGCGATCGCCGTGCCCGCGCTCGCCGGCGCGCTGACACGTGCATCCGGCGCACGGCGCTCGGAGGTGCGCGCCGCGCTCACCGCGGAGCTCGTCGAGCTCCTGCGCGGGGCGCCGGAGCTCGTCGCGTACGGCCGCGAGCGCGAGACGACGGAGCGGATCCGCGCCGCCGACGCGCAGCTCGTCCGCATCGCGCGCCGCGACGCGCTCGCCGCCGGCGCCGCCGACGGGCTCACGCTCCTCGTCGCCGGCCTGACGACGGTCGGCGTGCTCGCGGCCGCCGTGTCGGCGCACGACGCGGGAACGCTGAGCCGCGTGCTCGTCGCCGCGCTCGCGCTGCTCGCGCTCGCCTCCTTCGAATCCGTGACGCCGCTCTCGACGGCGGCCCGCGAGCTCGCCGCGACCCTCGCCGCCGGCCGGCGCGTGCTCGAGCTCGTCGAGCGCGAGCCCGCGGTCCGCGACCCTGCGTCGCCGCTTCCCGCACCGGCCGGCGCGCCGGTCGTCGCGCTCGAGAACGTGACGGCGCGCTATCCGTCGTCCGCGGAGCCGGTTCTGCGCGATGCGACGCTCCGCCTCGAGCCGGGACGCGCCGTCGCGCTCGTCGGCCCGAGCGGCGCCGGCAAGACGACGGTCGCGAACCTCCTGCTCCGCTTCCTCGACCCGGAGCGCGGCAGCGTGACGATCGACGGCCGCGACGCGCGCGAGTACTCGCAGCACGACCTCCGCCGCACGTTCGCGCTCGCGGGCCAGGACGCGCACCTGTTCAACGCGTCGATCGCCGCGAACCTCCGCGTCGCGCGGCCGGATGGCTCCGACGACGAGCTCGCCGCCGCGCTGCGCCGCGCGCGCCTCTCCGACTGGGTCGCGTCGCTCCCCGACGGCCTCGACACGATCGTCGGCGAGGAGGGCGCGCACCTCTCGGGCGGCCAGCGCCAGCGCCTCGTCGTCGCGCGCGCACTCCTCGCCGACGCGCCGGTGCTGATCCTCGACGAGCCGACCGCGCACCTCGACCCCGACACGGCCGAGCGGCTGATGGACGACGTCCTCGACGCGTCCGCCGGCAAGTCGGTCCTCCTCATCACCCACCGCCCCGAGGGCCTCGCCCGGATGGACGAGATCGTCGCGCTCTAGCCCCTGTGGACGATCCCGCGATCGTCGGTTATGACAAGGGCGTGATCGCCTTCCGTCTCGTCGAGGAGCCGCACGGCGTCACCGTCCAGGTTCTCGGCCCCGCCCTCAGGACGTTCGGCGACTTCGTGAACCATGACCTCTTCGGGCGGGAGGGCGTCGAGCAGCAGCTCGAGACTGCACGCGCAGTGCTCGCCGGCACCTACACGGAAGGGCGCCGCGACGGCGTCGAGCGGCCGGCCACGACCTACGAGCGCGGCCACAACGCCCACCACGTGTCGATCACGCCGACGCGGACCGTCATCACCTTCGACGGCTCGGGCCGTCGATCCGAGGCACCGACCTCGGATTACATCGCGTTCCTCGAAGAGCTGCTGCGCTATGCGGACGAGGTCGAGCGCATCCGCTAGCGGATGTTCGAGATCGAGTTCTTCACCGTGTCGTGCTTCGTCTTCATGATGTTGCTGACCGCGGTGTAGGCGCGGTTCTCCGCCTGCAGCTGCGACTGCAGCTGGAGGTACTGGAGGTTGAAGCTCATCGCGCTCTCCCCCAGCTCGTCCATGAGCCGCGCGGCGAGGCTCGCCAGCTCGACGCCGGCCTCGTGCAGCGCGGCGTGATGCTGCGCGAGCGACTTCCGGTCGGCCTCCGCGTCGGCGAGCGCGGCCAGCGCCGCCTTCCTCGCGTCCACGGCTAACCCGGCACGCGCGGCCGCGTGACGACCGGCGTCGCGCCCGGACCCCGCGAGAGCGGCGTCGCAGGCGGCGCCGGCGCGGGAGCCGGCGGGTCGGCGGGCTTCGCCGCGGGCTTGCCGACCTGGAGCTCCATCCGCTCGCAGTAGAGATCGGCGACGAGCTTCGCCTGCACGCGCCGCAGGCGGAAGATGCCGACGCCGAAAAGCGACACGCGCCCGAGCTCCGTCTTCAGATCGGGCGAGAGGAGGACGATCGCGCCGTTCTTCTCGCTGCCGGCGTCGTTCTTGCCCTGGACGATGAAGTCGTCGGCCCACTGGATCCACGGATCGGCTCCTGCGGCGGCGAGCGTCACGCGGAGGTTCGGGAAGTCGAGCTTGCCCGGCTCCTTCGCGATGTCGCGCCCGTCGCCGATGTCGTCGGTTGCGATCTCCTGCGTGACGGTGAACGGCTCGACCCTGCTGACCTTCGCCGTCGGGAGCCCGTCGAGCTCGAGCCGGAAGCTCGACACGAGCGACTGCTTCTGCGGCTTCGGCGCCGTGACCTTGCCGGCGCCCTTCTTCTTCCGCGTGAACTCCGGCGCGAACTTCACGTCGAGGCGGAACGGGTCCTTCGACGCGGCGTCGAGCGCCGGGAAGCTCACCTCGGTGATCAGCGCGTGGAAGAAGTCGAGCTCGGAGACCGCGTTGAAGTTGACGTCGGCCGTGATCACCGAGCCGTCCTTCCGCGAGTAGTTCTGCTTCCACGACGCGGCGATCCAGTCGTAGAAGTCGTGCGTGAGGCCGAGGCCGACCTGGACGCGGATCTCGTCGTACTTCACTCCGCCGAGGTGCTTCTTCACATAGAAGTCCGGCCCGGCCTTCTCCTCGACGACGTCGCCGTACGCGTCGCCGCCGTCGGCGGAGTTCACGAAGCCGCACTGGACTCCCTGCACCACGAGCGTCGTGCCGCCCGGCGCGCTGCGCGTACCTGCCATCTCGATTCCCCCTTCGGACGTGCCGCAGCGTGACGCACCGAGCTTACTTCACGATGAAGCGGCCGAACATCGACGGCTCGTGCGGCGGGCAGTAGTACTTGTAGGAGCCCTTCTTCAGGGTCAGCGTGAACGTCTTCGTGCCGACGAACGGCACTGTCGTGAAGTCCTTCGCGAACCCGTTCGGGCCGTCGAGGGAGAAGGCGTGGATCGACGCCTTGTCCTGGATCACGAGCGTGTACGTGCCGGGCTTCAGGGTCTTCACGACCTGGCCGTTCATCTTCAGGGTGATCGTGAAGCCCGGGCCGACCGTCCCGGTCAGTGTCGGGGCCGCAGCGTGCGCGCCGAGGGCGCCGGCCGCAGCGACGGAGGACGCGGCGGCGAGCGACGCGATGACGAGCAGCAACTTCGGCATGGGAGGTCTCCTCGTGTCGTGGTGACCCGTACCTACTGCGTCCGGGCGGCTTCGGATTGCCCTGTTCTCCGCGCGACCACCGTCATGACGTCGAAGAGGTTGACCGGAACCGAGATCGCACCGGCGTTCCGTTCGGACAGCCAGGTGGACACCGGCTCGAGCCCGAGCTTGTGCGCGAGGTACGCCACCGAGTAGCGGCCGCCCGGATGTGTGACGGCAACCACGTCGAGCCCCGCGCGCCGGAGCGCGGTCCCGATCGTCTCGGGGTCGAAGAAGAAGTTGTGGTGACGGGGAGTGAGCAGATGCCAACGGCTGCCGCTGACGCGGGCGGCGAGCGAGGCGACGTCGCCCGTCGAGAGCGCCGTCACGCCGCCCGGGCGAAGGAGGCCGGCCGCGATCGCGAGGTCGCGCACCGGATCCGTCGAGTGCTCGATGTAGTCCCACATCGTCACGGCCGCGAGGCCCGGCTCCGGCCGCGGCACGACGGCGAAGATCCCCTGCCGGACCGGGACGCCGAGCTCCGCCGCGTGCGCCGCCATCGCCGGCGAGAGCTCGACACCCTCGGCATCCCAGCCCGCCCGCCGGGCCTCGTCCGCGAAGAAGCCCGCGGCGCAGCCGACGTCGAGCAGCCGGCCCGGCGGCGAGTACCGGGCGAGCAGCCGGAGCCGCGACCGCGCCGTCGCCCGGTGATTCGGCTCGTCGCTCAGATAGTCGAGATACCCCTGCGCCCCGAGCTCGCCCGCCGCCGACTCGAAGTAGCCGTCCTCGTAGAGCGCGGGAAGCTCGTCGTCCGCGGGAAGCTCGGCGCGGAACAGCACGCCGCAGCTCCGGCAGCGAACGAGCGCGTAGCCGTCCTTCACGAGGTCCGGCCCGTCGCGGCGGCCGACGTCTCCGCCGCAGATGGGGCAGGCGCCGGCCATGGCGCCATCATCACAGAGCTACACTGGCCGCTCCGTCTGCTCGGGCCAGGCTCCGCGCAGTGGGAGCTTGTGAACCGCGTCAGATCCGGGAGGAAGCAGCGCTAAGCAACCCTCCCAGGTGCGCGGGCGGCCTGGCCCGAGGAGACGGAGCGACGCGGTAGGCTCGCGCCGTGCGACGGGCCACGCTCCTTGCGACGATCGCGATCGGAGCCGTCGGCGTCGCGTACGCGGTCCCGATGCAGTCGGTCGGGTGCGCGCAGACGGCGCACTACTCGGCGGAGCGCGCCTTCGCGTCGGGCACGCCGCGGATCGACCGCTGGGCGAACGAGACGTGCGACTCCGTGCGCGTCGGCGGGCACGTCTACGCGGCGAAGGGCCCGCTCATGGACCTCTGGACGACGCCGTGGTACGTCGTGCTGCGCGCGGCCGGTGCGGTGCCGAGGAACCCGAACGCTGGCGAGCCGTATCCGGCGGCGATGGTCGGCGTCCCGCTCCGCGCGATCTGGCAGATGGGGCTCTGGGCCGTCGTGCTGCCGTCGATCCTGCTCCTCGTGCTCGTGCGCCGGACGGTCGAGCGGATCGAGCCGGGGCTCGGGACCGCGTGCGCCGTGATCCTCGGGCTCGGGACGTTGCTGCTGCCGTTCTCGACGCTCCTGTTTGCGCACGTGCTCGCGACGCTCCTGCTCTTCGCCTCGTTCGCCGTCCTCTTCTCCGGCGGGCCGAGCATCGTGCGCGTCGGCGCTGCCGGCGCGCTCGCCGGGCTCGCCGTGTCGACCGACATCCCGCTCGCGATTCCCGCGCTCGTGGTCGGCATCTACGCGGCGGCGCGCTCGCCGCACCTGCGGCGGCTCGTCGGCTTCGGCGCCGGCGGGCTCGTCGGGCTCGTGCCGCTGCTCGCGTTCGACCAGTGGGCGTTCGGCACGCCGTTCCATCTCCCCTACTCCGGCACGCCGGGACAGGGCGCGGCGGGCGGCTGGGCGCAGGAGGGCTTCTTCGGGCTCGCCGTGCCGCACCCGCGGACGGCGGTCGAGCTCTTGCTGAGCCAGCGCGGTCTCGTCGTCCTGACGCCGGTGGTCGCGGCGGGCGTCGCGGGGATCGTGCTCCTCTGGCGGCGCGGGCTGCGCGCCGAGGCGGCGCTGATCGGCGGGATGTGCCTCGCCGTCCTCGCGTGGAACTCGGGGCGGCTCCACTACGACTTCGCGCTCGGCGGCTGGGTGCCCGGGCCGCGGTTTCTGATCCCGCTGCTGCCGTTCCTCTGCTTCGCGCTCGCGCCCGTGCTGCGACGCGTGCCGCTGACCGTCGCCGTGGTCGCCGCGGTTTCGATCGGGGCGATGACGGTCGCGACGGCCGCGGAGCCGCTGCTCTCGAACGACGACACGCATCTCTGGATCGCACGCGTCGAGCACGGGAACTTCGCCGCGACGGTGCTGAGCCTCGCCGGCGTCGGCCACGGCTGGCTCGCGATCCTCCCCTTCTTCGCCGCGGTGCTCGTCGCGGTCGGCGCGGCCGTCGCGGCGACGGTGCCGGTCGCGCTCACGCGCCGCGACGGAGTCCTCGCCGGCGCGTCGCTCGTCGCGTGGCTCCTCGTCGAGCACGGCGCCCCGGAGCTCCTCCGCGTCGACCGCGCCGTCCACAAGGGCTACGGCGTCGTCGCCGCGGTGCTGCTCGTCCTCGCGCTCGGCTGGGTCGCCTTCCGGGTCGCGGACGGCGACTGGTGGGCGGCCCTCGTCGCCGTCCCGCTGCTCCTCTTCGCGACGGTCCGCTTCGACGAGCACACGAAATGGGCGCTCGCGCTGGTCGTCCTCGTGCTCGCCGGGCTCGCCGCCGAGCGGCGCCTGCGCAGGCCGGGCATTCCTGCTTGAATCGTTCCGTGGCCGCCCTGTACCGGAAGTACCGCCCCCAGACCTTCGAGGAGGTGGTCGGGCAGGAGCCGGTGGTGCGGACGCTCCGGAACGCGATCACCTCGGGGCAGATCCGTCAGGCGTATCTCTTCGCCGGCCCGCGCGGCACCGGGAAGACGTCGATGGCGCGAATCCTCGCGAAGGGGCTGAACTGCGCGCACGGCCCGACGGCGGAGCCGGACGGGACGTGCCACGCGTGCGTCGCGATCGCCGCGGGCACGTCGCTCGACGTGATCGAGATGGACGCGGCGTCGCAGCGGGGCATCGACGACATCCGCGAGATCCGCGACCGCGTCGTCCTCCAGCCGGTCGAGGGGCGCTACAAGGTCTACATCCTCGACGAGGCGCACCAGCTCACGGACGCGGCGTGGAACGCGCTCCTGAAGCTGATCGAGGAGCCGCCGCCGCATCTCGTCTTCGTCTTCTGCACGACGGACGTCTCGAAGGTGCTGGCGACGGTGCGCTCGCGCTGCCAGACGTTCGTGTTCCAGCGGCCGCGGCTGCAGGAGCTGCTGAAGGTGCTGCGCCACATCGCCGACGCGGAGGAGATCGACGCGCCCGACCAGGCGCTCGCACTCATCGCGCGCGGGGCGCGCGGCGCGTACCGCGACGCGGTGTCGACGCTCGACCAGCTCGCGTCGGCGACGGAGGGCCAGGTCACGGTGCAGGCCGTGCTGCAGCTCCTCGGCACCGTGGAGGAAGAGGCGCTGTTCCGGCTCTGCGACCTCGTCGTCGACCGCGACACCGCCGGCGCGCTGACGTTCGTCGAGGAGCTCTCGGAACAGGGCCACGACCTCGGCCGGCTCGTCGTGGACCTGATCGAGCACCTGCGCCATCTCATGCTCGTGCAGCACATGCACGAGGTGCCGGACACGCTGCCGGTGACCGAGGAGACGCGCGAGCGGCTGCGCGCGCAGGCGAACCAGCTCGGCGAGCCGACGGTCGTCCGGCTCATCGACCTCCTCGCGCTCGCGATCGACGACATGCGCCAGGGCGGCGACCCGCGGCTGCCGCTCGAGCTCGCGCTCGTCAAGGTCACACGTCCCGCGGCGGATCTCGCGCGCGAGTCGGTCGCATATCGCCTCGAGCAGCTCGAGCAGCGCGGGCCGTCCGCGCCGCCGCCCGCGGTCGCCCCGGTACCGACGGCCCCGCGGCCGCAGGAGCCGACCGCGTCGACGTCGGCGCCGCCGGACGTCGACCTCGAGCAGCTCCAGGAGGCGTGGTCGCGCCAGGTGCTGCCGGCGGTCGAGGAGCGCGGCGGGATCCCGGCGGCGTCGCTTCTCCGCGAGGCGCATCCGAAGCAGCTCGCGGGCGACACGCTGACGGTCGAGTTCCCCGCGAGCGCGCAGTTCCACCGCACGCTCGCGGAGGACCCGAAGAACGCGACGGTGCTCGCGGACGCGCTCTACGACGTGACCGGAAGGCGGCTCGCGCTCTCGTTCGCGGTCGGCGAGGACGACGAGGAGCCCGCGCCCGAGGCGGAGGGCCCGGCCGGCGAGGACGCGATCCTCGAGCTGATGAAGGAGACGCTCGACGCGAAGGAACGGGGTGACGACACGTGAGCTTCGACATGAACAAGCTGATGCAGCAGGCCGCGGAGATGCAGCAGCAGGTGCAGAAGATGCAGGAGGAGGCGGCCGCGGAGGTCGCGGAGGCGTCGGTCGGCGGCGGCATGGTGAAGGTGACGGCGAACGGCGCCGGCGACGTCCTCTCGATCACGATCTCGCCGGAGGCGATCGACCCCGCCGACCCGGAAGCGCTCGGCGACCTCGTCCTCGCCGGCGTGAACGAGGCGCTCCGCGCCGCGCGCGGAGCGCTCGAGTCGAAGGCGCAGCAGATGGTGAACGACCTCGGGCTCGGCGACCTGGGCCTCCCGGGCGCCGGCGCGTAGGAGGGCCGGGCAGTGTGCCGCTGGCTCGCCTACTCCGGGTCGCCGATCCGGCTCGAGGAGCTGCTCGTGAAGCGCGACCGCTCGCTGATCGACCAGAGCCTCCACTCACGGCTCGGCGCGACGACGACGAACGGCGACGGCTTCGGCGTCGGCTGGTACGAGGAGGACGGCGGCATGCCGCCGCGCCTCTACCGCAGCACGCACCCGGCGTGGAACGACCGCAACCTGCGCGAGCTCGCCGCGGGCATCTCGTCGCCGCTCTTCCTCGCGCACATCCGCGCGTCGACCGGCGGCGCGATCCAGGAGACGAACGTCCACCCGTTCCGCCACGGCCGCTGGCTCTGGATGCACAACGGCCTGATCCGCGACTTCACGCGCGTGAAGCGCCATCTCGCGCTCGCGATCGACGGCTCGCTCTACCCGCTGATCGAGGGGACGACCGACTCGGAGACGATGTTCTACCTCGCGCTCACGTTCGGGCTCGAGGACGATCCCGTCGCCGCCGTCGAGCGGATGGTCGGCTTCGTCGAGGCGACCGGGCACGAGCACGGCGTCGAGCTGCCGATCCAGATGACGATCGCGACGACGGACGGGGCGAGCATCTGGGCGTTCCGCTACTCGAGCGAGGGCGCGTCGCGCTCGCTCTACTTCAGCACCCGCATGGACGCGCTGAAGGCGCACTATCCCGAGCTCGTCGAGCTCGACGCGCTGTCGGACGAGACGCGGGTCGTCGTCTCGGAGCCGCTCGGCGACCTCGAGGGCGCGTGGAACCTCGTGCCGGAGTCGCACGTCGGCATCGTCCAGCCGGGCGCCGACGAGCTGCGGCCGTTCACGCCGCGCCGCTGATGGTCGAGCTCCCCGGCGGGACGTTCCGGATGGGCTGCGAGGACTTCTATCCGGAGGAGCGGCCCGTCCGCGAGGTGTCGGTCGACGCGTTCGCGATCGACCCTCATCCGGTGACGGTGGCCGAGTTCGGGCGGTTCGTGGAGGAGACGGGCCACGTCACGTGGGCCGAGCGCGCGCCCGACCCGGCCGACTACCCCGACGCCGATCCCGCGCTGCTCGTCCCCGGCTCGCTCGTGTTCCGCAAGACGCGCGGGCCGGTGTCGCTCGACGACTACCGCGCGTGGTGGGTCTGGGTCCCGGGCGCCGACTGGCGGCATCCGGAAGGGCCGGCGAGCAGCGTCGACAAGCGCGACCGGCATCCGGTGACGCACGTCGCGTACGCCGACGCCGCCGCGTACGCCGAGTGGGCCGGCAAGTCGCTGCCGACCGAGGCCGAGTGGGAGTACGCGGCGCGCGGCGGTCTCGACGGCGCGACGTACACGTGGGGCGAGGAGTTCGCGCCGCAGGGCCGGATGATGGCGAACACGTGGCAGGGCGAGTTCCCGTGGCAGAACCTGCTCCTCGACCGCTACGAGCGAACCTCCCCGGTCGGGACGTACCCGCCGAACGGCTACGGCCTCTTCGACATGGCCGGCAACGTCTGGGAGTGGACCGTCGACCCGTACACGCACGCGCGGCCGAACGGAGGCGCACCGTGCTGCGGCCCGCGCGACGCGCGCGACCCGGAGGAGCGGTTCCCGCGGCAGGTGATCAAGGGCGGCTCGCACCTCTGCGCGCCGAGCTACTGCCTCCGCTACCGCCCCGCGGCCCGGCAGGGCGAGCCGGTCGACTCGACGACGAGCCACATCGGCTTTCGCTGCGTCGTCCGCTGACGCGCGCTACCGCGCGAAGTCCCAGACCCAGCCCCAGACGACGACGCCGATCAGGGCGAGGACGATCAGGAGCCAGATCCAGTTCGAGACGCGGCGGTGGCCCTGCTCGGAGCGTCGCGGCTGCGGCTCGGGAGACGGCGAGGCCACGCGT
>DATJOZ010000010.1:0-3452 GCA_035506655.1 Gaiellaceae bacterium
CGACCGCCGCCGGTGAACGGGCCGGCGTCCTCGAGCGGCTGATGCGTCGCGTCGGGATTGAGAAGCAGTGCGCTCATGCCTACCCCTTTCGATTCGCCGATCCTCGGCATGGATCGGGCTACCGCGACGCTACGGCGGCCCGCCGCGCGTGTCGTTCGCCGCGGTGACGGAAGAAGCGTCACGGCCGCGACACTCCGGGCCGGAGACGCGGGTATCGTGAGCGCAGCCGCCCCCATCGACTAGCGGTCCAGGTCACGGCCCTTTCAAGGCCGCAGCACGGGTTCGAATCCCGTTGGGGGCATCGTGGAAACGGGGGCCGAGCGTGCGCCCGGCCCCCGTCTCTCGATCAGCCGACGGTGAGCGCCGTGTCGTCGACGACGAACGACGTCTGCAGCGAGCTGTCCTCGCTCCCCGTGAACTTCAGCGTCACGGTCTGACCCGCGAAGCCGGACACGTTGAACGAGCGCTGCTGGTACCCGGACGCACGGTTCAGGTTCGAGTACGTCGCGAGCGTCGTGGAGCCGAGCGTCACGGTCAGCGTGTCGTACGCGGTCGTCGTCGTCCGCTCGGAGCTGTCGATGTGCAGCCAGAACGACAGCGTGTACGTGCTGCAGCCGCTCGGGATCGTGATCGACTGGGACAGCGTGTCGGTGTGCGTCCGGCCGTAGCCGTCGAGCCACGCGTCATACGTGCCGGAGTGTGCCGGCTCGGACGGGCCGTTCTGCCCGATCACGCCGGACGTCGCCGACCAGCCGCTCGACCCGGACTCGAAGCCGGGGTTGGCGATCTTCTGGCCGGCCGAGCAGGTGCTCGCGCTCGTCACGGTCAGGGTGAACGCCGTCGAGTGCGAGGCCGACGAGCCCGTTCCGGTGATCGTCACCGCGTACGTGCCGGCCGGCGTCGAGCTCGACGTCGAGATCGTCAGCGTCGACGACGATCCCGCCGTGACGGACGCCGGCGAGAACGACGCGGTCGCACCGCTCGGCAGGCCGCTCGCACTCAGGGCGACCGACTGCGCCGATCCGGACGTCACGGCCGTCGAGACGGTCGCGCTCGCGCCCGCTCCGGCCGTCACGCTCGCCGAGGCCGGGCTCACCGAGAGCGAGAAGTCGCTCGCCGGCGCGCTCGTCACGGACAGGCTGAGGACGGCGGTGTGCGAGCCGGACGCGGCGGTGCCGGTGATCGTCACGCTGTACGTCCCGACTGCCGTCGACGACGACGCGGTGAGCGTCAGCGTCGACGAGGAGCCCGAGCTCACCGACGACGGCGAGAACGACGCCGTCACGCCGCTCGGCAGGCCGCTCGCGCCGAGCGAGACCGACTCCGAGCTCCCGGACGTGATCGTCGTCGAGACCGTGGCGGTCCCGCTCGACCCGGCCGCGACGCTCACCGACGTCGGGTTGACCGACAGCGAGAAGTCGCTGCCGACCGTGGACGCAGGCCCGAAGGCGGCGGCGCCGTTCGGCGTTCCGAGCCCGGTCGGTCCGTCGTAGCCGACTCCGGCCGTGCAGAGGTACGCCGGCGAGCAGGACGCGGTCGCGCCGGTCGTGACGTCGTAGAGCGCACCCGGATTCGCGTAGGGATACGCGTTCGGATACGTGCCGGCGGTCGGGGCGCTCGCGAGCGCGTACATCGCGCCGATGATCGGCGAGGCGACGCTCGTCCCGCCGAACACCGTCCAGCCGCCCGAGCCGTACGAGTCGTAGACCGCGACGCCGGTCGCCGGGTCGGCGACCGCGGACACGTCCGCGACCGTGCGCCTCGCGCAGCCGGTGTCGCTCTGGAACGACGGCTTCGGCTCGACCGCCGAGCAGCCGCTTCCCGCGCCCTCGCTCGACGACGTCGACCAGACGGACTCCGTCCAGCCGCGCGCGTTGCTCGCGTGCTGGAGCGAGGTTCCGCCGACCGACGTGACGTACGGCGACGCCGCCGGGTACTCGACCTGGTAGCCGCTGTCGCCGGACGACGCGACGATCGCGACGCCCGGGTGCTTGTAGTACGAGGTGTCGGCGCTCGTCTCGCTCGAGCTCTCCGAGCCGCCGTAGCTGTTCGACACCGCGACGGCTCCCTGCGCGACGGCGGTGTTCACGGCCGTGCCGAGGTTCGCGGTCGTCGGGCTGCTCGCCTCGACGAGGAGGATGTGGCAGTTCGGGCAGACCGCGGAGACCATCTCGAGGTCGAGTGCGATCTCGGACGACCAGCCGCTGTTCGCGGCCGGCAGAGGACTCGCCGCGCCGTTCTGGTTCACCTTCTTGAAGCAGCCGTTCGCGGTCGTGCATGCGGGCAGCCCGAAGTTGCTGCGGTAGACGCCCAGGTCGTTCTCCGCGGAGGGGTCGTCGTATGCGTCGACGATCGCCACCGTCTTGCCAGAGCCGAGCGTCGTCGGGATGTTGTAGGCGCCGTCGATGTCGGACGGCCCGTAGCCGCTGACCGCGGTGGCGGCGTTCACGCCGGCGGGCACCGAGGTCACGATGCCGGTCGTACGTCGCAGCGCGAAGCACGCCATCTCGCCCGGCGCCGGGTCCGCACACGTGCGGACGAAGTTGGCGGGAATCGGCGTCGGCGCGATCGGCGGCGGCGTCGCCGAGGCGCGCGTCGCGCCTCCACCTGCAAGTGAGCCGACGAGTGCGGCGAGTACGAGCACGAGCACGGCAAGGCGCTTCGTCATAGCTGGCCCCTTCGGTTGGTCGGACGATCCACGAAGGCCGCGAGGGTTCAATGGTCGCACACCGGGTGGCCGACTTCTACGGCACGTTCAGGGTGTTCTGCGCCTGGACGTCCCCGCCCGGATAGCGGATGTAGACGCCGTACGCCCCCGTCCGGAGCGGTGCCTGCGCGACCGCGTCGCGCGCCTGGATGTCGATCCGCCACGGGCCGATCACCTTGTACGGGATCGTCGTGAACGCGGTCGAGCACGGTGCGCCCGGCTGCCCGGTGTACGAGAGGAAGACCGGCGGCGGCGGGTTGCCGCCGGACGCCGACGGGTACGTCCAGAACGGCGCGCAGCCGCGGGCGATCACGAACATCGTCGTCGGTGCGAGCCGGCCCTGGAACCCGTCCTTCTTCGGGATCGCGCAGTGGAGGAGCAGCATCCCCCACTGGTCCGGCGCGACGTGGATCGGGTTCAGGAGCATCGTCGAGAGCGTTCCCGTGAAGCAGCGCACGCGGCCGGCGGGCGCATGCGTCGGCGCCGGCGGCGGAGGCGGGCCCTGCGGCAGATGGAGGCCCGACGGGAGCGTGAAGTTGTTGACGTACGCCGGGGTCGCGGTGACGGTGCAGAAGCCCTTGCCGCCGGTCTGCTGGTTCTGCGCCCACGACGCGGGGTCGGAGTCCTTGCACGTGTAGATGCCGCTGATGATC
The DNA here is from genome assembly GCA_035506655.1 of Gaiellaceae bacterium. Classification (GTDB taxonomy): domain Bacteria; phylum Actinomycetota; class Thermoleophilia; order Gaiellales; family Gaiellaceae; genus Palsa-739. The sequence goes on from DATJOZ010000010.1 coordinate 3,361, forward strand.
GTCGGCGTCGAGCCGCCGAACGTGACGGTCCAGTTCACGTTCGGCGCGCCGCCGGAGCCGGAGCTCGCGGTCGCATTCTTCGCCGGGACGGG
>DATJOZ010000011.1:0-49031 GCA_035506655.1 Gaiellaceae bacterium
CCACGCCTTCATCTCGAAGTGGTGGTGGATCGGCGCCATCAGGAACACGCGCCGCCCGAGATAGCGGAACGAGAACACCTGGATCATCACCGACAGCGCCTCGATCACGAAGATGCCGCCGATCAGGAGCAGCAGCACCTCGGTCTTCGTCATGATCGCGAACGCCGCGAGCGCGCCGCCGATCGCCATCGAGCCGGTGTCGCCCATGATCACCTCGGCGGGGAACGCGTTGTACCAGAGGAACCCGACCATCGCACCGATCAGCGCCGCCGCGATGATCGCGAGGTCGAGCTTCGTCAGGTTGCGGTGACTCGGCGGACCCGACCGCACGAACGAGACGACCATCATCGCCATGTACGTGAAGAGCGCGATGATGCCCGTTCCCGCCGCGAGGCCGTCGACGCCGTCGGCGAGGTTCGTCCCGTTCGCGGCGCCGGCGATGATGATGAAGAGGAACGGGTACCAGGCCCACGAGAGCGGCACCGACACGTCGATCACCGGGAGGTAGATGTCGGTGCTGAGATGGAGGTGGCGCGCGACGACCGCGACGACCGCCGTCACGAGCGCGAGCAGCAGCAGCTTCCACCGCCCCGACAGCCCGAGCGACCGCTTGTGCGTCAGCTTGATGAAGTCGTCGAGGAACCCGATCGCGCCGCATGCGAGCGTCACGAACAGCACCGTGAGCGACTGCAGCCGGTAGTGACTCACCGGAAGGAACGCGATCGTCGCCGCGAAGAGGATCAAGAGGCCGCCCATCGTCGGCACGCCCTGCTTGACGATGTGATGGCGCGGGCCCTCCTCGCGGATGTGCTGGCCGAACTCGTTGCGCCGGAGGAAGTCGATGAACCGCGGGCCGACGAGGATGGACACGATCAGCGCGATCAGCGCCGCGATGAGGACGCGCGTCAGCACGCCGGCACTCCGGCGAGTGCGTCGGCGACCGCCTCGAGCCCGATCGCGCGAGATCCCTTCACGAGCACCGCGTCGCCCGGCTCGACGAGCTCGCGCACGACGGCGGCGGCCGACGCGGCGTCGGGCGCCCACTCGTCCGGCTCGTAGCCGCGTGCGAGCGTGCCGACGCCGACGATGACGTCGACGCCGAGCCCGCGCGCGAAGAGCCCGACCTCCTCGTGGAAGCGCGGCGCGGCGTCGCCGAGCTCCGCCATGTCGCCGAGCACCGCAACGGTGCGGCGCCGCTGCGCGCGCTCGACGAGATGCTCGAGCGCGGCGCGCATCGACGCCGGGTTCGCGTTGTACGCGTCGTTGACGAGGAGCCCCCCTCCCGGGAGCGTCGACTCCTCGAGACGCCACGGCGAGAAGGCGATCGACGCCGAGCCTTCGGCCGCACGGTCGAGCGGAAGGCCGAGCGCGCGGTAGGCCACGACCGCGGCGACGAGGTTCGACGCCTGCATCCGCGCCGTGAACCGCACCGGCAGCTCGGCGCGTGTCCCGTCCGCGAACGCGACGACCGCCGACTCCCCCGGCTCGAAGGACTCGAGCTCCGCGTCGCCGTCGGGCCCGAACCGGACGATCGCGATGTCGTCGCGCGCGAGGAACGGCTCGAGCTCCGGCACGCCGGAGGGGACGACCGCGGTCCCGCCCGGCGGCAGCGACGCGACGACCTCCGCCTTCGCACGCGCGACGTTCTCGACTGTGCCGACGAGCTCGAGGTGCACCGGGCCGATGCTCGAGATCACGCCGACGTCGGGCCGCGCGATCGCGCACAGCTCGGCGATCTGGCCGAGCCCGCGCATCCCCATCTCCGTGATCACGACCTCCGTGTCCGGCTCGATCCGCGTCAGCGTCAGCGGGAGGCCGATCTCGTTGTTGTGGCCGCCCTCGGCCGCGACCGTCCGCGCGACCGGCCGGCACAGCGCGGCGAGGATGTCCTTCGTCGAGGTCTTGCCGCTCGAGCCGGTGATCGCGACGACCTTCGCGCTGCTGCGATCGCGGACGGCGCGTCCGAGCGCCGCCATCGCCGCGTGCTCGTCGTCCGGGACGAGCGTCGCCGCCGCGCCGTGCGCCCGCGCGTCGTCGAGGAACGCGTCGCCGCCGCCGACCGCGACGAAGAGCTCGCCCGGGCCGACGCGGCGCGAGTCGATCTCGACGCCCGTCACCTCCGCCGCGTCGCCTTCGATCCGCCCGAGCCCCCGCAGCTCGTCGAGCGGGAGCGGGATCACGTCGCGGCCCCGAGCGCGCGGAGCGCCTCGCTCGCGGCGACGCGGTCGTCGAACGGGACCGTGCGGTCGGCGAACTGCTGCCCCTGCTCGGCGCCCTTGCCCGCGATCAGCACGACGTCGCCCTCGCGCGCGAGCGCGACCGCGCGGGCGATCGCCTCCGCGCGATCCGGCACGACCTCGACCTCGCCGACCGCGCCCGCGACGATCTCGTCGATGATCGCCTGCGGGTCCTCGGTGCGCGGATTGTCCGACGTGACGATCGCGATGTCGGCGAGCTCCGACGCGAGCCTCCCCATCACCGGACGCTTGCCGCGGTCGCGGTCGCCGCCCGCGCCGACGACGCAGATCACGCGATGCTCGCCTGCGAGCTCGCGTGCGGCGCGCAGGACGTTCTCGAGCGCGCCGGGCTTGTGTGCGTAGTCGACGACGACCGAGAACGGCTGACCCTCGTCGATCGACTCGAAGCGGCCCGGCACGCCGCGCACCGACTCGAGCCCGCGCGCGATCGCCGCGTCGTCGATCCCGAGCAGCCGCGCGGCGGCGAGCGCGCCGAGCGCGTTCTCCGCGTTGAAGCTCCCGCGCAGCTTCACGTCGACCCCGTCGAGCGCATCCGGCCCGAGCTCCGCGTCGCCGGCGACGGAGAACGTCAGCGCGTCGCCGAGCTCGTCGGCGAGGCGGCGCCCGTACGCGTCGCCGACGTTGACCGCGGCGCGCGGCCGCGGCTCCGCGACGAACAGCGCGCGCTTCGCGGCGAAGTACGACTCCATGTCGCCGTGGAAGTCGAGATGGTCCTGACTCAGGTTCGTGAAGACGAGCGCGCGGAACCGCGTGCGGTCGAGCCGGTGCTGCGCGGCGGCGTGCGACGACGCCTCCATCGCGCACGAGCGGTCGCCCGCGTCGAGCATCTCGCGGAACGTGCGCTGCAGGTCGATCGCCTCCGGCGTCGTGCGGACGACGCCGCGCCGCTCGCCGCCGACGCGCGCCTCGATCGTGCCGAGCAGCCCGGGTCTCCGCCCCGCCGCGGCGAGGATCGCGTAGAGCAGGAACGCCGTCGTCGTCTTCCCGCTCGTCCCCGTGACGCCGGCGACCTCGAGCTCCTCCGTCGGTTGCCCGAAGAACGCGTCCGCGGCGACGGCCATCGCCTCGCGGGCGCTCGGGACGACGACCTGCGGCACGCCGACGTCGAGCGGCCGCTCGACGACGAGCGCAACCGCCCCCGCCTCGACCGCCGCCGCTGCGAAGTCGTGACCGTCCGCACGAGCGCCGGGGACGCAGAAGAAGAGCGAGCCCTCGGTGACCGACCGCGCGTCGTACGCGAGGTCGCGCACGTCGACCGGAGCGCGATCGAGCACCTCCACCGGCCCGAGCGCTGCGACGAGGCGCTCCAGCATCATCGGGAGGCGAGTCTACCGGCCCTACTTGACGGGCTGGTCCGGCGGAACTTCGAGGTACTGCAGGTCGAACGACGCGATCTGCGCGAACGCCGGCGCCGCGACGACGCCGCCGAAGATCGCGAGCTTCGGCTCGTCCACCGTCACGAGCACGACGAGGCGCGGGTTCGATGCCGGCACCATGCCGACGAACGTCGCGACGTACTTCCCCGGCACGTAGCCGTGCGGGCCGGGCTTCTGCGCGGTGCCGGTCTTGCCGGCGACCGTGTAGCCGGGGATCTCCGCCGCGGCCGCCGTGCCCGCGTCCGAGACGACGCCCTTCAGCATCGACAGCAGCTGCCTGTCGACGTGCGTCGAGACGATCCGCCGCGTCCTCGGCCGGAACGGCTGGTCGCCCTGCACGTGGTCGACGAGGTGCGGCTGCGTCCACACGCCGCCGTTCGCGATCGCGGCGTACACCGACGCGAGCTGGATCGCCGTCACCGACACGCCCTGCCCGATCGGAACGTTGCCGATCGTCGAGCCCGACCAGTACGACGGCAGGAGGCCGGCGCTCTCGCCGGGGAAGTCGATGCCGGTCGGCTTGCCGAACCCGAAGCGCGAGATCCACTTCTTCAGCCGCGCCTCGCCGAGGTAGTTCTTCGCGATCGTGATCGCGCCGACGTTCGACGAGCGCTGGAGGATCTGCGCGACGGTCATCCGCTCCGTCGGCCGGATCTCCGCGTCGTGGATCACGCGGTCGGCGACGCGGATCGAGTACGGCAGCACGAACGACGTCTGCGGCGTGACGAGATGGTCGGACAGCGCGCCGGCGACGGTGACGATCTTGAACACCGAGCCCGGCTCGTAGACGTCGCTCACCGCGTGGTTCGCCTGCAGCCCCTTCGCCGCCGCCGCGGGGAACGCGTTCGCGTCGTAGCCCGGCTCCATCGCCATCGCGAGCACGCCGCCGGTGTGCGGATCGAGGACGATCGCCGTCGCGTCCTTCGCGCCCCACTTCGCGACCGTCTGCCGCAGCACCTGCTCCGCGTTCGCCTGGATCGTGTGGTCGAGCGTGAGGAACACGTTGCGGCCCTCGCGCGCCGGCCGCTCGTTCTCGATCGAGATCACGTGGCCGAGCGGGTCGCGCACGACCGTCTCCTCGCCCGTCTTGCCGGTGAGCACCGCGTTCAGCTGCAGCTCGAGCCCTGCGAGGCCGTTGTTGTCGACTCCCGCGAAGCCGAGCACCGGCGCGGCGACGGAGCGCTGCGGATAGACGCGCCGCTCCTCCGGGTAGAAGCCGAAGCCGGTGAGGTTCTTCCGCGCGAGCGCCGTCGCGTCGGCGGGCGGCGCCTTCCGCTCGACGTAGACGAACCCGTGCGAGCGGTCGGCGAGCTGCGGATAGAGCTGCTTCCACTTGAGGCCGAGGATGCGCGACGCGACGATCGCGTCCGTCTTCGGATGCACGATCTGCCGCGGGTCGGCGAACACCGTCGTCGCCTGCTCGCCGAGCGCGAGCGGCGTCCCCATCGCGTCGAAGATCGTCCCGCGCCCGGCCGGCAGCGTCACCGGCACGCGCGTCTGCGCCGTCGCGAGCCGCGAGAGCGACGCCGCGCGCACCGTCTGGATCCACGCCGCGCGCGCGAGCAGCGCGCCGAACACGACGAGGATCAGGAGCAGGAGGAAGCGGACCCGCGAGTTGACGGCCCGCGACATGGGCTAGGGCCTGCCCAGATCGAGGTACGCCGTGTCCGCGGCGGGCGCCGGCACGAGGCCGAGCCGCCGCGCCGCCGCCTCGATCCGGAGCGACGCCGACGCGGCGGAGACCTGCGACGCGAGCGCGGCGTTCTGCTCCTGCAGCTGCGCCTCCTTGCGGTCGAGCCTGTTCACCGCGACGTTCGCGCGCAGAACGGCGACGTTCAGCGCGACGACGCCGGCGAGGATCGCCGCGAAGAGCGAGATCCAGACGATCCAGCCGGTGAGCCGGCGGCCGTGCGCGACCGGCTTCGCGCGGCGGCGCGGCGCGGCCGCGACGCGCTGCGGCGCCGGCGCAGACTCAGCAGCTCCGAACCAGTCGACCGCCGCCATCTAGTCGGCTGCCCCGGTCTTGATCGCGGCGCGGAGCCGGGCGGACGCGGAGCGCGGGTTCGCCGCGATCTCGTCGGCGCCCGGACGGATCGGCCGCCGCTGCACGGCGCGCAGCTCGGGCTCGTGCCCGCACACGCAGACCGGGAAGTCCGGCGGGCACGTGCAGCCGCGCTCCTTGTCGCGGAGGAACTGCTTCACGATCCGGTCCTCGAGCGAGTGGAACGCGATGACCGCGAGGCGGCCGCCCGGGCGCAGCATCTCGAGCGCCGCCGGCAGCGCCGACTCGAGCGAGCCCAGCTCGTCGTTCACCGCGATGCGCAGCGCCTGGAACACGCGCTTCGCCGGATGGCCGTCGCCGAACCGCGCCGGTGCGGGGATCGCCGACTTGATCGTGTCGACGAGCTCGCCGGTCCGCTCGTACGGCTGCTCCTTGCGCCGCCGGCCGATCGCGCGCGCGATCTGCTTCGCGTAGCGCTCCTCGCCGTAGCGGCGGAAGATCGTGACGAGCTCGCCCTCCGGCCAGCGGTTGACGATGCTGCACGCCGTCAGCTCCTGCGACGGGTCCATGCGCATGTCGAGGGGCGCGTCGGCTGCGTACGAGAAGCCGCGGTCCGGCCGGTCGAGCTGCATCGACGAGACGCCGAGGTCCATCAGGATCGCGTCGGCCTGCACGCCGTTCGCCGCGAGCTGCGGCAGGACGACGCCGAAGTCGCCGCGCAAGAGGCGCGCCTGGACGCGCGCGCGCTTCTCGAAGCGGTCGAAGTACGTGCGTGCCGTCGGGTCGCGGTCGATCGCGATGAAGCGCCCGCTGCCGTCGAGGTCGGCCGCGAGCAGCGCGGCGTGGCCGCCGGCGCCGAACGTCGCGTCGACGACGGTGTCGCCCGGCTCCACCGCGAGGCAGGCGCGGACCTCCGCCGCGAGGACGGGGACGTGATCAGTCGCGCCGGGCTGCAAGACGTTCGGCAACATGCTCCGCACTCCCTTCGACCTCGGCGAGCTCGCGACGCCAGGCGGCGCGATCCCAGATCTCGAGGTGGTCGTGGACGCCCGCGACGACGACGTCGCGGCTGAGCTGTGCGTGCTCCATGAGGGCCGCCGGGATCCCGATCCGCCCCTGGCCGTCGAGCTCCGCCTCCACCGCGCCCGAGTAGAAGTAGCGCTGGAGGCGGCGGGTCTCCTTGCTGAGCGGGTCGAGCTCGTTGAGGCGCGCCTCGATCGCCTGCGCCCAGTCGGGGCGCGGGTACGCGGTGAGACAGCCGTCGAGGCCGCGGCTCACGACGACGCCTTCCGCGAAGGCCTGCCGGAAGCGGGCGGGCAGGGTGAGGCGGCTCTTGTCATCGATGGTGTGCTCGAACTCGCCGAGAAGCATTCAGGGGCCGGTGTCGGGGCTTACCACTTTCCCCCACGATAGTCCACTTTTCCCCACTATGCAAGCATGCGGCGCCACCCCGAAGGGGGATTCTTCGCTCGGGCGAACGCGTGTTCCTAGTGGCGGAACGAGCCGGCGGTCGACGCGTCGTGCACCGGCGCCGCCTGCTTCTCGAGGATCGCGAGCTCCCGCTTCAGGTCGGCGACGAGGAGGTCGGCGAGGTCGTTGGTGAAGCCGCGCTTGACGACGACGCGGAGCGCCGCGAGGTCGGTGCGGTTCTCGGGGAACGTGTACGCCGGCAGCTGCCAGCCGCGCGAGCGAAGCGCGTTCGAGACGTCGAAGACCGTGAAGTTGTCGATCCCGTCGGCGAGCGTGAACGCGAACACCGGCAGCTCGTCGCCCTTCGTGAGCAGTTCGAACGGTCCGAGCTCCGCGATCTTCGCCGAGAGCCGCGTCGCCTGGTCGCGCGCATACTGCTGCACCTTCACGTAGCCCTCGAAGCCGAGTCGCAGGAAGTTGTAGTACTGCGCGACCACCTGCGCGCCCGGCCGCGAGAAGTTCAGCGCGAACGTCGGCATCTCGTCCCCGAGGTAGTTCACCCAGAAGACGAGGTCCGGCGGCAGCGCGTCGGCATCGCGCCACACGATCCAGCCGACGCCGGGGTAGACGAGCCCGTACTTGTGGCCCGACGCGTTGATCGATGCGACGCGCGGCAGGCGGAAGTCCCAGACGAGATCTGGGTCGATGAACGGGGCGACGAACGCACCGGACGCGCCGTCGACGTGGACGGGGATGTCGAGCCCGGTCCGCTGCTGCAGCTCGTCGAGCGCGGCGCAGATCTCCTGAACCGGCTCGTAGGATCCGTCGAACGTCGAGCCGAGGACCGCGACGACGCCGATCGTGTTCTCGTCACAGAGCTTCACGGCCTCCTCCGCGCTGAGGTGGAAGCGGTCGCCCTCCATCGGCACGAGGCGCATCTCGACGTCCCAGTAGTTGGCGAACTTCTCCCAGCACACCTGGACGTTGATGCCCATGACCAGGTTCGGCGTGCCGCCGTTCGGGTTGCGCTTCTGCCAGCGGCGCTTCAGTGCGAGACCGCCGAGCATCGCCGCCTCGCTCGAGCCGGTCGTCGAGCAGCCCGTCGCCTCGTCCGCCTCGGGCGCATGCCAGAGCCGGCTCAGGATGTTGACGCAGCGCATCTCGATCGCCGCGGTCTGCGGGTACTCGTCCTTGTCGATCATGTTCTTGTCGTAGCACTCGCTCATCAGCCGCTCGGCCTGCGGCTCCATCCACGTGGAGACGAACGTCGCGAGGTTGAGGCGCGCGTTTCCGTCGAGCATCAGCTCGTCGTGGATGAGGCTGTACGCGAGCTCCGGGTCGAGCTCGGTCAGGAAGAGCTCGTGGCGCGGGATCTCGACTCCCTCGAGCGTGTACAGCGGTGCGAGCGCCCGCTGCGCGAGGTGCGAACGGCGGGTCGTCCCGGTGGACATGGACATGGGTCTCCTCTCGGACGGCGTCGCCGGAGCCTTACGCACCGCGGCGGCCGCGTGCGCTGATCAGACCGCGGCGGCGGTGAGCTGGCCCGCGTAGGCGCCGCGGCCCGTGAGGACGGAGGCCCCGCAGCGGGCGGCGAGCGCGATCGCGTCGTCGAGCGGGCGGCCCTCGCCGAGCGCGAACGTCAGGCCGGCGGCGAAGCAGTCGCCGCAGCCGTACGCGTCCTCGATCGGGCCCGGGAGCGGCGCGGCGCTGAACGGGCCGCCGGGATTGACCCAGCCCCCGAGCGCGCCGGAGGTCGTGATCACGACCGCGGGCGCGGGGTCGAGCATCCCCGGCTCGTAGTGCTCGCCGTCGTCGTCGTTCGACGCGAGGAGGACGTCGAGCTCGAGTGCGCCGCGGCGGAGCGTCGGCAGCTCGCGTGCCGTCGCGACGAGCGTGCGCGCCCGGCGCGCGGCCTCGAGCGCGGCGACGTCGCCGCTGACGAAGTAGACGGCGTCGCAGCGCGCGAGCTCCTCCCACGGCAGCGTCCCGTCCTGGCCCGACGGGAGGAGCTTCCGGCCGAGGACGGTGATCGTCCGCTCCCCCTCCCCGTCGACGAACGTGAACGCGCGCCGCTGCGGCTCGCCCGCCGCCGCCGCGTGGACGGTGACGCCGCGCGCGGTCAGCTCCTCCCGGGCGCGGGTGCCGTGGTCGTCGTTCCCGAGCGACGTGAAGAGCTGCACCCGGCCGTGGAGGTTCGCGAGCTGGACGGCCGCGACCGCCCCTCCGCCCGCCGGCTCCTCCCAGGTCTCGAGGGCGTGGACGATCTCCCCGGCGCGGGGAACGTGCTCGACGCGGGCGAACTCCACCCACTCGACGTGCCCGACGACCGCGACCTTCACATCTCACATCTTTGCGCGTCAGTACGTTTCCTGTGTCGATGGCGGTCGCGATTCCCCCGTTCGAGACGTTCTACGAGTGCCACAAGGCCGAGGTGATGGCGTTCCTCGCCAAGCGGCTCGGCCGTGAGCGCGCCGAGGACGCGTTCCAGGAGACGTTCCTCCGCGCGCTGCGCGCCTACGACCGCCTCGAGCACGGCGAGCATCTCCGCGCGTGGGCGCTGACGATCGCGAACCGGATCGTGCTCGACCACTACCGGCGCCGGCGCCCGCAGGGCGAGCTGCCGGAGCTCGCGACCGAGGACGGGCGGCCGGCGTTCGAGGAGCTCGCACCGCTGACGGACGGGCTGCCGCACAAGGAGCGCGCGGCGGTCGTGCTCCGGTACGGGTACGGATTGAGCTACGACGAGATCGGCGCCGCGCTCGGCTCGACCGGGTCGGCGGCGCGACAGGCCGCCTCCGCCGGAGTGCGGCGGCTGCGAAAGGAGCACGCGTGACCGTTTCGCCTTCCCTCGACGAGCGCTTCCGCGCGGCGGCTGCCGCGGAGGGGCTGCTCGACGTCGCCTACGACGTCGTCGACGACACCCCGGTCGGCGCGCTGCTCGTCGGCGTCACCGACCACGGCATCTGCCGGATCAGCTTCGACCCGGATCCCGAGCGCGAGCTCGAGGAGCTCGCGCGGCTGCACGGCTCCCGCGTCCTCCGCTCCTCGAAGCCGCTCGACCGGGTGCACCGCGAGCTCGACGAGTACTTCGCCGGACGCCGGCACCACTTCGACCTCGAGACCGACCTTCGCGCGCAGCCGGAGTTCAACCGGCGCGTCCTCGCGGAGCTCGCGCGCGTCGACTACGGGACGACGACGACGTACGGCGCGCTCGCGAAGCAGTCCGGCGCGCCGGACGCCGCGCGCGCCGTCGGCACGGTGATGAACCGGAACCCCGTCCCGATCGTCCTCCCGTGCCACCGCGTGATCGGCGCGAACGGGAAGCTCGTCGGCTACGGCGGCGGCCTCGACCGCAAGGAGCTCCTGCTCCGGCTCGAGGGCGCGATTCTCTAGGAGGGTCTGGCGGGATGGTGCTCGTTGCCGGGGTGCGATGGGCGGTGCGAGGCAAGGACGCAGGGAGCCCAGGTAGCCGAAACTACCTGGGCGACTGAGGACGCCGCATCGCGCCGTCCAGCGCGGCCCGGAGACACAGCCACTATTCCGCCAGACCCTTCTACGGCGGCGGGTCGCGGAGGCGGTAGCCGACGCCCCAGACGTTGACGACGTAGCCCTCGAGCCCGGCGCGTGCGAGCTTGCAGCGGACGCGTGACGCGTGCGACTCGAGCGTCCGCGTCGGGACGTACGTCCGGAAGCCCCAGACGTCCTTCAGCAGCTGTTCGCGCGTGAAGACGCGCTCAGGGTCCTCGGCGAGCTTCACGAGCAGCGACCATTCCTTCCCGGAGAGCGCGACCTCGGTGCCGCGGGCGACGACGCGGCGCGCGGCGCGGTCGATCTGGAGCTCGCCGAGGTCGAGCCGCTCGCGCCGCGGCGGGCGGCGCCGCAGCACTGCATGGATGCGCGCGAGCAGCTCCTCGTACGCGAACGGACGCGTCAGGTAGTCGTCGCAGCGCTCGAGCGCCCGCACGCGCACGTCGGGATCCGCGTCGCCGAGGACGATCACGGGGCAGTCGGGGACGCAGCCGCGTTCGAGCGCCGCGGCGTCGCCGAGCACGAGCAGGTCGGGCTCCGCGCTGCGCGGCAGGTCGTCCGGGCTCTGGAACGAGAGGACGTCGAAGCCGTCGCTCGCGAGCTGGCGCTCGAGGAAGCCGCGCACGGTGGGCTCGGACTCTGCGAGGAGCAAGGCGGTCACGCCGGCGACCGTAGCCCCGCATCAGCCCGCGCGCCAGATGTCCTTCCGCGCGGAACTGCAACAACTCGTCAACACCCGGCCGCGCCGGGCTATGCGGCCTTGGCCTCGTCCTCGAGCTCGGCGTAGAGCGCGTACCGCAGCCCGCTCAGCCGGTCGGAGAAGTCCTCCGCGCCGGACCAGAGCTGCAGCGTCTCGAGCAGCGTGCCGGTGAGCTCGAACGGAACCTTGATCGCCGACCGTCCCTCGTCGCGCTGCTCGCACAGCGCGTGCGCGAGGGCAGCCGACGGCGAGCGCCAGTCGCCGTGGACGACGCCGGCGCGGTCGAGGCGGAAGACGAGCACGTCGAGCTCACGCTCGCTGATCGGGCACGTGACCGCGCCCACGGAAATCGCATATGTCATGGCGCCATCCTCGCCGCCGCGTCGGACGGAACTCAGAGACGGCCGGAGCGGAAGATGCTCCAGAAGAGCCAGATCGCGAGGACGGTCGAGAGGGCGAACCCGATCACCGAGATCGCGTTGATCCCGAGGATCTGCGGGCCGCTCGTCGAGAAGACGCCGATCATCGCGGAGCCGATCAGCCCGCCGGCGACGATGAGCGCGATCACGAGCCGGTTGAAGACCTTCTGGATCTGCTCGAGGAAGTCGTCGAGGCCCTTGTGGACGAAGCCGACCTCGATCTGGCCGTCGCGCACCTGCTCCATGAAGTCGTACCACTGGAACGGCGCCTCGCGGAACACGTGCGCGTATCGCACCGCGTCGCGGCGCGCGCGCCGCGCGATCCGCTCAGGCGTGAAGCGCTCCATCATCAGCCCGCGCGCGTACGGCCGCGCGACCTCGAACACGTTGAAGTCCGGATAGAGCTCGATCCCGACCGAGCCGAGCGTCGCGATCGCGCGGTCGAGCAGCAGGAATCGCGTCGGCAGCTCGAGGTTCATCGTGTAGATGAGCTGGAACGCCTCGCGGATCACCTGGATCGGGTCGATCTCCGCGAGGCTGGCGCCGTAGTAGCGGTAGTAGATCTCGCGCAGCTCCGCCTGGAACTCCTCCTCGCGCTCCCTCGGGTAGCGCACGCCGAGATCCGCGAGCCGCTTCGGCAGCGCGTCGACGTTCTCCGCCGCCGCGTCGATGAAGAGGCCCGTCAGCTTCGACATGTCGTCGTCGGTGATCTTCGCGGCGGCGCCGAAGTCGACGAGGCCGATCGTCCCCGCCTCCTCGAGGATCAGGATGTTCGCCGGGTGCGGGTCGCCGTGCACGAAGCCGTGCCGGAAGATCATCGTCATCCAGCACTCCGTGACGAGGTACGCGAGCTCGCGGCGCTCCTCGAGCGTGAGCGGCAGCGTGTCGACGTCGGCGAGCTGCGTCCCCTCGAGCCATTCGAGCGTCAGCACGCGCGCGCGGGTGTACTGCCAGTAGACGCGCGGGACGTGGACGGTCCGGTCGCCGGCGAAGTTGCGGTGGAACGTCTGCGCGTTGCGCGCCTCGAGCCGGTAGTCGAGCTCCTGCCGCAGCTGGCGTGCGAACTCGTCGACGAGGCCGCGCGCGTCGATGAAGTCGAGCGAGCGGACGCGCTCCTTCACGAGCTTCGCCGCCTGGTACATGAGCTGGACGTCCGCGTCGATCTGCCGTGACGCGTCGGGACGCTGCACCTTCACCGCGACCTGCTTCCCGTTCGGGAGCGTCGCGCGGTGCACCTGTCCGATCGACGCGGCGGCGACCGGCTCCTCGTCGAAGTCGAGGAAGAGCCGCGCGACCGTGTTGCCGAGCTCCTCCTCGACCACGCGCTGCACCTCGTCGAAGCCGAACGGGCGCACGTCGTCCTGCAGCGGCCGCAGCTCGGCGATGATGTCGGGCGGGACGATGTCCGGGCGCGTCGAGAGGAGCTGCCCGAACTTCACGAACGTCGGCCCGAGCTCCTCGAAGACCTCGCGGAGATGCTGGCCGCGTGTCGACGTCCCGTTCGGCGACGCCGCCGCGAGCCGCGCCTCGGCGGAGCGCCCCGGGAGCAGGTCGGTGAGCTTGTGCGCCTCGAACCAGTAGCCGAAGCCGTGGCGCACCATGACCTGGGCGATCTCCGACAGGCGCGAGAGGCTCCGCTGTGCGGGCTGGGCCATGGCCGGAAGTGTGACAGGCGGGCTAGACCGCGACGGCGCGGCGGCGGTCGCGGCGGGCCCACGGGCCCGGCGGGACGAGGAGCTGCTCGACGTGGAGGTATGCGAGGCCGACCACCGGCAGGTCGCTCAGCTTCTCGACGCAGAGGTAGCGCGGCCGCCACTCCGGGAAGAACTTCTTGTTGAACGCGTACAGCCGCTCGAGCTGGAAGACGTTGTCGGCTGCGAGCAGCGCGCGGCGGACGACCCGGCGCGGCACCGTGACGGCGCGGTCGGGCGAGATGAAGTCCGTGAAGACGCAGAAGTTGAGCGACACCTCGCGCGCGTCGTGCTCCTTCGCCCACGCGAGCGTCTCCACGATCAGGAACTCGGTGACGCCGTTCGGCGCGGCCGGGCTCCGGCGCATCGTCGAGAGCGACCAGCTGCTGCCGGCCGGCGACGGCGCGAGATGGAGGAAGCCGCCGACGCGCCCGTTCTCGCACTCGGCGACCGCGAACACGGTGCCGGGAACGTAGAGGTCGTCGATCGACATCGTGAAGCCGCGCTCGGGCTGGTTGCCGAGCCATGCCTCGGAGACCGCGTCGAGCTGCGCGCGCAATGCGTCGTCGGCCTCCTCCGCCGGCACGACGCGAACGCGGAAGCCGGCCTTCTGGAGGCGCGTGACGGACTGGCGCACCTTGCGGATCGCGCGGCCGTCGAGCGAGAACTTCGCCGGGTCGAGCACCGCCTCGTCGCCGATCGCGATCGCGCGCAGGCCGAGCCGCGCGTAGCGGTCGAGCTGGTGCTCCGACGCGCCGAGCACGGCGAGCCGCCACCCGTGCGCCTTCGCGACACGCCGGAACTCGTCGAGCAGCGCGTCGAACTCCTCCTCCTCGCCGACCGGGTCGGCGCTGATCAGCGCGGCGCCGGCGACGACGCGGTACGCGAGGAACGAGCGGCGCGTCGGCGAGAAGAAGTAGCTCTTGTCGCGGCGCAGCGCGAAGAAGGAGAGGCTGTCGCTTCCCGACGCGTCGACGACCTCGCGCACCGCGTGGCGCTCGCCGATGGTCTGCCGCACCGCGTGCGACACCGGGCGCAGCCAGAGGTAGAGCGCCGTGAAGCCGACGAGGAAACCGAGCGCCGTGAGCAGGTCGGATGCGCGGTCCGGGAGGTCGACGCCGCGCAGGTCGCTGCCGACGACCATCGCGATCACGGCGACGGAGAACGCGCCGAGCGCGAGCAGCGGCCCGATCGCGCGCTGGTCGCCGGGCACGTCGAACCGGCGGCGGTACACGACGAGCGCCACGAGGAGCCCGAGCGAGATCGCCGCCTCCTCGACGTCGAGGCCCTTGGCGAGATGCGCGACCGCCGAGAGGACGACGGCGGCGACCGCGAGCTGCCACGCGCGGTGGCGGCGCCGCGCGAGCGAGCGTGCGAGCCAGACGAGCGCGATCCCGAACGCGAGCGCTCCGACGCGTGCTGCCGTCGGGATCCCCGGCGGGAGGACGCCGTGCACGATCCGGAACCGGTCCGCGTACTCGGGCGTCAGCGCCGAGACGACGCCGATGATGCCGACGGCCGCAGCCGCCCAGGCGAGCAGCGACTCGGGCCGAGGGGTCGTCAGCCGCAAGCGCACAGGCCCAGGGTAACGCGGTCACCGGCGCGTCGCCTGACCCAATCCGGGTACAACGTCATGTGATGGACGAGACAATCGCCCAGGAGCAGGGCCTCCCCGATCCGGAGGTGGTGCCGATGCCGCGGTGGGTGACGCCGGTCCTGACCTTCGCCGCCGTCGCCCTCATCCCGTGGACGCTCTGGCTGACGTTCTCACTCCCCCGCCAGCGGGTCGCCGACAACTACGACCTCGCCTGGGTCGGCTTCGACGTCGCGCTCCTCGCAGCGTTCGGCGCGACGTCGTGGGCAACCTGGAAGGGGTCGCGCTGGCTCGTCCCCTTCGCCGCCGTGACGGGAACGATGCTCGTCTGCGACGCGTGGTTCGACATCGTCACGGCGCACGGCGGCGGCGAGCGGGTCGAGGCGATCGCCTCGGCCGCGCTCGCGGAGCTCCCGCTCGCGGCGATCTGCGTCTTCATCGTCGTCGACGCCGAGCGGTTCCGGCACGCGACGGTGACGCGCTACACGGCGCTCGTCCGGCGCCGGCGCCGCTAGGACGCCGGCGGCACTTCGCGCGGCCCGCTCTCGAGCAGCCGCAGCCGGTGCTCGAGCTGGGCGACGCGGAGCTCGAGCTCGTCGAGGTCGTCGCGCGTCACGAGGCCGAGGTCGTCCGCGAACGAGCGCAGGACGCCGAGCGTCCCGGACGAGAGGCGTCCGGCGCCGCCGCGCAGCCGGGCCGGCAGCTCGGCGAGAAGCTCCTCGAGGACGTCGGCGATCCGGTCGCTAGCGGGCTCGGCCATGAGGCCTCGTCCGCCTCCGCTGGCGACGCTTCTCGCGCCGCGCCTGCGCGCCCGGCTCGGACGGCGTCGCGGTCGCGACGTCGACGAGCTCCGGCGTCGACTCCTCGGCGAGCGCCTGCTCCGACTCGGCCATCGCGGCGGCGATCTCCGCCTCGGCGCGGCGGCCGCGCGCCTTGCCGTCGCCCGGCGCCTCGATCGCGCCGGCGGCGGCCATCTGCTTCCGCTTCGCGTACTCGGGCTCGCGCTCCTTCCACCTCGTGAGCAGCGGCGCCGCGATGAAGATCGACGAGTACGCACCGGAGATGACGCCGACGATGAGTGCGAACGCGAAGTCGCGGAGCGTCGCGCCGCCGAAGACCCACAGCGAGATGATCGGGAGCAGCGTGATGAACGTCGTCGCGAGCGAACGGCGGACCGTCTCCCAGATCGAGACGTTGGCGATCGTCGCGAACGGCTGCCTTCGCATCAGCGGCACGTTCTCACGGATGCGGTCGAAGATGATGATCGTGTCGTAGATCGAGTACCCGAGCACCGTCAGCACCGCGGCCACGGTCGCGACCGAGACCTCCTTGTACGTGAGCGAGTAGACGCCGATCGTGATCAGGATGTCGTGCAGCATCGCGAGGATCACCGGGATCGCGAACTTCAGGTCGAACCGCAGCGTGATGTAGATCACGATCAGGATCAGCGAGACGATGATCCCCCAGATCGCGTCGCTCGCGATCTGATGGCCGAAGCTCGACGACACGTTCTTCGTGCCGGACGCGTAGGCGCCGAGGTCGCGCGCGAGATCCTCCTGGAGCTGCGACTGCTTCGCGCCGGAGAGCGACCGCGTGCGGATCTGCCACTGCTTGTACGCGCTGCCGGTCGACGGGCCGCGGCCCTGGACGACCGCGTCGCGCTCGCCCGCGTTCGCGACGATCTTCGCCACCTCGGGCTGGGTGTACGCCCGGTGCGTGCTGAACGTGACCTGGGTGCCGCCCTTGAAGTCGATTCCGAAGTTCATCCCGCGGACGCCGATCGAGACGATGCCGGCGAGGATGATCGCGCCCGAGACGGCGAACCAGATCCGGCGCTTGCCGATGAAGTCGATCTGGAGCCACTTCGCGGTCTGCACCCCGCCCGCGCCCATGAACCGTGGGTTGTTGAACCACTTGAAGCCCGCGAGCAGCCCGAGGAACGCGCGCGTCGCGGCCACCGCCGTGAGCAGCGAGATCACGGTGCCGATCAGGAGCATCAGGGCGAAGCCCTTCACCGACGCGACGGCGATGAGGAACAGCACGAGCGCCGTGATCGCGGTGACGACGTTCGCGTCGAGGATCGTGTGGAAGCCCTTGCCGTAGCCGGCCGCGATCGCGGCGCGCACGGACTTCCCGGCGCGCACCTCCTCCTTGATGCGTTCGAAGACGACGACGTTCGCGTCGGCCGCGACGCCGATCGTGAGGATCAGGCCGGCGAAGCCCGGCAGCGTCAGCGTCACGTTGAAGAGCAGGATCGCCGCGTAGTAGAGAAGGCAGTAGACCGCGAGGCCGGCGACCGCGACGAGGCCGAGGAAGCGGTAGAGGACGAGCAGGAAGATGCAGACGATGGCCAGGCCGACGATCGCCGCCTCGATCGCCTGGTGGAGCGAGTCCTTGCCGAGCGTCGCCGACACGTCCGTGCGCTCGATCGTCTGGAACGTGTACGGCAGCGCACCGGTCCGGAGGACGAGCGCGAGGTTCTGCGCGTCCTTGAACGTGCCGCCCTGGCCCATGTCGATCTCGGCGTTCGGGCCGGGGATGCCGTCCGGGTTCCGCTTGAAGTCGATGTACGGCGTCGACTTCAGCACGCCGTCGAGAACGATCGCGAAGTGCTGCGTGTAGTTGAGGTAGTCGCCCTGCTTGCCGGCGAGGTTGTAGCGCGCCTGGCCGCGCTGCGCCTCCTGGCGCGTGATCTTCTGGAACTGGTTCGAGCCGTGGCCGGTGAACTGGAGGAGCACGACGGGGCCGCCGCCGGTCTGGCTGAGGTCGGCCTTCGTGCCGGAGAGGACGAGGTCGCGGCCGTTCATCTCGGGCACGGGCCCCGCGCCGGTCTTCCGGTTCGGGAAGTACTTCATCAAGTAGTAGTACGTCCCGTTCGTCGAGGTCTGGCCCTGCCGGATGCCGATGCAGCCGTTCACGGCCGGGCACTTCACGACGAGCGTGTTCTGCGGCGCGCCGAGCACCTCGGCACCGGCCGGCACCTTGCCGCCGAACGGGCGGAGCAGCTGCTCCTTCGTGTCGGCGGGGCCGGCGAGCAGCGAGTGCTTCACCGTCGTGATCGGCTTCGCGTTCTTCCCCTTCGGCGTGTGCGTCGAGGATGTCGTCTTGAAGAGGTAGTACGTCTGCGGCGAGCCCTTCGCCGCCTGCTTCTTCGCCTGCGTCAGGAGCGAGTAGAGCGTCGGCGTCGCGACCGGGTTGCCGTTCACGTCGAGCGACGGCCCGGTGAGGTCGTTCTCGAAGTCGAAGAGCATCAGCTGCGCCGTCTCGCCGATCAGCGCGGCCGCCTTCGCCGGGTCGTGGACGCCGGCGAGCTGGATCACGATCTGGTTGCTGCCCTGCCGCCGGATCTCCGGCTCGGACACGCCGAGCTGGTTGATCCGGTTCTGCATGATCGAGCTCGAGACGCTCATCCCGTCCGAGGTGACCTGCTGGCCCTTCGGCGGGACGGCCTTGAGGACGACCTCGAGGCCGCCGCGGAGGTCGAGGCCGAGCGTCGGCTTCTTGTAGAGCGGCGAGCCCGGCACCGAGATCAGCACGGCGCCGATCAGGGCCGCGGTGATCGCCCCGATCAGAAGGAGATAGTTGCGACGGTCGCGCACGGTGCCGGAAGAGGGTAGCTGGCGGTTCTAGGAGTCTGTACGCCCCGGACCATGAGGATCCTGTAAGTCTTCGCGCTCCTCGGCGGTCTGCGGCTCGGGCGCCGTCACGGGCTCGTCGGCGGTCACGCCCTCCGTCTCGTCGGGCCGGGCGACGATCGCGCCGATCGCCTTGCGGGCGACGCGCACCTCGACCTCCGGCGCGATCCGGACGAGGACGTCGTCCTCCTGGAAGCCGGTGACCTCGCCGTAGATCCCGGCCGCGGTGACGACCTCGTCGCCCTCCTTCAGGCCCTGGAGCATCTGCTGCTGCGACATCTGCCGCCGCTTCTGCGGCCGCACGAGCACGAAGTAGAGGAACCCGAAGGCGACGACGAGCAGGATCAGGGCGGAAGGGTTCACGGAGTCTCCTGTGACGTGTGCCGGAGGCGCGCGAGCGCGTCGTCCCGCCAGCGTGGGAACTCGCCGCGCTCGACCGCCTGCCGCGCAGCGGCGACGAGGTCGATGAGGAAGCGCAGATTATGCAGGCTCAGGAGCCGCAGTCCGAGAATCTCCTGCTGGTTCACGAGATGACGGATGTACGCACGGCTGAAGCGCGCGCAGGCCGGGCAGCCGCAGCTCCCGTCGAGCGGGCCCGGGTCGCGCGCGAAGCGGGCGTTGCGCAGGTTGAGCCGGCCCTCCCACGTCAGCGCGCTGCCCGTGCGCGCGGTGCGGGTCGGCAGGACGCAGTCGAACATGTCGACGCCGCGGGCGATCACCTCGATCACGCCCTCCGGGTCGCCGATCCCCATGAAGTAGCGCGGCTTGTCCGCGGGGAGCGCGGCGGCGGCGTGCGTCGTCGCGTCGAACATCGGGCCGCGTTCCTCCCCCACGCTCAGCCCGCCGATCGCGTAGCCGTCGAAGTCGAGCGGCACGAGCTCCTCGGACGACCGCGCGCGGAGCTCGTCGTCGAGCCCGCCCTGCGTGATCGCGAAGCGGAGCTGGCCCGGCGCGCGCGGCCGGTCGCGCTGGCGCTCCGCCCAGAGCGTCGTGCGGCGGACCGCCGCCTCGAGCTCCGCGCGCGGCACGTCGGTCGGCAGGCAGACGTCGAGGCACATCGCGATGTCGGAGCCGAGGCGCGCTTGAATCTCGGCGGCGAGCTCCGGCGTCAGCCGTTCCGCCTTCCCGTCGTAGACGGAGCGGAACGTCGCGCCGTCGTCGTCGAGCTCGACGAGCGTGTCGCGGAGCGAGAAGACCTGGAAGCCGCCGGAGTCGGTGAGGATCGGGCCGTCCCAGCCCATGAAGCGGTGGAGGCCGCCGAGCTCGGCGACGAGCTCCTCGCCGGGGCGGAAGTGGAGGTGGTACGTGTTGCCGAGGACGATCGTCGCGCCGAGCGCGCGCAACTCGTCCGGGTCGACGGACTTCACCGTCGCCTTCGTCCCGACGGGCATGAACGCGGGCGTCGCGACGTCGCCGTGCGCGGTGCGAAGGGTCCCGGCGCGCGCCGCGCCGTCGGTCGCCGTCACGGTGAAGACGCCGCTCACGCGCGCGAGCCTAGCCTGCCGCCCTTCTTAACGGTGACTGGCACCGTTACGGAGCGGCGCCACGTCTTAACGGTGCCTGGCACCGTTTGACGCGCAAGGAGACGTCCCGGCTCAGAGGATCAGCATCGCATCGCCGAAGGAGTAGAAGCGGTACCGCTCCTCGATCGCGAGCCGGTAGAGGCGGCGCGTCTCCTCGACGCCGGCGAACGCCATCACGAGCGCGAGGAGCGTCGAGCGCGGCAGATGGAAGTTCGTGAGCAGCGCGTCGACGCGGCGGAACTCGAACCCCGGCGTGACGAACAGCTCGGTGCGGCCGGCGAGCGGCGCGCCGCGCGCGAGCGTCTCGAGGACGCGCACGGTCGTCGTGCCGACCGCGAGCACGCGCGGCGCGGCGCGGATCCGCTCCCAGGCGGCCGGCTCGACCTCGTAGCGCTCGCCGTGGATCGCGTGCTCCTCGAGCCGCGCCTCCGAGACGGGGCGAAACGTGTCGAGCCCGACGTGCAGCGTCACGCGCTCGACGTCGAGGCGCGCGAGCAGCTCCGGCGTGAAGTGGAGGCCCGCCGTCGGCGCCGCGGCGGAGCCGGCCTCGCGCGCGTAGACGGTCTGGTAGCGCGTCGCATCCGCGAGCGGCTCGGTGATGTACGGCGGCAGCGGCGTCTCCCCCGCCGGCTCGCCGTCGAGCCGCAGCCGCCAGCGCCCCTCTCCGAGATGCTCGACGAGCTCGACCGGCCCGTACCGGCGCCCCGGCTTCAGCCGGCGCGTCGGCCGCGCGAGTCCCTCCCAGAGGTCGCCCTCGAGCCGCTCGAGGAGCAGCACCTCCCCGCGCGGCGAGGAGATCGGGATCCGCGCCGGGACGACCCTCGTGTCGTTCACGACGACGAGCTCGCCGCCGAGCTCCTCCGGCAGCTCGGAGAACCGCCGGTGCCGCACCGCGCCGGTCGCGCGCTCGACGACGAGCAGCCGCGACCCGTCGCGCCGCGCCGCGGGATGCTGCGCGATCAGCTCCGGCGGAAGGTCGTAGTCGAGCTCGCCGACATCCATCCGGTGCGCACGGTAACGTCGCTCCCGTGGACGACGCCGTCGACCGGGCACGCGAGCGCATCGAGGCCGCTGCGGCAGGCCGCGCGGAGCCGGCCGCGGTCGACGCGGCGCTCGAGCGGGCGCGCGAGCAGGTCGAGGCGCTCGCCGCGACGGCGGCCGACCTCGAGTCGAGCCTCCCCGTCCGCGTCGGCGACGCCGTCCAGGACGGCCTGCGCGAGCAGGTCCTCCCGGTCGCGCGGAACCTCGCCGAGATCCGCGGGCTGATGAACCAGCTGATCCGCCGCCTCGAGCGCGTCGAGGGCGACCTCCTCTCGGAGCGGCACGCGCGCGTCGACGACCTCGCACTCCTCGTCGACCTCGTGACGGCCGGCTGGCGGAACGTCGAGCATCGGCTCGGACGGATCGAGGAGCGCCTCGGCGAGAAGCCGGGCGCGGTCGTGTACCGCATGGAGGAGCGCCGCCCCTCCGACTCGCAGACCGGCTAGAGCTGCGTCTTCCCCGGTAGCACGAGCTCGAACCGGCTGCCGCGGCCCGGGTCGCTCTCGACCTCGAGCCGGCCGCCGAGCGCCAACGCGAGCTCGCTCGCGATCGCGAGCCCGAGCCCCGTTCCGCCGCCGTCGCGCGACCAGAACGGCCGGAAGATCCGGTCCTGCTCGTCGTCGCGGATCCCCGGCCCCGTGTCCGCGACCGCGACCGACACCGAGCCGTTCGTCGCGGAGAGCTCGAGCTCGACGCGGCCGCCCTCGGGCGTCCAGCGGAACGCGTTCGAGAGGAGGTTCGAGATGATCTGGAGCACGCGGTCGCCGTCGGTGACGATCACCGGGTGCGCGCGGAACTCGCGCCGGTAGTCGATCGACCGCTCGCGCGCGACCTCGCCGAACGCCGTGAACGCGCGCTCGCACAGCTGCTCCATGTCGACCTCCTCCTGGAGGACCGTGAAGCGGTGCGCGTCGAGCTTCGCGAGGTCGAGCACGTCGCCGACGAGCCGCTCGAGCCGCAGCGCCTCCTCCCCGATCACGTCGAGCGACGCGTCGCGCGCCGCCGGGTCGTCGAAGACGCCCTCGCGCAGCGCCGACACGTGGCCGCGGATCGCGGTGAGCGGCGTCCGAAGCTCGTGCGACACGGACATGAGGAAGTTGCGCGACTGCTGCTCGGACTCGGCCAGCTTCGAGGTCATCTGGCCGAAGCGGTCGGTCAGCTGCGCGATCTCGTCGCTGCCGCGCGGCTCCGGCAGCTCGACGTCGTAGTGCCCGGTCGCGACCTCGTCCGCCGCCGACGACAGCTGGACGAGCGGGTCGGTGAGCCGCCGCGTGACGTAGACGCCGGCGAGCCCCGCGACGATGACGCCGCCGCCGAACGCGAGGGCGAGCCGCTCGGCGAGCGTCACCCAGCGGCTGCGCAGCTGCGACACCGGCTTCGCGACGACCATCGCGCCGAACAGCTGGTTGATGATCTTCAGCGGCTGGACGACGGCGATGTACTTCTTGCCGTCGATCGTGAGGTTCAGCGTCGCGGGCTTGCCGCCCTTGAGGTTCTCCTCCGGGATCGCGGTGCGCGGCAGCGTCGGCATCGGCCCGGTGAAGAGCTGCACGCCGCGCGCGACCGGCACGTAGAAGATGCTGTCGCCGCCGATCGCCGCCTGGAGCTTGTCGACCGGGACCTCCTGTGCGCCGGCCTGCCGCGCGTAGAGCTGGACGATCCCGACCGACTCCGAGCGGAGCTCCGCGATCGCGCGCGTCCGCGTGTAGCTCTGGAAGAACCGGATCGCGATCAGCGTCGAGACGAGGCCGGAGAGGACGACGCCGAGCAGGAACAGCGCAGGGAGCTTGAACCGGAGGGACCTGAGCATCGGCCCGATTGTCGCCCGTTACGCGGCTGGAGACTCGCGCGCCGGGCTCACCTTGTAGCCCACGCCCCAGACCGTGACGATCGGGGAGGCGTCGCCGAGCTTCCGCCGCAGCTGCCGGACGTGGACGTCGACCGTCCGCGTGTCGCCGGCGAACGTGTAGCCCCAGACCCGCTCGAGCAGCTGGTCGCGCGTCAGCACGAGCCCGCGGTGGTCGAGGAGCTCCCAGAGGAGGTCGAACTCCTTCGGCGCGAGCTGGATCTCCTCGTCGCCGACGCGCGCCTCGCGGCGGCCGGCGTCGACGGTGAGGTCGCCGTGGCGGATCACGGCGCTCTCGCGCTCGCCGCGGGCCGGCGTCGCGCGGCGCAGGATCGCGCGCACGCGCGCGACGAGCTCGCGCGGGTTGAACGGCTTCGTCATGTAGTCGTCGGCGCCAACCTCGAGGCCGATGATCTTGTCGACGTCCTCGTCGCGCGCCGTGAGCATCAGCACCGGCAGGTCGCCCGACTGGCGGATGCGCTTGCAGACCTCGACCCCGTCCATGTCCGGCAGCATCAGGTCGAGCACGACGAGCGCAGGCTTCTCCGACTCGACGAGCTTCAGCGCCTCGACGCCGCTCGCCGTCGCGCGCACGGTGTAGCCGGCGTTCTTCAGATACGCGGAGACGAACGACGCGATCGACGCCTCGTCCTCGACGACGAGCACGGTCTGCTGCTTGGTGCTCACCCCGGGAGGTCTAACCGTTCGCGGCCGGCGCCGCCAGGGGCACCTGAACGAGCGGCGTCGCGGGGAGCGAGCGGAACGGGTCGTCGTTGAAGGAGTAGACGCCGTCGCCGGTCGCCTGATCCGGGATCCCGGCGAGCGAGACGACGCGGCCCTGGCCGATCGCGGAGAGGTAGACGCCCGACCCGTAGATCGTGATCTTGTAGGTGCCGCCGACGGCGCGGAACTTCATGCCCACGCCGACCCACCTCGTCGCCGTGCCGCTGTCCTTGTGCGTGTCCCAGCCGGTGACCTCGGGGCCGTACGAGTCCTGCGGCGTCGCGTCGTCGATGACGATCGTCCCCTGCCCGGTCACGCGGCCGATCGCGGCGCCCTTGATCACGAGCGTGATCACGGGGACGCCTTTCGGCGCGCTCCCGTTCTTCACGACGAGCGACCCGTCGCCGGGCGACGCAGAGGCCGCGAGTCCCGCCGCGGGGACGGCGAGGACGAGTGAGGACGCACAGATGAGCGCGAGCCGGCGCATGGACTCAAAGTATGTCGGCGCCCGGTGTTCGGGGGTTCAGCGGTCCGTAAAGGTTCTGTTATCGGACGAGCTGGACCGCGGCGAAGACGAGCCAGGCCGCGACGAGGACGACGCCTCCGCCCCGGCCCATGCCCGCCGGGCGGGCGAGGAAGAGGATCGCGGCGGCGGTCGCGGCGAGGAGCAGGGCGAGGTCGATCGTGCCGAGCGTCGAGATGGCGCCGAGCGAGACGAAGAGCGCAGGGATCGCAAGGCCGCCGACGAGGTTGATCGTGTTCGAGTTCATCGTCTCGGTCACGAGTGCGGCGCCGCGGCGCGCGCGGCCGAGGCGGACGCCGGTGTAGGCGTTCGGGAGGCTCGTCAGCACGGCGAGCACGAGCGCGCCGACGACGGCGTCGGAGATGCCATAGCGGTCGGCGAGGTCGAGCGCGGCGTGCACCATCCCGACGCTTCCGAGCACGATCGCGGCGACGGCCGCCGGCAGGATCATCAGCGGGCCGGCGACGTCGCGCGAGGCGACGCGGCTCCGCAGGTCGCGGCCGCCCATCGCGCGGCGCACGTGCCGCCACTGGCGGAGCGAGAGCCGCTTCGGCCGCTCGAGCTCCGCGACGCTCACGACGGCGACGTACGGAACGAGGACGACGAGGCACAGCGCGACCGCCGCCCACGCCGGCAGCACGCCGAAGCCGAGCAGCGCGACCACGATCGTCACGCCGAGCGCGACGCCGCCCTCGAGCACGAGCGCCTCGCGCGCGAGCCGCACGCGCCCGACGACGAGCGCCGAGAGGCCGAGCATCGCGGCGAGGTTGAAGACGTTCGAGCCGACGACGACGCCGACGCTGACCGCGTGCGCGCCGGTCGCGAGCGCGGCGATCGCGGACGAGAGCTCCGGTGCGTCGGCCGCGACGGCCGTCAAGAGCCCGATCAGCGCCTCCGGCAGCTCGAGCCGGTGGCCCGCGACGTCGAGCCGGTCCGCGAACACCGCCGCCGCGACGAGCGTCGCGACGAGCGAGACGAGGAACACGACGACGGCGACGCCCGGCGACATGCGCCGATCTTGCAGGAACGTCCGGTCGCGGGAGGAACCTTCGTCCCATGGAGGCGGTCTCGGCCACCGCGCTCACGTTGTCGCACCGCGTCGAGGCGCTCGCGTCCGCCCTCCGCGCCGCGAACGTCGACCCGCGCGTCTCGGAGCGCCTGCTCGGCTCCGCCGCCGCGGCCGCGATGGACGCACTCGCGCTCGAGCTGATCCTCGCGGAGCGGCCCGCCCCGCCGGCCGCCGAGCAGCCCGCCGAGCCCGCAGCGCCGGTCCGACTCGCCGCCTAGCGGCTACTCGTAGGTGTAGAAGCCGCGGCCCGTCTTCCGGCCGTGGAGCCCGGCGCTCGCCATCGCGACGAGGCGCGGCGGCGCGATCATCCGCGGCTCGCGGAGCTTCTCCCAGAGCGCCTCGCTCGCATGGACGTGCACGTCGACGCCGATGAGGTCGAGCAGCTCGCACGGCCCCATCGGCCAGCCGGCGCCGTGCTTCATCCCGGCGTCGAGGTCCTCCGGCGTGACGCGCGCCTCGTCGAGGACGCGGACGCAGTCGTTCAGCAGCGGGATCAGAACGCGGTTGACGACGAAGCCCGGCGTGTCGTGGCAGCGGATCGGATGCTTGCCGAGCCGCGCGCCGAACGCGAATGCCGCGTCGAACGCGTCGTCTCCGGTTCGCTCCGCGCGCACGATCTCGACGAGCGGCATCAGCGGCGCCGGGTTGAAGAAGTGCATGCCGACGACGCGCTCCGGCGTCGACGTCGCCGACGCGATCTCCGTCACCGAGAGCGCGGACGTGTTCGTCGCGAGCACGGCGCCGGCGCGGCAGACGCGATCGAGCTCCGCGAAGAGCTCCTGCTTCGGCGCGAGCTCCTCGACGATCGCCTCGATCACGAGGTCGCAGCCGGCGAGGTCGGCGACGTCGGTGGTGAGCGAGAGCCGCGCGACCGCCGCGTCGCGCGCGTCGCCCGCCAGCTGTCCCTTCTCGACCTTCCGGGTCAGGAAGTGCGCGATGCGGTCGCGCGCCTTCGCGCCGAGCTCGTCCGTCACCTCGCGCCCGACGGTGTCGACGCCCGCCTCGACGCAGAGCTGCGCGATCCCCGCGCCCATCGCGCCGAGCCCGACGATGCCGACCTTCTCGATCTCCGCCATGCGCGCGAGCCTACCGCCGGCGCTCGATCCGCGGCCCGAGGATCGCGACCAGCAACGACCCGAGCACCACGAGCAGGAGCGCCTTCGTCAGCCCGACGGCGTGCGCGAGGAAGCCGATCGCCGGGCCGTTCGAGACGCCGCCGAGATAGCCCATCGTCGCGACGGCGGCGATTCCGGCGCCGGACGCGATCCCCGGTGCGTTCGCCGCGACGCGGAACAGCGCCGGGACGATCGCCGCGCAGCCCGCGCCGACGCACGCGAACCCGAGGAGCGCGGGCGCGGGCGAGCGCGTCGCGAGCGCGAGCAGCATCCCGGCCGCCGAGAGCAGGCCGCCGCGCCGCGCGAGCCCCGCCAGACCCCAGCGCACCGTCAGCCGGTCGCCGCCGAACCGCGCGGCCGCCATCGCGATCGAGAACGCGACGACGCCGCCCGCGGCGACGGCCGCGCTCGCGTTCGCCGGCCCGGCGAGGAAGACGGAGCTCCAGTTCATCGTCGCGGTCTCGACGAAGATCGAGCAGAACGTGAGGAACGCCGGCAGGGCGAGCGCGCCGTGCGGCAGCGCGAAGTGCGACGACCCGGACGCGACGTCCTCGTGGCCCGGCAGCAGCCGCGGGAGGATCAGCGCCGCCGCGCCGACGACGATCGCGGCGACGACGGTGAAGTTCACCTTCGGCCCCGCGCCGACCGCGGCTGCGACCGCGGCGATCGCCGAGCCGCTGAGGAGCCCGACGCTCCACGAGCCGTGCAGCGCGGAGAGCAGCGGCCGGCCCGCGCGCTCCTCGAGGGTGACGCCGTGCGCGTTCGCCGCGACGTCGAGCGTCCCGACGCCGATCCCCATCACGCACGCCGCGGGGATCAGCGACCGCAGCCCCGGCGCGAACGCCGCGAGCGTCAGCCCGAGCGCGGCGATCAGCACGCCGAGCTGCGTCGGCCCGGCGCTCCCGCGCCGCGACGTGAGCCAGCCCGCGACCGGCAGCGAGAGCGTCGCCGCGATCGAGACGGAGAAGATCGCGATCCCGAGCTGCGCACTGTTGAGCCCGAGCCCGTGCTCGATCGCCGGCAGCCGCGCCGCCCACGTGCCGTCGATCGCGCCCAGAGCAAGGAATGCGAACGCGAGAGCTGCGTGAGCGGCCCGCAATCGCGTATCGCGGGGCACGCGCGGACCCTAGCGTCCCGCAAACGACGAGGGCCCGGCCCCGTACGGGGCCGGGCCCTGGCCGTACGCGTGAGCGGGCGCTACGAGCCGAGCAATCCGCCGAGCCCCTTCGCCGCGAGCGCGGCCACACCGGTGGCCGCCGCCGTCTCGACGCCGAGCGCGGGGTTCGACCCGCCGTTGGGCTCGACGATGTACGGCTGGAGCGCGTGCGCGAGCATCGGCAGCGAGAGCGACTGGAGCCAGACCTTCCCCGGGCCGGTGAGCTTCACGAGGAAGAGGCCGTCGCCGCCGAAGATCTTGTTCTTGATCCCCGGCACCGTCGAGAGCGAGTACTCCACCGTGCCCTCGACGAGACCGATGTGCGCCGGGTGCACGCGGAGCTCCTGCCCCGGCTCGAGGTCGTACTCCGTCAGCTCGCCGGAGAGCTCGACCCATGCGTGGCCGGCGCCCTCGAGGCGCTGGAGCAGGAAGCCGAAGCCGCCGAGCATTCCGGCTCCGATCTTCTTCGGCTGGAACGCGGTCGTGAGGGACGCGCCC
This sequence comes from Gaiellaceae bacterium, assembly GCA_035506655.1. Classification (GTDB taxonomy): domain Bacteria; phylum Actinomycetota; class Thermoleophilia; order Gaiellales; family Gaiellaceae; genus Palsa-739. Next base: position 28,108 of record DATJOZ010000011.1, read on the forward strand.
TCGAGGCCCGCGAGAAAGCCGTGCCGCTGGATGAGATACGACCGGTCCGGGCCGAGCGGGATCTGGAAGATCTTGCCGGGCAGCCGGGCGGGGAACGCCACGGTGCCGGGCTTCGAGGTCGACTCGTACCGGGTCATGAAGAACGTGCCGCCGCCGAAGGTGCGCTTCGCCGCTCCCCACATGCCACTGGAGCCGGCGGCCGCCGTCGTCGTCGTCAGCTCGACGCCGTCATCGAACCAGCCGAGCTGACCCGACTCGGCGACGACGGAGTCGCCCGGGGTGAGATGCACCTCGAGCACCTGCATGGTCGTGCCGCGGATGTTTGCGTCCATGCGGCCCGTTATCGGCCGTCGACGCCCGCGGCCTTAGCCCAGGTGGGTCAGCCGGATCAGCACGATCGGCTTCGTGAGGTAGTTCGAGGCCGTGTCCGGCCCCTTCGTCGTCTTCACCGGCGCGTGCAGCCCGCAGAGGAAGCCGGTGCCCTTCGGCATCGCGGTGAGGCCGATCCGTGCCTGCCGCTTCCGGACGTCGACGACCGCGGACCCGGCGAACCAGCTCCTCGCCGGGCGCAGCCGCAGCGGCCGAGGGCAGCGCGAGCGCCACCGCTGCTGCCGCGATCGCCCGCCGAACGCTCATGCGCCCGGTATCGGCGGACGTCGCCCGGAGCTAGAGCCGTTCGACGACGCCGGCGATCGCCTGGCCGAAGCCGATGCACATCGCGCCGATCCCGTAGCGGGCGCCGCGCCGCTCCATTTCCGACACGAGCGTCGCGGTGATGCGCGCGCCGGTGGCGCCGAGCGGATGGCCGAGCGAGATGCCGCCGCCGTTCGGGTTCACGTCGCCCGCCTCCCAGCGCTCGCCGAGATCCGTGTCGGCGAGGAACTGGAGGACGACGGAGGCGAACGCCTCGTTCACCTCGATCACGCCGATGTCGTCCCACCCGAGGCCCGCCTTCGCGAGCGCCTTCGCGCACGCGTCCGGGTTGCCGTGGAGCATCAGGTGCGGGTCGACGCCGGCGATGCCGAACGAGAGGAACCGCGCGCGCGGCTCGAGCCCGAGCTCCGACGCCTTGCGCTCCGACGCGACGAGCACGGCGGCCGAGCCGTCGACGATCTGGCTCGAGTTGCCGGCGGTGACCTTTCCCTCCGGGACGAACGCGGGCTGCAGCGTCGCGAGCTTCTCGAGCGTCGTCTCGCGCCGCACCGCCTCGTCGACGGCGAAGCGCGTGCGCGTCAGCGTCGCGGTGCCGCCGTTCTCGTCGGGCACGGGGACGTCGAGCTCGACGGGAACGATCTCCTTCTCGAAGCGGCCCTCGTCGATCGCGCGCGCGGCGCGCATGTGCGACTCGTACGAGTACGCGTCGAGCGACTCGCGCGAGAGGTCCCACTTCTCCGCGATCTCCTCCGCCGAGATCCCCTGCATCACGACGTCGAACCGGTCGGTGACGGCGTCCGACATCGAGCCGTTGTTCGAGCCCATCGGGACGCGCGACATCATCTCGACGCCGCCCGAGATCACGAGGTCGAGCTGGCCCGACCACACGGCGGCCGCGGCGTTGAAGTTCGTCTGCATCGAGGAGCCGCACTGCCGGTCGACCGTCGTCCCGCAGACGGTGACGGGCCAGCCGGCGGCGAGCGCGACGTTCCGGCCGATGTTCCAGGCCTGCTCGTTGATCTGCGTCACGCAGCCCCACTGGAGGTCCTCGATCTCGCCGGGGTCGACGTCCGACCGGCCGACGAGGCCGTTCACGATCTGCGCCGAGAGATCGTCGCCGCGGATGTGCGAGAGCGTCCCGTTGCGCCTCCCGATCGGGCTGCGGACGGCGTCGACGATCAGCGCATCGGACTCCCAGGCCGGCATCGCACCGAACTGTAGCCCCTCGCCGGTTGCAGAGCACTGCGGCGAGCCGGAAGAATCCCCGGGATGCTCCGGAAGGACGCCAAGGTCGAGCTGCTCCAGCGCGTGCCGCTCTTCGAGCGCTGCTCGAAGCGCGAGCTCCAGGAGATCGCCGGCCTCGCCGACGAGCTCGACGTTCCGGCCGGCCGGACGCTGACGACCGAGGGGCGGACGGGCTACGAGTTCGTCGTCATCGTCGAAGGCTCGGCGTCCGTCAAGCGGAAGGGGCGCACGATCAACACGCTCCGCTCCGGCGACTTCCTCGGGGAGATCGCGCTCGTGACCGGGACGCCGCGGACGGCGACCGTCGCGACGACCTCGCAGTCGCGGGTGCTCGTGCTGACGGCGCGCGACTTCCGGCGCCTGCTCCGCGACACGCCGGCGATGCAGCTGAAGGTCCTCGAGACGCTCGCGGCGCGCCTGCCCGACGAGGGCTAAGGTCCCGGGATGGCCGCCACCGCGACGGAGCGCAAGCTGCTGATCGACGGCGAGTGGGTCGAGACCGGCGCCTGGATCGACGTCCGCTCCCCCTACTCCGGCGACGTCGTCGGCCGCGTCGCGAAGGGCGGCGCCGACGAGACCCGCCGCGCGCTCGACGCAGCGGACCGCGCGCTCGCCGCGCCGCTGCCGGCGCACAAGCGCGCGGAGATCCTCGTCAAGGTCGCGGGCCTGATCGGCAGGCGGCACGAGGAGCTCGCGCGCACGATCTCCGACGAGGCGGGCAAGCCGATCAAGACGGCGCGCGTCGAGGCCTCGCGCGCGATGTCGACGTACACGTTCGCCGCCGTCGAGGCGCGGAAGCTCGCCGGCGAGATGATCCCGATGGAGGCGGCGCAGGCCGGCGAGGGGAAGCTCGGCTTCACGATCCGGCGTCCGGTCGGGATCGTCGCGGCGATCTCGCCGTTCAACTTCCCGTGCAACCTCGTCGCGCACAAGCTCGCCCCTTCGCTCGCGGCCGGCTGCCCCGTCGTGCTGAAGCCCGCGACCGCGACGCCGCTCTCCGCGCTCTTCCTCGCGGAGCTCGAGCTCGAGGCCGGCGCGCCGCCCGGCTGGGTGAACGTCGTCGTCGGCCCGTCGGCCGAGATCGGCGACGTCCTCGTCGGCGACGAGCGCGTGAAGCTGATCACGTTCACCGGCTCGGGGCCCGTCGGCTGGGGCCTGCAGGAGCGCGCGCCGCGGAAGCGCGTGAAGCTCGAGCTCGGCAACTCGACGCCGGTGATCGTCGCGGCGGACGCGGACGCCGGCGTGGCCGCGTCGAAGCTCGCCGCGAACGCGTTCTCGTTCGCAGGCCAGAGCTGCATCTCCGTTCAGCGGATCTACGTCGAGCGCGCGGCGTACGACGACTTCGTCGCGGCGTTCGTCCCGCTCGTCGAGGCGCTGAAGGTCGGCGACCCGGCGGACGACGACACGGACGTCGGGCCGGTGATCGACGAGGACGCGCGCGAGCGCATCCTCGCGTGGATCGAGGAGGCGAAGGCGTCCGGCGCGACCGCGCTCGCCGGCGGCGACGCGGACGGGCTGATCCGGCCGACGGTGCTCGCCGACGTCCCGGACTCGGCGAAGGTGAGCTGCGAGGAGGTGTTCGGGCCCGTGGTCGTCGTCGCCGCGTACGACACGCTCGACGAGGCGATCGCCCGCGCGAACGGCACGCCGTTCGGCCTCCAGGCCGGCGTCTTCACCGCATCGCTCGAGACGGCGCTGCGCTGCGCCGAGGGGCTCGAGTTCGGCGGCGTGACGGTGAACGAGGCGCCGACGTTCCGCTCCGACCAGATGCCGTACGGCGGCGTGAAGGAGTCCGGAAACACGAAAGAGGGCCCCGCGTACGCCGTCCGCGAGATGACCGAGGAGCGCCTCGTCGTCGTCCAGCGCTGACCACCGGGGGCGCTATCGTCGCCGGTGGTGCAGAGCGAGAATCCCCGCTGCCCCCGCTGCGGGGCCGCACACGAGCCGCAGCAGGAGTACTGCCTCGACTGCGGCGCCCGCCTGGCCGACGGGAAGCCGGGCCGCGGCCGGAGCTGGATCCGCCCGGCGATCTTCTTCCTCGCCGTCTCCGGGATCGCGACCGCGGTCGCCGTCGCGATCAGCGCGATCGGCTCGGGGTCGAGCTCCGCGTCGCCGCCGACGACCACCCCGCCGCCGCCCGCGACGATCACCGACACCGTCACGACGCCGCCGGCCGCGACGACCGCGCCGACCACGACCACGGCGCCGAAGCCGACCCCGAAGCCCAAGCCGCCGGCGAACGGCGGCCCCGCGACGTGGCCCGCCGGGACGAGCGGCTACACGGTCGTCCTCGAGTCGATCCCGGCCTCGGCCGGCGCGGCGCTCCCGCTCGCCCAGGCGCGCGCGGCGATGAGGCGCGGCGTCCCGCAGGTCGGCGTCCTCCTCTCGTCGCGGTACTCGAGCCTCCATCCCGGGTACGCCGTTGTCTTCTCGGGCGTCTATCGCTCGAGCGCGGCAGCCACGGCGGCACTGCCTGCCGTCCACGCGAAGGGCTACCCGGGCGCGTACCAGGCGCGGGTCGCTTCCGGCTGACGTTGCCCCCGAAGGCAATTTCTGCCGCGACTTTGTGACAGGCCCGCCGCCTGTTAGGATCGAAGGACGACGCGAGCCGCGGTAGGGGTTAACTCCCTGTTAACAAAGCTTTGCCGCGGCCTTAATAGGAGACGGCGAGACTGCTGATGGACGACCGAAGCTCCCAGTTACAGCACTGCATGTATCAATACTCTCGTGCGATTTATCGGTCGATCAAGGATCAGATCGACCCGTACAGCGATCGCGAGACGCAGCTCGAGTCTCGCCGCGCTGTCCTCGAGGCGTGCGAGCAGACGATGTCCCGCCTCGCGAAGGACCCGCTCTACTTCGCGAAGCCGGACCGCGCGCTCTTCCAGGACATCCGCCGCTACTTCCCGATCACCGCGCAGGCGCAGGTCGCATGGGCGGTGCAGCAGGGCGTGACCGCGGCGGTCACGTTCATCGAGGAGCAGATCGAGTCGGGCGCGCTCGACGGCGGCGTCGCCCGCTGCCGCGCGACGACGCGCAAGGGCAAGCCGTGCCAGCGCACGCCGCTGCCGGAGCGCGACTACTGCCCGTCGCACCAGCATCTCGAGGCGAAGGTCGCGGCGAAGGCCGCGGCGTAGCGCTCTCCACATCCTTTCCACAGCCGCGATCCACAGGTCGCGCGCGGTAGGGTGGGCACAGGTGTCGCATGACACGGACAAGCTGATCCGCCAGCTCTCGCTCGTGGCGTTCCTGATGGCGGAGCGGCGGGCGCTGACCGCGCGCGACGTGAAGTCGAACGTCGAGGGCTACTCGGAGATGTCGGACGAGGCGTTCGCGCGCCGGTTCTACTCGGACCGCGCGGAGCTCTTGGCGCTCGGCGTCCCGCTCCAGTCGCAGCGCGACGAGTTCACGGGCGAGGAGCTCTACACGCTCCGCTCGGAGCAGTACTTCCTCCCCGAGCTCCAGCTCGAGGACGAGGAGCTCGCGGCGCTGCAGACGGCGCTGATCCTCCTCGACGGGAAGTTCGCGTACGCGGAGCCGCTCCGGCTCGCGCTCCAGAATCTCGCGCTCGGCCGGCCGGGCTTCGTCGACGCGCGGACAGACACCGCGGACCGCGTCCAGGTGCTCGACCCCGACTACTCGCCGGAGATGCCGGGGCGTCTCGCGAAGCTCGAGGGCGCGATCTCGAAGCAGCGCACGGTGAAGTTCGAGTACTGGTCGATCTCGAGCGACAAGACGACGGAGCGCACGCTCAACCCGTACGCGCTGATGCCGGACAACGGCATCTGGTACGTCGTCGGCCGCGACCTCGACCGCGACGACATCCGCACGTTCCGCGTCTCGCGCATCCGCGGCGAGATCAAGTTCGCGACGCGTCGCGAGCGCGACTTCCGGATCCCGACCGACTTCGACATCGAGCTGTACCGCGGCCGCCCGCCGTGGCAGATCGGCGACGCGGTCGGCGAGGCGCGCATCGAGGTGCGCGGCGACACCGCGTGGTGGGTGCAACGCGCGTACGGCTCGACCGGGCGGCTCGAGGACGGCGTGTTCGTGACGGAGTACTCGTCGCTGCCGCTGCTCGCGTCGTGGGTGCTCCGCCAGGACGGGCGCGCGGTCCCGCTCGAGCCGGACGAGCTGCGCCGCGAGGTCGCGTCCGCGCTCCGGCGCGTGCGCGACGGCCACGAGGGCCCGGCGCCGACCCCGGCGGCCGAGCGGCCGGCGAAGGTCGTCGACGATGCCGGCGAGCGGCCGGCCGGCCCGGTCGCGCCGGAGCGGTTCGCCGTCCTCCAGGCGCTCCTCGCGTACCTCCTCGCGCGCTGCGGCGACGACATCGAGGCCGACTTCCCGGCGACGGAGCTGATCGAGCGCTTCCCGATCCCGGAGGACGAGCTCGAGGAGCACCTGTCGCTCCTGAACCTCGTCAACTTCGGCGGCGGCTGCTACACGGTCTACGCGGAGCTGCGCGGCCACGAGGTGCACGTCGACAAGGAGCTGTGGGGCGACACGTTCCGGCTCCCGCCGCGGCTGACGCCGCTCGAGGCGCGCGCGATCCGGCTCGCGCTCGAGTACGTCGGCCCGATGATCGCCGCCGACGCGCACACGCCGCTCGCGCGCGTGCGCCACAAGCTCGAGGAGACGTTCGGCCAGTTCGAGCTCACCCAGACGCCGGAGCCGCAGATCGAGCGCGCCGAGGAGGACCTGGTCTCGAAGCTCGCGCGCGGCATGCGCGAGCACCGGCTCGTCGAGATCGAGTACCAGAAGGAGGTCGACGCGCAGCCGACGACGCGCCTCGTCGAGCCGTACTCGCTCGAGCGGCAGCTCCCGAACTGGTACGTCCACACGTGGGACCGCTCCGCCGACGCCGAGCGCTCGTTCCGGCTCGACCGGATGCGCAGCGCGAAGCTGACGCGCGAGCGCTTCGAGCCGCGCCAGGGCTTCGAGCCGACGCGGCTGCGCGGCGCCCGCAGCGCGCAGGTGCTCTACGCCCCCGAGATCGCGCGCTGGGCGATCGAGCGCGGCGCGCGGCGCCTCGCCGACGGCGGCGCGCTCCGCGAGCTCCCGGTCGGCAGCGACGAGTGGCTCGAGAGCGAGATCCTCGCCCTCCGCGGCGAGGCGGTCGTGCTCGGGCCGGAGGAGCTCCGCACGCGCATCGCGGCGCGCGCCCGCGCGCTCGCGAAGGACCTCGGCGTCGAGCGCCTGCGCGCCCGCGTCTCGAGCTAGCTACGTCGTCGCCGGCAGCGTCAGCGTGAACGTCGCGCCCGCGTCGGGCACCGACTCGACGTCGAGCGAGCCGCCGTGCGCCTCCGCGATCGAGCGCGCGATGAAGAGGCCGAGCCCGGTGCCCGGCTTCGTCTGGTCGGTCCCGGTCGCACGGCCGAACTTCTCGAAGATCACGTGCTGCTGGTCGCGCGGGATCCCCGGGCCGTGGTCGGTGACGGAGACCTGGACGACGCCGTCGGCCGTGCGCGCCCGCACCTCGACCGCGCCGCCGCTGTCGGAGTACTTCACGGCGTTGTCGACGAGGTTCGAGAGCACCTGGCGCAGCCGCTCGCGGTCGCCGTGGACGGACGGCAGCTGCCCGGGCACCGTCGCCCGCACCGCGACCTCCTCCTGGACGGACGCGAGCGTCACGACGTCGTCGATGAGGCGCATGAGGTCGACCTCGCCGAACGAGTAGCTGAACGTCCCCGCGTCGATCCGCGACGTGTCGAGCACGTCGCCGACGAGGGTCGCGAGCCGGTTCGTCTCGTTCGCGATGAGCGCGAGGAACGCCTCGCGCTGCTCGACGCTGAGCTCGCGCCGCCGCTCCTGCAGCGTGCGCGCCGCGCCGATCACCGCGGCCATCGGGCTGCGGAGCTCGTGCGACACGAGCGAGACGAAGTCCGCGCGCATCGCAGAGAGCTGGTGCAGCTCCTCCACCCTGCGGCGCTCCGCGTCGTACGAGCGGATGTTCTGCACCGCCGTCGCGACGAGCCGGCCGAGCAGCGAGACGAGCTCGACCTCCTCGTCCGAGAACGCGTCGACCTCCTTCCGCGAGATCGCGAGCGCACCGATCGGGCGCGCCCCGACCGGGAGCGGCGCGAGGACCCGGCTCCGCAGCCCGAGCGCGACGAGGAGCGCGTCCTCCCGGAAGACGCCTTCGGTGAGATCGCGCTGCACGATCGTCCCGCCCGTGAGCACCTGCCCGAGCGGGGAGCCTTCGAGCGGGCCGAAGCTGCCCGGTGGGAGCACGTCGCCGGCGCCGACGCCCGCGGTCGCGATCGTCGCGGCCTTGTCGTTCTCGACGAGGACGATCGCGGCGCGGTCGAAGGGGACGACCTCCTGCAGCTCGACGATGAAGGCGCCGAACGCCTCGTCCATCTCGAGCGACGACCCGAGCGCGACCGCGCACCGGTTCGCCGCCTCGAGCACGTCGACGTGCCGCCCGAGCTCGTCGCGAAGCGCCTCGGCCTCCTGCGCGCGGCGGTCGAGCTGCTTCACGAGCCAGCCGACGACGAGCCCCGAGAGAAGGAGCACGCCGGTCGGGAACGAGACGCGGTCGAGCGTGAAGCCGGGCGGGCCGAAGTGATGCGCGCGGAAGTGCTCGTCGTACGCGAGCACCGGGATCAGCACGATCGGCATCAGGAGCCCGCCGAGCAGCCCGTAGCGCAGCGCGGCCTCCGCGACGACGAGCACGAGCGCCCACCGCACCTGGTTCCCGTACTCGTACGAGAACACCGTCGCGTACGCGGCGATGATGCACGTGTCGAACGCGAGCGCGAGGAAGCCGACCGTTCCTTCCCAGCTCGCCGGCATCCAGCGTGCGAGCGCGTAGAAGACGAGCGTGCCGATCCCGAGTGCGATCGTGATCCACCAGCCCTTCATCCGGTAGCCGTCCGGGAACGCGTCGACGAAGATCCCGATCTCGCAGGCCGCGAAGACGAATCCCGCGAGCCGCGCGATCGAGAGCCAGGTCTCGAGCTCGCGCTCGCCGACGACGGTGCGGCGGCTAGACACCGCGCTCGTCCATTCGCGCGACGGCCCATGCCGCGTGCTCGCGCAGCATCGGGTCGTCGTCGTCGAGATACGGCGCGACCGCGTCGCGCTCGGGCGCGCCGCCGACGTTCCCGGCCGCGACGAGCGCGTTGCGCCGGAGCCAGCGGCCGTCGTCGCGCGGCACGTAGAGCCGGCGGTAGCGCGCGCGGAGCCCGGCCGCGTCGGCGCGCAGCCAGTCGGCGAGGGAGACGTGCGGCTCCGAGCCGTCCGCGGTCGCAACCGCGTCGCGGCGCCGCTCGATCCCGCGATTCCACGGACAGACGTCCTGGCAGATGTCACAACCGTAGACCTGCGCCCCGACGTCGGCCCGGTACGCCTCCGGGATCGGCGCCGGCGCCTGCGTCCAGTAGGAGAGGCAGCGCGTCGCGTCGAGCGTCCCGGGCTCGTCGAGCGCGCCGGTCGGACAGGCGTCGATGCAGAGGCGGCACGAGCCGCAGTCGGCGTCGAGCGGCGGCGTCGGCTCGAGCTCGACGTCGGTGACGAGCGTGCCGAGGACGACCCACGAGCCGTGGCGGCGCGTGATGAGGAGCGTGTTCTTCCCGTAGAAGCCGACCCCGCTGCGGGCGGCCGCCTCGCGGTCGACGTGCTGGTTCGCGTCGACGAGCACGCGATACGTCCCGCCGATCCGCCGTCCAAGCTCGTCGAGCTTCTCGCGGAGCTCGGCGTACGCGTCGAACCACGTGTAGCGCGGCAGCCGCCCGTGGCCGGCCGGCCGCTCCGGCTCGGACGCGTAGTAGCAGAGCGCGGCGGAGATCACCGTGCGCGCACCGGGCAGGAGCGTCTCCGGATGGCACGACTCCTCCGGGCGCGCCATCGTGAACTTCATGTCGGCGAAGAGCCCGCGCGCGCGGCGCTCGCGGATGTGGCGCTCGGTCTCGTCGTACGGCGCCGCGGGCGCGGCCCCGACTGCATCGAGCCCGAGCTCCTCCCCGACCCGGTGGAGGTCCGCCGCACGCACGCCGGATAGTCTGCCCTGCGTGAGGGCGGTGCGTATCCACGCGGACGGCGGGCCCGAGGTCCTCGTGGAGGAGGACGTCCCCGATCCCGTCGCCGGCGAGGGCGAGGTGCTCGTCCGCATCCGCGCGTCGGCGCTGAACCATCTCGACGTCTGGATCCGCAAGGGCCTCCCGTCGGTGCCGAAGCCGCGCATCCTCGGCGCGGACGGCGCGGGCGTCGTCGAGGCGCTCGGGCCGGGCGTGAACGGCTTCGAGCCCGGCGACCGCGTCGTGATCAACCCGGGCGTCGAGGCGCCCGACGGGTCGATCCACGTCGTCGGCGAGCACGGCGACGGGACGAACGCCGAGCTGATCGCGGTCCCGGCGACGAACGTCTACCCGATCCCGGACGGTCTCTCGTTCGAGGAGGCTGCGGCGTTCCCGCTCGTCTTCGAGACCGCGTACCGGATGCTCGTCACGCGCGCGGGGCTGCGCGAGGGCGAGTGGGTGCTGCTCTGGGGGATCGGCAGCGGCGTGTCGACCGCGGGGCTCGCAATCGCGAAGGCGCTCGGCGCGCGCACGATCGTCACGTCGTCGAGCGACGCGAAGCTCGCCCGCGCGACCGGGCTCGGCGCCGACGCGGTGGTGAACCACGCGACCGGCGACGTGAAGGCGGCGGTGAAGGAGGCGACGGGCGGCCGCGGCGCGGACGTCGTCGTCGAGCACGTCGGCGAGGCGACGTGGCGGACGTCGCTCGACGTCGCCGCGCGCGACGGGCGGATCGCGGTCTGCGGCGCGACGACCGGCCCGAACCCGCCGGCCGCGCTCCACCGCGTCTGGTGGAAGCAGCTCACGATCCTCGGCTCGACGATGGGGACGAAGGCGGACTTCGAGGGCGCCTACGAGCTCGTCGCGAGCGGCCGCGCGCTGCCCGTCGTCGACGAGGTGGTCCCGCTCTCGGAGATCCGCGCGGCGCACGAGCGGCTCGAGGCGGGCGAGCAGCTCGGCAAGATCGTCCTGTCCGTCGGCTAGCCGCGGAGGTTCTTCGCGATGAACAGCACGTTCGCCGGCCGTTCGGCGAGCCGCCGCATGAGGTACGGGTACCACTCCGGCCCGTACGGCGTCGCGACGAGGACGTTGAAGCCGCGCGCGACGAGCGAGAGCTGCAGCTGCGGCCGGACGCCGTAGAGCATCTGGAACTCGAACCGGTCGCGCTCGATCTCGTGCTCGGCCGCGAACGCGATCGCGTGCTCGATCATCCGCTCGTCGTGCGTCGCGATCGCGAGATACGCGCCGCCGAGGAGCGCGCGCTCCATCAGCCTGACGAACGCGGCGTCGACGTCCTGCTTGCGCGGGTACGCGATCTCCGCCGGCTCGAGGTATGCGCCCTTCACGAGCCGGAGGTTCGGCTTCGACGGGAGCAGCGCCTCGAGATCCTCGGGCGTCCGGTAGAGGTACGACTGGAGCACCGTGCCGACGTTCTCGCGCCCCTCGTCGTGGAGGCGCGCGTTGATGCGCAGCGTCGCGTCGACGAGCGCGGAGTGCTCCATGTCGATGCGCACGAAGTTCGAGAGCGTCCCGGCGTGGTCGACGATCGACGCGAGGTTCTCGTACGCGAGCTCCTCGTCGATCAGCAGTCCCACGTGCGTGGGCTTCACGGCGAGGTTGACGCGCAGCTCGCGCTCGGCGATCCGGTCGAGGATCGTGCGGAACACGGCGGCGACCTCGCGCGCCTCGTCCGCGGACTCGAGATCCTCGCCGAGCAGCGTCGTGTTCGCGCGCAGCCCTTTCGCGTTGAGGCCCGCGAGCACGTCGAGGCACTCGTCGAGTGTCTCGCCGGCGACGAATCGCGCACCACCGAACTGCATCCCGTAGCGGCTGACGACGGAGCGCACCTGGCCGTTCGTCGCCGCGGCGAGGATCGCCTTGCGCGACGCCGCGTTCAGCGTCCGCCCGATCTCGTCCGTCGCGCTCATCGCGGAAACGAGCCTACCGCCGTCCCGCAGACGGCGGCGGGGCGAGGTAAAAGACCTGCAAAAGGCCGGTAAACGGAAGGTAGCCGGGGGTACCGTCCGGACTCAACGGCGAAACGAGGTGACCCGAATGCTGCTCTGGATCCTGCTCCTGCTGCTCCTGGTCCTCGCGATCGGCGGCGGGATCGTGTTGACGAAGTTCCTGTTCCTGCTGCTGCTCGTCGTGATCGTCGTCGCACTCGTCGGCGCGATCGGCGGACGATCCGCCTAGGAGAACGACGAGACGGCGACCCCGCCGCATCGGGTCGCCGTATGCGTCTGCCGCATCTGTCACAAGTGAAGCCGCAGAACATGAGGGCTTCCGAACACCGACGTAAAGGCTCTGCAAAACGCGACGCGGACTCGTTCCGCTTCACGCGGCGAGGGTCTAGGGTCGTGAGCCGAGGGGACGGTGGGCCGCAGCCCGTCCCCTCAACTCTTCGTCGGCGCCGATCAGAAGCAGGACGCGGTGACCGCGCCGCTCGCAAGCGTCTTCAGCCGAATCGACAGCTCGTGCGAGCTCTGGAGCGCCGTGCCGGTCTGCGGGATCCTCGCCGTGACCGCGATCGAGCCGTCCACGCATGTGAGCGCCGCTCCGGGCTTTGCGTCCCCGATTGTGCGTGTCTCTCCGCGATGGAGCGTCGTCACCGTCGACGGAGAGTCGCCGTTCGAGCTGACGTGCTGGATCGCGAGATAGAGCGCCCCGGCGGCGATCCCGGCGCACGCCATCCTCCAGATCACCCGCGCCAAATCGGAGCTCAGCCGAAGCCGAGGATGAACTTCGCGTCGTCGGACATCCGGTCCGGCGTCCACGGTGGGTCGAACGTGAGCTCGAGGTCGACCTCCTCGACGCCCGGCACCTCGCGCGCGACGCGCTCGATGTCGCCCGCGATCAGCGGGCCCGCGGGGCAGCCCATCGACGTGAGGCTGTAGAGCACCTTCACCTTCGGGCCCTCGACCTCGACCTCGTAGAGGAGCCCGAGGTCGACGATGTCCATCCCGAGCTCGGGATCCTCGACCTGGCGCAACGCCTCCAAGACCTCGTGCTCGCTCGGCATGAGGCCAGTCTAACGGCACACAGGAAGCCCACAGCGAACGTCCAGGACGCTCTCACGCGCGGCCGGTTCCCTGGAGACGAGACAGCTTCCGACCGAAGGAGTGCCGCGTGTCCCTGACCCAGAGCATCGTCGCGATCGCCGTCCTCGACGTCGCGATCATCGCGGGCCTGACCCTCGTCATGCTCATCCCGTTCCGGCTCGACCGGCGCCGGCCCGCCACCGCGCACCGCGCTGCCGGCGCCGACCTCCTCGAGCACGAGGACGTCGCCGCGTAGCCGCCGCGTACGATGTCGCCGTGCTCGCGGGCTCCGCGAACGGCGTCATGGACGCGGTCTACCTCGTCGGCTCGATCGGCCCGGTCGTCGCCGTCGGGATCCTCTGCTTCTTCTTCTTCCGCGCCGCGCGCCGGAACGACGAGCGCGAGCGCGCGCAGAACAAGCGCTAGGTCGTCTTCGCCGCCTTCAGCTCCTCGCCGAACCGGGCGCGCTTCACGAACTGGCCGACGCCCGGCGACGCCGCGAGCTCGCCGTCCTCGACGAGCACCTGGCCGCGGAGCAGGACGATCTCCGGCGCGCCGGTGACCGTCGTCCCCTCGTAGAGGTTGTAGTCCGCCGCCGTGTGGTGCGTCTTCGCCGAGATCGTGTGCTCCTTGTTCGGGTCGAAGATCACGATGTCCGCGTCCGAGCCGGGCGCGATCGTCCCCTTCTTCGGGTACATGCCGAAGAGCTTCGCGGCGTTCGTCGAGAGCAGCTCGACCATCCGGTTGAGCCCGATCCGGCCCTCGTTGACGCCGAAGTGGTGGATCATCAGCAGCCGGTCCTCGACGCCGGGCGCGCCGTTCGGGATCAGCGCGAAGTTGTCCTTGCCGAGCGTCTTCTGGTCCGACATCCGGAACGAGCAGTGGTCGGTCGAGATCGCGGAGAGCTTGTCGGTGCGCACCGCGTCCCAGAGGATCGGCTGGTTCCGCTTGTCGCGCACGGGCGGCGAGAACACGGCCTTCGCGCCCTCGAAGTCCGGCCGGTCGAGATACGTGTCGTCGATGAAGAAGTACTGCGTGCACGTCTCGCCCCAGACGTCCCAGTTCTTCGCCCGCGCCCGCGCGATCGCCTCGACGGACTCCTCGCAGGTGACGTGGACGACGTAGAGCGGGCAGCCGGCGACGTGCGCGATCTGGATCGCGCGGTTCGTCGCCTCGCCCTCGAGCTCGGCGGGCCGCGTCTTCGCGTGCCAGGCCGGCGCGAGGTTCCCCTCCTCCACCGCGCGCTTCACGAGCACGTCGATCACGTCGCCGTTCTCGCCGTGGATCATTGCGAGCGCGCCGGTCTCGCGCGCGAGCTCCATGACGCGGAACAGCGTCTCGTCGTCGACGAGGAACACGCCCTTGTACGCCATCAGCATCTTGTACGACGTGACGCCCATGTCGGGCAGCGTCCCGAGCTCCTCGAGCGTCCCGCCTTCCTTCAGGTCGGTGACGATGATGTGGAAGCCGTAGTCGATCATCGACTTGCCCTCGGCCTTCGCGTGCCACTCCTCGATGCCGTGGGTGAACGACTTGCCCTTCGTCTGGATCGCGAAGTCGATGTGCGTCGTCGTCCCGCCGAAGGCGCAGGAGGTCTGGCCGGACTGGAAGTCGTCGGCGGTGATCGTCCCGCCGAACGGCATGTCGAAGTGGGTGTGCGGGTCGATGCAGCCCGGGAGCAGGTAGCGCCCGGAGGCGTCGATCGTCCTGTCGGCCGCGACGTCGAGGTCGGTGCCGATCAGCGTGACCGTCTCGTCCTCGATGTAGACGTCGGCGACGTAGTCGTCCGCAGCGGTGATGATCCGGCCGTTCTCGATCAGGATCGACATGACACTCCCTTCGTCTCGGTGATTGGATTATCGCTGGATGGGCAAGAGCACGCTCTACCGCAACGCCTGGATCGTCACGATGGACGACGCCGGCTCCGAGCACGACGGCGGCTGGCTGCTCGTCCGCGACGGGCTCGTGGAGGCGGTCGGCGGGGCCGGCCCGCCCGTCGCGGACGAGACGGTCGACCTCGGCGGCGCCGTCCTCACGCCGGGCCTCGTCAACACGCACCACCACCTCTACCAGACGCTCACGCGCGCGCGGGTGCAGGAGGGGACGCTCTTCGAGTGGCTCGCCGCGCTCTACCCGGTGTGGGCGCACATCGACGAGGAGACGGAGTACGCCGCGGCGCGCACCGGGCTCGCGGAGCTCGCGCTCGCCGGCTGCTCCACCGTCTTCGACCACCACTACGTCTTCCCGCGCGGGCGCACCGGGCTCGTCGAGGCGGAGGTGCGCGCGGCGCGCGAGCTCGGCGTGCGCATCGTCGCGTCGCGCGGCTCGATGGACCTCGGCGAGTCGGACGGCGGGCTGCCGCCGGACTCGATCGTCGAGGACCTCGACGCCGTCCTCGCCGACACCGAGCGGCTCGCGGCGCTCCAGGACGACGGCTTCGTGCAGATCGCGGTCGCGCCGTGCTCGCCGTTCTCGGCCACCGGACGGCTGATGGAGGAGTCGGCGGAGCTCGCGCGGCGGCTCGGGCTCGTCCTCCACACGCACCTCGCGGAGACCGTGGAGGAGGAGGCGTACTGCCTCGAGCTGTACGGCTGCCGGCCGGTCGAGTACCTCGACTCGCTCGGCTGGCTCGACGGCGACGTCTGGTGCGCGCACTGCGTCCACCTCTCCCCCGCCGACGTCGCGCGGTTCGGCGAGAGCGGCGTCGGCGTCGCGCACTGCCCGACCTCCAACCTCCGCCTGGGCGCCGGCGTCGCGCCGGTGCGCGAGCTCGTCGACACGGGCGTCCGCGTCGGGCTCGGCGTCGACGGCTCCGCGTCGAACGAGCGCAGCGACCTCTTCTTGGAGGTGAAGCAGGCGCTGCTCGTCGCGCGCGGACGCGGCGGCCCGCGGGCGATGACCGTGCGCGATGCGCTCCGGCTCGGGACGCGCGGCGGCGCGGCGGTGCTGCGCCGCGACGACATCGGCTCGCTCGAGCCGGGAAAGCGCGCCGACTTCGCCGTCTGGCGGACGGACGGGCTCGAGCTGGCGGGCGCCGGCGCGGACCCGGTCGCGGGGCTCGTCCTCTCCGGGCCGCACCGCGCCGACCGGCTCGTCGTCGGCGGCGAGGAGGTCGTCCGCGACGGGCGGCTCGTCCGCGCCGACGAGGACGAGATCGCGCGCGAGCACCGCGTCCAGGCTGCGAGGCTCCCGCTGTGAGCCGGAACGCCGACCTCTCCCGTCGCGTCGCCGTCGCGCGCGGCGACGAGCCGGCCGACCTCGTGATCAGCGGCGGCCGCGTCCTGTCCGTCTTCACGCGCGAGTGGCTCGACGCCGACGTGGCGATCGTCGACGGCGTCGTCGCGGGGCTCGGCGACTACGAGGGGCGCGAGACGATCGACGCCGCGGGCCGGCACCTCGTCCCGGGCTTCGTCGACGCGCACATGCACCTCGAGTCGTCGAAGCTCCTCGTCGACGAGTTCGCGCGGCTCGTGCTCCCGCTCGGCACGACGGCCGTCGTCGCCGATCCGCACGAGATCGCGAACGTCCTCGGCACCGACGGCGTCCACTGGCTGCTCGACGCGTCGGCCGACCTGCCGCTCGAGATCTACTTCATGGCGTCGTCGTGCGTGCCCGCGTCGGACTTCGAGTCGCCGCGCCGCGCGCTCACGATCGGCGACCTCGAGGGGCTGCTGCGGCGAAGCCACGTGATCGGCGTGGCGGAGATGATGAACTTCCCCGGCGTCGTCAACGGCGCGGAGTCCGAGCTCGCGAAGGTGCGGCTCTCGGGCCACGTCGACGGGCACGCGCCGGGGCTCTCCGGGAAGAAGCTCGCGGCGTACGCGTCGGTCGGGATCCGGTCCGACCACGAGGCCGCGACGATCGAGGAGGGCCGCGAGCGGCTCCGCGACGGGATGTGGCTCCTGATCCGCGAGGCGTCCGCGGCGCGGAACCTCGAGGCGCTGATCCCGCTCGCGCTCGAGTACGGGCCGTCGCGGATCGCCTTCTGCACCGACGACCGGGAGCCGGAGCACATCGCCGACGACGGGCACGTCAACGCGATGGTGCGCGACGCGGTCGCGCTCGGCGCCACGCCCGAGGACGCGCTCGTGATGGCGTCGCTCAACCCCGCGGAGTACCACGGGCTCGCCCACCTGGGCGCGATCGCGCCCGGCTACCAGGCGGACATTCTCCTCCTGCCGGATCTCGTCTCGTTCGTGCCCGACCTCGTGCTGAAGGCGGGCCGCGCGGCGCCGGAGATCCCCGCGGTGCCGGTGCCCGAGTGGGTGCGGCACACGGTGCGCGTCGGGGCGGTGCCGCCGGACGTCTTCCGCATCCCGTGGAGCGGCGGCGGCGCGCGCGTGATCGGGCTCGTGCCGGGGCAGATCGTGACGGAGTCGCTCGTCGACGAGCCGCGCGTCGTCGCCGGCGAGGCGGTCGCCGACCCGGAGCGCGACCTCGCGAAGATCGCCGTGCTCGAGCGCCACCTCGGCACCGGCCGCGTCGGCCGCGGGTTCGTCCGCGGCTTCGGGCTCCGGCGCGGCGCATTCGGCGCGACGCTCGCGCACGACGCGCACAACCTCGTCGTCGTCGGCGTCGACGACGCGTCGATGGCCCGCGTCGTCGCCCGCCTCGCCGAGCTCGGCGGCGGGATCGTCGTCGCGGACGAGGACGGGATCCGCTCCGAGCTGCCGCTGCCGGTCGCCGGGCTCCTCTCCGACCGGCCGCTCGCGGAGGTCCTCGACGCGAGCCGCGCCCTCAACGCCGCGGCGGCCGAGCTCGGCGTCGAGTACCAGCATCCGTTTCAGGCGCTCGCGTTCCTCGCCCTCTCGGTGATCCCGTCGCTGAAGATCACCGACCGCGGCCTCGTCGACGTCGACCGCTTCGAGCTCGTCGACCTGAGGGTCTGAAAGGGCAGAAACCACGGATCGGGGGTCAGGCGTCGCCCCGACGAGAGGTTCTGCGTATGCTCTCTAGAGTTGCGCTGTCGGGCCACCAAAGGAGGCCAACAGTGCTGCAAGAACGCTCCGCCGGGGACGGCGGGATCGTCGACGAGCAGATGCTCGAGCGTACGGCGGCGCGGTTCCGTGAGGCGGGCATCGGCCTGCCGACATTCGCCCAGCTCACCGACCCGGGGACGATCCCGGCGACGGTGACGGCGCGGCTCGCGGCAGTCGGGCCGGACGACGCCGACCCGCTGAACCTCTTCCGCGTCCACTGGTTCAACGACAGCGCGCGCACCGGGCGCGCCGCGGTGCCGGAGCACGTCGTGCTCCCGAAGGAGCTGACCGGCGTCGACGCCCGGATCGTCGTCGCGCTCGGTGACCGCTTCCCGATGATCGCGGCGCACAAGGTGCTCGCGGCGTACGGCTGCCTCGCGCCGCGGCTCGTCACCGGGAGATTCGATCCGACGCGCGACCGTGCGGTCTGGCCGTCGACCGGGAACTACTGCCGCGGCGGCGTCGCGATCTCGCGGCTCATGCGCTGCCACGGCGTCGCCGTGCTGCCGGAGGGGATGAGCCAGGAGCGCTTCGACTGGCTCGAGCGCTGGGTCGCCGACCCCGACGACATCATCCGGACGCCCGGCGTCGAGAGCAACGTGAAGGAGATCTACGACAAATGCCACGAGCTGGCCGAGGATCCGGAGAATCACATCCTCAACCAGTTCTCCGAGTTCGGGAACCACGTCGTCCACTACCAGGTGACCGGCGCCGCGCTCGCCGCGGTGTTCGAGTCGATGCAGCGCGAGACGCCCTCGCTCCGGCTGCACTCGTTCACGTCGGCGACCGGCTCCGCGGGGACGATCGGCGCCGGCGACTTCCTGAAGGAGCGGCACGGGACGCTCGTCGTCGCGGTCGAGGCGCTCGAGTGCCCGACGATGCTCTACAACGGCTTCGGCGAGCACAACATCCAGGGGATCGGCGACAAGCACATCCCGCTGATCCACAACGTGATGAACACCGACGTCGCGGTGGCGGTGTCCGACCGCGCGACCGACCGGCTCAACGTCCTGTTCGACACCGACACCGGCCGCGAGCACCTGCTGCGGCGGCGCGGGATCCCGGCGGACGTCGTCGCGCAGCTGCCGTCGCTCGGGCTGTCGAGCATCTGCAACGTCCTCGCGGCGATCAAGACGGCGAAGCACTTCGACCTCGGCCCGGACGACGTCGTCATCACCGTCGCCACCGACGGCGCGGCGATGTACGGGAGCGAGCGCGAGATCGCGCTCGGGAAGTACTTCCCCGGCGGCTTCGACGAGCTCGGCGCGGCGGAGGTCTTCGGCGAGCACCTGCTCGGGGCGACGACGGACAACATGCGCGAGCTGACCTACGAGGAGCGGAAGCGGATCTTCAACCTCGGCTACTACACGTGGGTCGAGCAGCAGGGCGTCTCGATCGAGGACTTCGTCGCGCGCCGCGACCAGTCGTTCTGGAAGGCGCGGCACGCCGAGGCCCAGACGTGGGACGCGCTGATCGACGAGTTCAACGCGCGGACGGGAGTGCTGGAAGCGCTGTGACCGTCAGCCGCCTCGTGTGCGCCGGCTGCGGCGCGGAGCCGGCGCGGGACGACCCGTTCCCGTTCGCGTGCCCGAACGCGGGCACCGGCGACGTCGACCACGTCCTGCGCCGCGAGCTCGACCTCACGGCGGTCGAGCTCCCCGCCGACGACGGCGAGCCGAATCCGTTCGTCCGCTTCCGCGGGCTGCTGCACGCGTACCACGTCGCGCGCGAGGGCGGCATCCCGGACGAGGACTTCGTGGCGCTCGTGCGCGCGCTCGACGGGCGCGTCGCGGAGGTCGACGGCCACGGCTTCCGCGTCACGCCGTTCGCGCGCGCCGGTGCGCTGAGCGAGAGGCTCGGCTTCGGCGTCTGGGTGAAGGACGAGACCGGCAACGTCTCCGGCTCGCACAAGGCGCGCCACCTCTTCGGCGTGCTCGTCTGGCTCGAGGTCGCGGAGCGGCTCGGGCTGACGAGCGAGCGCCCGGACCTCGCGATCGCGAGCTGCGGAAACGCGGCGCTCGCGGCGGCGGTCGTCGCCGCGGCGGGCGGGCGCACGCTCCGCGTCTTCGTCCCCGTCGACGCCGACCCGGTCGTGCTCGCGCGGCTCGAGGCGCTCGGCGCGGAGATCGCGACGTGCCCGCGCGAGCCCGGCGTCCCCGGCGACCCGACCGTCCACAAGCTGAAGGAGGCGCTCGCCGCGGGCGCGCTCCCGTTCACGTGCCAGGGCGACCTCAACGGGCTCGCGGTCGAGGGCGGCGAGACGCTCGCCTGGGAGATGGCGGGCGCGCCGGTCGACCGCGTCGTCGTCCAGGTCGGCGGCGGCGCACTCGCGAGCGGGCTCGTCCACGGCTTCCGCGAGGCGGCCGCGCTCGGCGCGATCCCGCGCAGCCCGCGCATCGACACCGTGCAGACCGCCGGCGCCTGGCCGCTCCGGCGTGCGTTCGACCGGCTCGACGGCCACGACGCCGCGTACGCCGCCCACCACCGCTCCGAGTTCATGTGGCCGTGGGAGGAGGAGCCTCACAGCGTCGCCCACGGCATCCTCGACGACGAGACCTACGACTGGGTCGCGGTCGTCGAGGGCATGCTCGCGACGGGCGGGACGCCGGTCGTCGTCGACGAGGCGACGCTCGAGCGGGCGAACGCGCTCGGCCGCGAGGCGACCGGCATCGACGTCGACCACACCGGCTCGTCCGGCTTCGCCGGCCTCCTCGCGCTCGCCGAGCGCGGCGAGATCGGCCGCGGCGAGAACGTTGCAGTGCTGTTCACCGGCGTAAGCCGGTCCCACCAAACCGAGACAAAGGAATCCACAGATGCGGAGCTTTCTGGGTCGCGACATCCTGTCACTCAAGGACTTTGAGCGGAACGAGTTCGAGCGCGTCTTCGAGGTCTGCGACGAGCTCGCCCCGATCGCGAAGCGGCGGCGGAACGTCGACCTGCTCGCCGAGAAGACGCTGCTGACGGCCTTCTACCAGCCGTCGACGCGC
>DATJOZ010000012.1:0-7904 GCA_035506655.1 Gaiellaceae bacterium
GGTGAGTGCCGGCAACCCGACGCTCGAGCTGACGGACGAGCATCGCCGTCTGTTCGAGTGGATCGTTCGCGGCGGACCGGCGGACGGTCTGCCGCGGATCGTCGAGGGCTTCGCGCGCGTCCAGTCGGCGGAGACGCCGGCACGGGCGGCCGAGCTCGTCCGCGAGTACGGCCTGCCGCGCGAGGCGGTCCCGAGCGAGCACCTGGCCTCGGCCGAGGTCTGGGAGGCGCTGCTCGAGGACATGCCGATGACGGCGATGATCCGCAACCTCGCGACGATGACGCGGGTCGGCGTGCTCGCGCCGGCCTCGGCGGGCACGGCGACGGTGCTGGCACAGATCGGCGACCGGGAGCGCATCCGCAAGGCGCGCATCCACCCGATCGCCGTCCTCGCCGCGCTGCGCACGTACGCGGGCGGACACGGCGTCCGCGGCAAGCACGCCTGGACGCCGGTGCCGCGGATCGTCGACGCGCTCGACGCCGCGTTCTACACGGCGTTCGAGAGCGTGGAGCCGGCGGGCAAGCGGTTCCTGCTCGCGCTCGACGTGTCGGGCTCGATGACGTACGGCCAGGTGGCCGGCGTACCGGGCCTGTCGCCGCGTGACGCGTCGGCTGCACTCGCGCTCGTCACGGCGGCCACGGAGCCGGCGTACGAGACGGTCGGCTTCTTCGCCGGCCGGCGCGGCTGGCTGTCGGGCCGTCCGGCGGCGTGGGGCAACGGCATCACCGGCCTGACGCCGCTCGCGATCGGCCCGCGCCAGCGTCTGGACGACGTCGTGCGGACGGTGAGCGACCTGCCGTTCGGCGGCACCGACTGCGCGCTGCCGATGCTGTACGCGCTCGACCGCGAGCGTGAGATCGACACGTTCGTGATCTACACCGACAGCGAGACGTGGGCCGGACGCGCTCATCCGGCGGAGGCGCTCGCGGACTACCGCCGCGTGTCGGGCATCGACGCCCGTCTCGTGGTCGTCGGCATGGTCTCGAACGGCTTCTCGATCGCAGACCCGAACGATCCGGGAATGCTCGACGTCGTCGGCTTCGACACCGCGACGCCGCAGCTCGTCTCGGACTTCGCCCGCGGCGCGCTCTGAGCGGAGTGCGCCGCCGGGCGCACCCTCAGACGAAAGGAGACCAGGATGCACCGCCTGTACCTGGTCCGGCCGGTCAAGTCGGCGCCGCAGCCGAGCGCTACCCGCTCGGCGAAGGTCATCGCACTGCGTGCCCGCCGCGAGGCGCGGCGCGACGTGCGACGTCCACTGGTGCCGGACCGTCCGGACGCCGCATGACGCGGTGAACGGATGACGACGCGCCCCCGCCGGCCGGAGCGGCGGGGGCGCCGCGGCAGGATCCACGCGGATGTAGCCCAACCCGGCAGAGGCGCCGGTCTCAGAAACCGGTCAGTGGGGGTTCGAATCCCTCCATCCGCACTTTCACGCCTCCGTAGCTCAACGGAAGAGCGCCGGGCTTCGAACCCGGGCCGTTGGAGGTTCAAGTCCTCCCGGGGGCTCTACGACACCGTGGCCGAGCGGCAAAGGCACGCGCCTGCAACGCGCGTCGACGGCGGTTCGAATCCGCCCGGTGTCTCTCTCGAAACGACGACAATGGGAAAGGAGGAACGCGCAATGGGCACGATCAAGACGTTCGGCACGGTGGACGCACGCAGCCTCGAGCAGCTCGAGCGTTGCATGAGCGCCGGCGACGCGGAGTTCGGCGTGCTCTGCGCCGACCACCACCCGGGCTACAGCCAGCCGATCGGCGGCGGCATCGCCTACGAGGGCCACGTGTCGCCGTCGGGCGTCGGTTACGACATCGGCTGCGGCAACAAGGCCGTGCAGACGGCGCTCACGCGCGCCGACCTCGACGCGCTCGGCGGCGTCGAGTCGATCATGCGCGAGATCACGCGCCGCATCTCGTTCGGCATGGGCGTGCCGGCGGCGGAGCGCGTGGACCACCCGGTGCTCGACGAGATCCGCTCGGCGGACTTCGCTCCCCAGCGCAAGCTGGTGCAGCTCGCGGAGTCGCAGCTCGGCACGGTCGGCTCGGGCAACCACTACGTGAACGTGATGGCGGACGAGGACGGCCGGATCTGGGTGGGCGTGCACTTCGGCTCGCGCGGCTTCGGCCACAAGACGGCCTCGGGCTTCCTCGCGCTCGCGCAGGGTCTCCCGTTCGACGGCAAGGCGCACGAGGGCGAGATGGACTCGCCGCCGGTGCTGCTCGAGATCGGCAGCGAGCTCGGCGACGCCTACGTCTCGGCGATGGAGCTCGCGGGCGCGTACGCGTACGCGGGCCGCGACGTCGTCGTGGCGAAGGTGCTCGAGATCCTCGGCGCCGACGCGGTGCACGAGGTGCACAACCACCACAACTTCGCGTGGCGGGAGGAGCACTTCGGCCGCACGTTCTGGGTCGTGCGCAAGGGCTGCACGCCGGCGCGACCGGGCCAGGAGGGCTTCGTCGGCGGCTCGATGGGTGACGAGTCGGTCATCCTCGAGGGCGTCGAGAGCCCGGACGCGGACGCATCGCTCCACTCGACGGTGCACGGCGCCGGCCGCGTGATGAGCCGCACGCAGGCGGCGGGTCGCGTGCGTCGCCGCAAGCGCTGGGCGTGCTCGCACCGCGACTGCGAGCGCGTGTTCGGGACGGCCGACGCCGCCTGCCCGGATCATCCGACCTCGCGCGTGCGCAAGGTCTGGGTGGAGGAGCAGGTCTCGCCGGGCGTGGTCGACTGGCCGGCGGTGAAGGCGCAGCTGCGCGAGCGGGGCATCGTGCTCGTCGGCGGTGGCGCGGACGAGGCCCCGGAGGTGTACAAGCGCCTGCCGGAGGTGCTCGCCGCGCACGGCGACACGATCCGCGTGAAGCACACGCTGCGACCGCTCGGCGTCGCGATGGCGGGCCGAGAGGTGTTCGACGCGTACAAGGACTGAGGGCCGCGAAAGCGGCCCTCAGTCGTTTCTGCGTCTAGTCGGCGTAGTACTCGTCGGCGATCGCAAGCACGTCGTCGAGGATCGCGACGCCTTCGTCGAGCTCCTCGCGGGTGATCGTCAGCGGCGGGCAGACCATGATCACGTTCCAGTGCGTCATCAGGTAGAGCCCGCGGTCGAGCGCGGCCTTCGCGAGCCGCGACACGGGCGCCGCCGCCTCGCCGCTCCCGTTGAACGGGACGAGCGGCTCGCGCGTCTCGCGGTTCTTCACGAGCTCGACGCCCCAGAAGCAGCCGAGCCCGCGCACCTCGCCGATCGACGGATGCTTCGCGGCGAGCCCGTTCAGCGCCTCGCCGAACGCAGGCCCCATCTCCGCCGCGTGCTCGACGATGCCCTCCTCGCGGAACGCCTCGATCGACGCGACGCCGACCGCGCACGCGAGCGGATGGCCGCTGTACGTGAGCCCGCCGGCGAACATCTTGTCGCGCACCCACGCGGCGATCGGCTCGCGGATCGCCATCGCGCCGAGCGGGATGTAGCCGGAGTTGATGCCCTTCGCCATCGTGATGATGTCGGGGACGACGCCCCAGTGGTCGACCGCGAACCACGCGCCGGTGCGGCCGAATCCCGCCATCACCTCGTCGGCGATGAGCAGGATCCCGTGGCGGTCGCACACCTCGCGGATCGACTGCAGGTAGCCGTCGGGCGGGACGATGATCCCGTTCGTTCCGGTCACCGTTTCCACGATCACCGCGGCGACGGTGTGCGGCCCCTCGTACTGGAGGATCTCCTCGAGGTGCGGCGCGCCGGTGCAGACCGGGCACGGATCCGGATGCCCCGCCGGGCAGCGGTACGTGTACGGGTCGAACATCCGCACGACGCCGGGGATCCCCGGCTCGGCGGGCCAGCGGCGCGGGTCGCCGGTGAGCGTGATCGAGCCCGCGGTCGCGCCGTGGTACGAGCGGTAGCGCGCGATCACCTTCTGGCGGCCGGTGTACCAGCGCGCGAGCTTGATCGCGTTCTCGTTCGCCTCGGCGCCGCCGTTCGTGAAGAACGCCATCGACATGTCGCCGGGCGTGACCTCGGTGATGAGGCGCGCGAGCGTCGAGCGCGGCTCGGTCGCCATCGGCGGCCCGATCGTGCACAGCTTGTCCGCCTGCTCCTTGATCGCGGCGACGAGCTTCGGGTGCTGGTGCCCGATCGAGACGTTGACGAGCTGGGACGCGAAGTCGAGGTAGCGGTTGCCGTCGTAATCCCAGAAGTAGCGGCCCTCCGCGCCCGCGACCGCGATCGGGTTCAGTGCGTTCTGCACCGACCAGGAGTGGAGGACGTAGCGCTTGGCCTCGTCCCGGACCTGCTCGCCGAGCTGTGGGTTCGTCTCGATCGTCGCCATGCCGGGAGCCTAGCGCTAGGCTCCAGTTCATGACCGAGACAATCGTGGCGCCCACGGCGCTCAAGCAGATCAGCCATTGGATCGGGGGCCGCACGGTCCCCGGCGAGTCCGGCCGCAGCGGTGCGGTGTACAACCCGGCGACCGGACAGCAGACCGGCGTCGTCGACTTCGCGACGGTGGAGGAGGTCGACCGCGCCGTCCAGGCGGCGAAGGCGGCGTTCCCCGCCTGGCGCGCGGTGTCGCTCGCGAAGCGCGCCGAGATCTTCTTCCGGATCCGCGAGCTCGTGCACGAGCGGCGCGAGGAGGTCGCGAAGATCCTGACCGCGGAGCACGGCAAGGTGCTCTCCGACGCGATCGGCGAGGTGACGCGCGGGCTCGAGGTGATCGAGTACTGCTGCGGGATCCCGACGCTCCTGAAGAGCGAGTACTCGGAGCAGGCGTCGACCGGGATCGACGTCTACTCGATCCGCCAGCCGCTCGGCGTCGTCGCGGGGATCACGCCGTTCAACTTCCCGGCGATGGTCCCGATGTGGATGTGGGCGCCGGCGCTCGCGTGCGGCAACACGTTCGTGCTGAAGCCGTCGGAGAAGGACCCGTCGGCGTCGCTCTGGACCGCCGAGCTGCTGCAGGAGGCGGGCGTGCCGGACGGCGTCTTCAACGTCGTGATGGGCGACAAGGTCGCGGTCGACGCGGTGCTCGCGCACCCGGATCTCGCGGCGGTGTCGTTCGTCGGCTCGACGCCGATCGCGCGCTACGTCTACGAGACGGCGACGTCGACCGGGAAGCGCTGCCAGGCGCTCGGCGGCGCGAAGAACCACATGATCGTCCTGCCGGACGCGGACATCGACATGGCGGCCGACGCGGCGGTGTCCGCGGCGTACGGCTCCGCCGGCGAGCGCTGCATGGCGATCTCGCAGGTCGTCGCGGTCGGCGACGTCGCGGCGCCGCTCATCGACGCGATCAAGGAGCGGATCCCGAAGGTGAAGGTCGGCGACGGGATGGACCCGTCGTCGGAGATGGGCCCGCTCGTGACGGCGGAGCACCGCGACAAGGTCGCGTCGTACGTCGAGAGCGCGCCGAACGAGGGCGCGACCGTCCTCGTCGACGGACGCGACGGCGCGCCGGACGGCGGCTTCTTCCTCAATCCGTCGCTCATCGACGACGTGAAGCCCGGCATGCGCGCGTACGACGACGAGATCTTCGGGCCGGTGCTCGGGGTGACGCGCGTCGCGACGTACGACGAGGCGGTGCGGCTCGTCAACGACAACCCGTACGGGAACGGGACGGCGATCTTCACGCGCGACGGCGGTGTTGCGCGGCAGTTCCAGTTCGACGTGCAGGCGGGGATGGTCGGGATCAACGTCCCGATCCCGGTGCCGGTGGCGTACTACTCCTTCGGTGGGTGGAAGGCGTCGCTGTTCGGCGACCGCCACATCTACGGGCCCGAGGGGATCGACTTCTACACGCGCGGCAAGGTCGTCACCTCGCGCTGGCCGGACCCGGCCACGTCGAAGGTCGACCTCGGCTTCCCGCAGACGCGCTAGCGCCTGCGGGAAGCCGGAGATCGCTCT
Source organism: Gaiellaceae bacterium (assembly GCA_035506655.1). Taxonomy (GTDB): domain Bacteria; phylum Actinomycetota; class Thermoleophilia; order Gaiellales; family Gaiellaceae; genus Palsa-739. The sequence continues at coordinate 5,888 of DATJOZ010000012.1, forward strand.
AGGAGACCTGCGCCTCCCAGTCGTCCTCGGCAAGGGCGTTGCCGACCTGCCATTCGATCTTCTGGTAGGTGAACTGGATCGTCTCGTTGCCGCCGTGCTGGTCGTACTGCGCCACGCTCGCGTTCGTGAGCGTGATCGTCTCGACCGTCTTGTCGGCGGTCGTCAGCGTGATCACGACCGTCTTCAGGTTCTCGTTCGTGACGAGCGCGTTCAGGAACAGCGGCGACGACGCGTCGACCTCCTTCGTGATCGTGATCGGCTTGTGCTGCCGCTTCCCCGTCGGGAGCCCCGACGCCGGGTCGCGCGGCGACACGATCTCGTGCGACACCGCGGTGACCGGGATCGGGTCGTTGCTGAACGGCCCCTGCTTCTGCCCGGTGACGGTCACCGTCGCGGCGACGTCGTCCGGGTCCGGCGGGTTCGTGCCCGACACGCCGGCCGGCCCCTGCGGGCCGGTCTGGCCGTCGCGGCCCGCGATCCCCTGCGGGCCCTGCGGCCCGGCCGGGCCGACGGTGTTCCAGCTGATCGCCGTCTCGTCGCGCCGGCAGTTCGCCGCCGCCGAGACGAGCCGGATGTCCCCGTTGGCCTTGACGCAGGCGTTGATCGTCTGCGTGGTGCTCGCGCCGGACGCCGCGAGTGCGTACGTCGTCCCGGCCGCAGCAAGAACGGCGACGAGCGCCGCTCCGATGGCGAATCTCCTTCTCATTCCCTACCCCCTGTGACCCCTGTTGACCGGCGGATCCTAGGTCGAAGAGGACGGTCTGCCTAGACTCCGCGCGGCAGGCTTGACGGAAAGGACGACGAATGGCGTTCATCGAGCTGGAGGACGGCGACGGGCAGAACTCGTCGCGCGCGTTCGCGGCCCGGCCCGCGGTGCTCGCGGCGTGGCAGGAGCTGAACGGCGCGATCAAGGAGTCGGGCGGCGACCTGCGGCGGTACGAGCTCGCGACGCTTGCCGCGGCGCGGCGCCTCCGCTCGAGCTATTGCTGCCTCGCGCACGGGAAGGTGCTCGCGGAGCAGTTCTACGACTTCGCCGCGGTGCCCGCGCTCCCGGCCGGGCTCGACGAGACGGACGCCGCGATCATGGAGCTCGCGGACAAGGTCGTCGTCGACGCGACGTCGGTCACCGAGGCGGACTGGGACAAGCTTCGCGCGCTCGGGCTCGAGGACGCGCAGATCATGGACGTCGTCCTTGCGGCCGCCGCGCGGTGCTTCTTCTCGAAGACGCTCGACGCGCTCGGCGTGCAGCCGGACGCGAGCTTCCGCGAGCTCGACCCGGCGTTCCGCGACGCGATGACGGTCGGCCGGCCGATCGCGGCGGCCTAGCCCGCCGGCGGCGCGAACGTCACCGGCTCGCCGAGGAGCGTCGTGCGCGACGGCGTCGTCTCCGCGACGACGCGGCCGCGGCGGATCACGAAGCGGCGCGGCGCATGGAGGCGCATCACCTCGAGCGCGCTCGGCGCGTCGAAGACGACGAGGTCGGCGGGCTTGCCCTCCTCGAGCCCGTACTCGTCCTCGACGCCGAGCGTGCGCGCGCCGCGCTCCGTTGCGCAGCGCAGCATCTCCGGGATCTCGTCGCGCCCGCTCATGTACGTGAAATGGAGCGCGAGCGACGCCGCCTCGATCATATCGGCGCGGCCCATCGAGTACCACGGGTCCATGATCACGTCGTTCCCGAGCGACACGTTCACCCCGGCGGCGAGCAGCTCCTTCAGCTGCGCGAACCCGCGACGCTTCGGATACACGTCGAGCCGGCCCTGGATGAGCGAGTTCGCGTACGGGTTGACGACGACGTTGATCCCGGCGCGGCGCAGGAAGCCGTGCAGCTTCGACGAGTAGTACGGCTCGTACGAGCCCATCGCCGTGCAGTGCGACGCGGTGACGCGCCCACCGAGCCCGAACTTCACCGTGTCGTCCGCCATCACCTCGAGGAAGCGGGAGCTCGGGTCGTCCGTCTCGTCGCAGTGCACGTCGATCCGCCGCGAGTGCTGCTTCGCGAGCTCGAAGACGCGATGGA
>DATJOZ010000013.1:0-25197 GCA_035506655.1 Gaiellaceae bacterium
ACGTACGCGATCGAGCGCGCCATCGACGCGCTCGCGCATCGCGTCGGCAAGGACACGGCGGAGATCCGCCGGCTGAACTACATCGCGCCGTTCGACGAGCCGCACCCGATCGCGGCGGGGCTCCAGCTCGACTCGGGCAACTTCCACGCGCAGCTCGACCGCGCGCTCGAGCTCGTCGGCTACGACGACCTGCGCAAGCAGCAGCATGCGCGCCGCGAGAGCCGCGACACGAAGCAGCTCGGCATCGGCCTCTCGAGCTACATCGAGATGTGCGGCCTCGCGCCGTCGCAGGTGCTCGCCGCGCTGAACTACGTCGCCGGCGGCTGGGATGCGGCGACGGTGCGCTGCCATCCGACGGGGAAGGTCACCGTCGTCACCGGCACCTCGCCGCACGGCCAGGGGCACGTGACGACGTGGGCGCAGATCACGGCCGACAAGCTCGGCGTGACGCCCGACGACGTCGACGTGCTCCACGGCGACACGGCGATCTCGCCGCTCGGGATGGACACGTACGGCAGCCGCTCGCTCTCGGTCGGCGGCGTCGCGCTCTGGCACGCGACGGAGAAGATCCTCGCGAAGGCGCGGCTCATCGCGGCGCACGAGCTCGAGGTCGCCGACGCGGACCTCGAGTGGAGCGACGGCGCATTCCGCGTGAAGGGCGCCCCGGACAAGGCGAAGACCGTCCCGGAGATCGCGTTCTCCGCGTGGACCGCGCATGCGCTGCCGGAGGGCGTCGAGCCGGGGCTCGAGGCGACCGCGGTCTGGGACCCGCCGAACTTCACGTTCCCGTCGGGCACGCACGTCTGCGTCGTCGAGGTGGACACGGAGACCGGCGCGACGGAGATCCTCCGCTACGTCGCCGTCGACGACTGCGGCACGGTGATCAACCCGCTGATCGTCGAGGGGCAGGTGCACGGCGGCGTCGCGCAGGGGATCGCCGAGGCGATGTACGAGGAGGCGGTCTACGACGAGAACGGCGGGCTCATCACGAACTCGATGTTGAGCTACCGCGTGCCGTCGGCCGCCGAGCTGCCCCACATCGAGACCGACCGGACGGTCACGCCGTCCACGACGAACCCGATGGGCGTGAAAGGAATCGGCGAGGCGGGTACGATCGGCTCGCCGCCGGCCGTCGTCAACGCCGTGGCGGACGCGCTCGTTCCGCTCGGGGTGACGACGGTCGAGAAACCGGTCTCGCCGGAACGTGTCTGGCGAGCGATTCAGGACGCCAAGGAGGCGAGATGATCCCGGCAGAGTTCGACTACGCAGCAGCAACGTCGATCGACCACGCGATCGAGCTGCTCGGCTCGAATCCCGACGCGCGGATCCTCGCCGGCGGGCAGTCGCTGCTCCCGCTGATGCGGTTGCGGCTCTCGACCCCCGCGCTCCTCGTCGACCTCGGCAAGGTCGGCGGGCTCGCCGGCGTGTCCGAGGACGGCGACACGATCGTCGTCGGCGCGCTGACGCGGCACGAGGACCTCCACCGCGACGCGACCGTCGCGAAGCGCCTGCCGCTGCTCGCGCACGCGGCGGGCGAGGTCGGCGACCCGCAGGTGCGGCATCGCGGGACGTTCGGCGGCTCGATCGCGCACGCCGATCCCGCAGGCGACCTTCCCGCGGCGCTCCTCGCGCTCGACGGCGAGGTCGTCGCGACCGGCCCGAACGGCGAGCGGACGATCCCGGCGTCGGACTTCTTCGTCGGCCCGTACACGACGGCGCTCGGCCCGCAGGAGATCGTGACGGCGCTGCGGATCCCGGCGACCGACGGCGCGAAGTGGTCGTACTCGAAGTTCCGCCCGCGCGCGCAGGACTGGGCGATCGTCGGCGTGGCTGCCGTCGCGTCGAACGGCGGCGCACACGTCGCGCTGATGAGCATGGGCGCGACGCCGCTCCGAGCGTCCGGCGTCGAGTCGGCGCTCGCCGGCGGAGCCGACGCGGCGGGAGCCGCGGAGAAGGCGACCGAGGGTACGGCGCCGACGAGCGACGCGTTCGCGAGCGCGGAGTACCGCAACCATCTCGCGAACGTCCTCGTGCGCCGCGCGCTCGAAGAGCTCGGCCGCTAGCTCTCCCGCGTCGCGGACAAGCCGACCGAAGACCAGGCGACGAGCTCGTCCCCAGCGTCATTCCCGACGCCGGCCCAGGCGACGCCGGCCTGTCGTCCATGAGGCGCTGCTACGCTGGGCGGACGAGACGAGCGAGTACCGGATGCGCATGTGTGCCTCCTTTGCTTGTTCCTGAGCAAGCGAGGGAGGTGTTTCATCAATGGCAACTGGAACCGTCAAGTGGTTCAACGCTGACAAGGGCTACGGCTTCATCACGCCCGACGACGGCGGACAGGACTTGTTCGTGCATCACAGCGGGATCGCCGGCACGGGGTACAAGTCCCTGGCCGAGAACGCGAAGGTGCAGTACGAGGCCGAGGAGGGTCAGAAGGGCCCTCAGGCGACGAACGTCACACTCGCGTCCGCCTAGACGTGGAACGGCAGCCTGCGGGGTCGCCGACTCTGCAGGCTGCAGCTCGACCATCGACTCGAGAGGAGCGGCGGATGGCAGGAAGGAACCCACAGTCGCACGCAAAGCGGGCGCGTGAGCTCGCTGTGAAGGAGCGCCGGGAGCGCAAGCGCGAGAAGAAGGCAGAGGCTGCTGCGCAGCGTGCCGCGGGCGGCGAGACTCCCGCGGGCGAGGGCGGAGGCGACGACGCGCAGTCGGCCGGCGCCGAAGACGAACCAGCGACGACTGCCGCCGAGGGAGCCGATGAACGCCTTTCGTCCTAACGAAGGCGGCATCCCACGCGGCCCTGCGCGAGCGCTCCCGCCGCGCACGGTCACCGACGAGAGCGGCGGGCCGGAGGCAAACGACGCAAAGTCCGAGACGCTGCGTCGGAGAAACCTGCAACGCCGCGCGCGCACACTCGGACTCGAGCTCCGCCATTCGGCGCATGGCTACGCCCTGATCGACGCCTCGCGGAACCGAGTCGACGACCGAAACGACCTGAGCCTTGCCGAAGTCGAGGCGCGGCTCGCGCCCTAGCTCCATCCGAGCGGCGACGTCGCACACCTCGGCGCCGATGAACGGGGAAAAGCGGCGCACCGCCGGGCCCCGAGCGGGCCGCGCCACGGCTAGCGGCCGGCTGCCGGAACGACCTGCGGCTCGGCGGCCGCGGCCGCTCGGCGCGGCGCGGGTGCGGGAAGCTTGAGGCAGAACACGACGCCGAGCGCGGGCGCGAGCGCCGCGACGGTGAGCGCCGTCTGGAGGTCGACCGCGTCGGCGACCGCTCCGAGCAGCACGGCGGCGAGGCCGCCGATGCCCATCGACAGCCCGACGGAGAGGCCGGACGCCATGCCGACGTGGCGCGGCAGGTACAGCTGGCTCAGCACCATCGTCACCCCGAAGGTGCCGACGACGCAGATGCCGACGAGCATGAGCGAAAGGACGCCTGCGACGCCGCCGACGTAGATGAAGACGAGCGTCAGCGGCGTGACGAGCGCCTGCGTGACGACGAGCGTCTTCCTCAGGCCGAAGCGGTCGGCGACGGGCCCGAGCGCGAGCGTCCCGAACGCACCGGCGAGCAGCATCAGGAACAGCAGCCGGCTCCCCTCCGCCTTCGAGTGCCCGAGCGAGACCATCCAGAGCGGGACGAACGCGAGCAGCGTGAACCAGGCGACGCTCCGCAGCGCGATCACGGCTCCGAGCAGCGCCATCGCGCCGCGCTGGTCGTCGCCGGCGGCGCCGGCCGACGCGGCCGTCGTCGGCCGGAGGCGCGCGAGCTTCGGCACCACGCGCACGAGCAGGATCGACGCGAGCAGCACCGGGATCATCGCGAGAAGGCCGCCGACGAGCCCGAGCCACACCACGAGCTGCGCGGTCGCGAACGCTCCGAGCGCGTAGCCCGTGTTCCCGCCGATGTTGAAGTACGACATGCCGCTCGCGCGCTTGCGGCCGCTCGCGTACGCGGCGAACTTCGCGCCTTCCGGATGGAATGCCGCCACGCCGAGACCGCCCGCGAACACGAGCAGGAGCACGAGCGGATACACCGGCGCGACCGCGGCGCCGCCGACGCCGACCGCGGCGAGCAGGACGCCGCCGGGGATCAGCCAGAGCGCGCCGCGCCGGTCCGACCAGAACCCGAACAACGGCTGCACGAGCGACGACGAGACCGTTGCGGCGAGCAGCAGCATCGCCGCCAGCGCGTAGGAGAGATGGAAGCGGCTCGTGAGGAACGGGATCAGCGCCGGCACGCTGCCCGACGCGAAGTCGGCCGCGAAGTGCCCGCCCGACAGCGCCGCGATCGCGCGCCTGTCGATCTCCTGCTTCACACTCCGATGCTACGTCAGCGACAGGAGGTGCCGGGCCAGCTCGCGCGGCCGTGAGAGGAACGGCGAGTGGTCGGCGTCGAGCTCGAGGACGACGCCGCACGGGCGGGCCGACTGCATGTGCCGCTGCAGGGGAAGGGTCAGCCCGCGGTCGTTCGAGCACTCGACGTAGACGCGCGGGATTCGACCCGCTCCACCGTCCGTCACGCGCACGGGCGCGACGACGACGGCGAGGGCCTCGGGGACGAGGCGGGCCGTCGCGTACGCCACGTTCTCGGGGCTGCACTCGCCGTAGAAGACGTCGACGAGCGCGTCCTCCGCGACGACACAGGTGCCGCTTTCCCCGTCCACGACGAGGTTCGGCTGCACCCTGTCGCCGCCCTCGACGGAGTGGGCGAGGTCGGCGAGCGACTGTCCGTCGCCGGGGAGGAAGGCCGTGACGTAGACGAGCCGCGTGACGCGGTCGGGCACCTGCTCGGCAGCCTGCGTCACGACGATCCCGCCCATGCTGTGCCCGACGAGGACGACGGGCTCCGCCGCCTCGTCGACCGTCTCTCGCACCCGCCGCGCGTACGCGTCGAGCGTCATCTCGGCGACCGGCGAGAAGTCCTCGCCGTGGCCCGGCAGGTCGGGCGCGAGCACGCGGTGCCCCGCCGACTCGAGCAGCGGCGTGACATCCCGCCAGCACCAGGCGCCGTGCCAGGCACCGTGGACGAGGACGAAGGTGGCCACGGAGCGATCCTCTCATGCGCGTTGGGAGCTCGTTAGGCGGATGTGAGGGGGCCGTTTGAGCCCGGCGGGACGGTGGGGGCATGGAAACCGCCACCCCCACATACAAGGCTCTCGTCCTCCTCGCAGCCCTCGTCGCGGCGCTCGCGAGCGCCGGGCAGGCTCGTTCCTACGGCTGGCCGGTGAAGCCGTTCAACCGGCAGCACCCCGTGCGCTCGTACCTCGGAGACCCGAGGATCGGCGCCGGCGCGACGGGTGCCGTCTCGAGCTCGCTGCACTTCGGGATCGACATCTCGGCACCGAACGGCACCCTCGTGTACTCCGTCAGCTCCGGCCGCATCCGCCTCCATCCCCTCCATCCGACGGAGGTCGTGATGGTGGAGAGCGGCGGGGTGACGTACGAGTACTGGCACATCGTTCCCGCTGTGAGCAGCGGCTACGCCGTCGCCTACAAGACGGTTCTCGGGCGGATCGCCGCGCCGTGGGCGCATGTCCACTTCTCCGAGCGCCACGGCTCGACGTTCTACAACCCGCTTCGGCCCGGCGCGCTCGCGCCGTACCGCGACCCGACGGTCCCCGTCGTCCGTGGGCTCCGCGTCCAGCGCGACCCCGAGGTCGGCGTCGACCTCGTCGCCGACGCGTTCGACACGACACCGATGGCGGTCGCGGCGCCGTGGAGCGGCAAGCCGGTGACGCCGGCCCTCGTCGAGTGGCGCGTGCGTCGCGCCGGGACGGCGCCGTCCCGCTGGACGGTCGCCGTCGACTTCCGGACGACGCTCCCGGCTCTCTCGTTCTCGACCGTCTACGGACAGGGAACGAGCCAGAACCGCGCCTCGACGGTCGGCGACTACCGCTTCGTCCTCGCCCGCCACTGGCAGGGCGCGGGCCGGTACGTGCTCGACGTGCGGGTCGCCGACACCGCCGGCAACGCCGCGATCCGCTCGCTCGCCTTCGCGCTCTAGCCCGGCTCCATCCGGGCGATGCGCTGTAATGAAGCGCTGGCCGTTCGAAACGACGACGGAGGTTCACTGTGCCCCTGACCCAGACCCAGCTGGCGGACGAGGTTGCCGAGCGCGCAGGCGCCACCCGCGCCGACGCGAAGCGCATCCTGACGGCGCTGGAAGAGGTCGTGCTCGATCAGATCGGCGCCGCCGAGAAGGTCAAGATCGGCTCGGTCGTCCAGATCGAGGTGCGAGTCCGCCCCGCGACGAAGGCGCGCCCGGGCCGCAACCCGGCCACGGGCGAAGAGATCATGATCTCCGCGAAGCCGGCATCGGTCGCCGTCAAGGCCCGCCCGCTCGCGAAGGCGAAGGCCGCGGCGCCCTCGGTCGAGGCCGCGAAGCGCAAGCTCGCCTCCTAACGCCGACCCATCTGCAGGATCGGGCGTCCCGTACGGGGCGCCCGATCGCGCGTGCGGCCGATTCTTAGACGGCTCCTAAGCGCTCCTTCACTCGCTCCTAGGTCCCGCGGGAACACTCGATGACGAGGCCGCGTGATCCTGCGCGCCGGAATGGAACCGAAGGAGCAACCCGTGACCCAGTTCAGCCGCATTCGCCTTCTCGCCGTCGCCGTCCTCTGCTTCGTCGTCGCCGGTGTCGCAGCCGGTCTCGCCTTCGCGCGCGGAAACGCGGCGCGGATCGGGAGCGGCGTCGTCGTGATCGACACGAACCTCGGCTACGAGGACGGCGCGGCGGCCGGAACGGGCATGGTGCTCTCCTCGTCGGGCGAGATCCTGACGAACAACCACGTGATCAAGGGCGCGACGACGATCAAGGTCGTCGTCCCCGGCACCGGGCACACGTACACGGCGAAGGTCGTCGGCTACTCCGTCTCGAACGACGTCGCCGTGCTCCAGGCGCAGAACGCGTCGAACCTGAAGACGCTGTCGCTCGGCGACTCGTCGACGCTGCGTGTCGGCCAGTCCGTGACCGCGCTCGGGAACGCGGGCGGCACGGGTCGGCTCCTCTCCGCCGCCGGCAGGATCACCGGGCTCGGCAAGGCGATCACCGCGTCCGACGAGGGCAGCTCGGCCGAGCGGCTGACCGGCCTGATCGAGACGAACGCCGGTATCCAGCCGGGCGACTCCGGCGGGCCGCTGCTGTCGAGCTCGGGCCGGGCGATCGGGATGGACACCGCCGCATCGAGCAACTCCCCGTTCGCGTCCGCGACGGCGACCGACGCCTACGCGATCCCGATCAACCGGGCGCTGACGCTCGCGCGCCAGATCGAGTCCGGCACGTCCACGTCGACCGTCCACATCGGCGGCACGGCGTTCCTCGGGATCCAGGTCGACGCCGGCTCCGGCGACGCACCCGCCTCCGGCGCGCTGATCGCCGCCGTCGTCCCGAACGGGCCCGCCGCCACGGCCGGTCTCGTCGCGGGCGACACGATCACCGCGATCAACGGCCGCACGGTCGCGTCCCCGACCGCGATCACGTCGATCCTGCTCACGAAGACCCCCGGCACGAAGGTCATCGTGACCTACCTCGACCAGTTCGGCTCGAGCGCGACGGCGACCGTCACGCTCGGCAGCGGCCCCGCGCAGTAGGTCGCTCTCCGAACCTAAGACTCTGGTGAGAATCCGGCCCCGGGCCCAACCGGCCCGGGGTTCCGGCGTCACCATTCCGTGAATGGGTGCCGGCTGGAGCGAGGAGGGGGAGACGACGGCGGGCGCGAGCGTGCTCGATCCGGCGCGGCGGCCGCACGGCCGAGCGGGCTGGGCGTGGCTCGCGGGCGGCGACGGCGCGGTCCTCGCGACGGTGCCGAGCGAGGCAGGCTTCATGAACGGCCTCGGCATGTGGGTCGCCGGGATGGCGCTCGTCAGCGGCTTCGGGATGACGGTCGCGGCGAGCCAGTGGTGGAGCACGTCGATCGTGTCCGTCCTCTGGGTGCTGCCGCTCTGGGCGGTGCTCTACTGCCTCATCGAGCGGCTCGTGCTGAAGAGCTTCGGGACGAGCACCGCGTGGAACCTCGTGCTGACGATCCCGCGCCTCCTGCTCTCGCTCGCGATCGCGCTCGTGATCGGGTTGCCGATGGCGCAGGTGATCTACAGCGGCTCGATCAACGACGAGCTCAGCAGGACGACCACGGCGCGCATCCACCAGGCGACGAACGACATCACGCAGACGTACGGCGCGAAGATCGCCGCCGCGCAGAAGGAGATCGCCGCCGTGCAGGCGCGCGAGGCGAGCCTCCAGCGGCAGATCACGAACGGGCAGTTCCTCTCGCAGTGCGAGGCCGGGATGCCGAGCTGCTCGCAGACCCACAAGACGGGCTGCGGGCCGTACTGCAAGCGTGATGCGCGACGCGCGGCCGTCGCCGCGGCGACGCTGAAGAGCGAGCGGCCGCAGTTCGCCGCGACGATCGCGGCCGACCAGCGCAAGATCGCGGTGTGGCGCGCTGCGGAGTCGAGCCAGATCGCGAACCGCGTCGCGACGATCAGGGCCGACCGCGACTTCCTCGCGCGTCAGGCGGCGCTCGACCGGGTCGAGAAGGCGAACCCGACCGTGACGAAGTACGTCGAGTTCTTCCTCGCGTTCCTGATCGCGATCGACCTCGTCGCGCTCGTCCTCAAGCTGACGCATCTCCTCTCGACCGGCGGCGCCTACGAGCGGAGCGCGGCCGCGCAACGCTCGACGGACCTCGTCGAGGTGCACCGCCTGCAACAGCGCGCGAACGTCCTGACGCGGCGCATCACGCTCGAGGCGCGCGCGGCGGAGGACGCGGACGAGCTCAGGCTCCGCGGCGAGATCACGCGCGAGCCGGAGCCCGAGCCGGGCGCCGCCGAGCGGTCGAGCGCCCTCAGGCCGCTCGGCACGCCGGCGACCGAGTAGCCTCGGCGTATCGTCCCGGACCGCCCACCGGCGATCGTTCGCCACCTGCGCGCGGACGAGCGTGCGCTCGCAACGGCAGCAGGTGCGCGATTCGTCGCGGTCGCGCGCGACCGGCAGCGCGTGGTCCGCGTCGTCGCGGCCGACCCCGAGCTCGCCGCAGCGGTGCTGCGGCTCGACCCCGCCGAGCGCGACGACGTCGCCGCGCGGCGCGACCTCACGAGGCTGTCCGCGCAGAGCCCGCCTCAGGTCGGCGGCGTCCACGTCGGCCCGGCGCGCCATGCGGCCAGGCTCCTCTCCTTCTACCGGGAGGCGCAGCGCCGCTTCGGCATCCGCTGGCAGCTGCTCGCCGCGATCAACTTCGTCGAGTCCGACTTCGGCCGCGCACGCACGACGGCGCGCGCCGACGCGCAGGGGCCGATGCAGTTCGAGCCCGCGACATGGCGGCGGTACGGGATGGGCGGCGACGTCTACCAGGCGCACGACGCGATCCTCGCCGCGGCGAACCTCCTCGCCGCGAACGGCGGACGCATGAGTGAGCGTGCGGCGCTCCGCCACTACAACCGCTCGCCGCTCTACTGGGACGCAGTGCTCCACCTCGCGCACCGGATGGCGGCCGTGCCGGCGGCGTTCCGCGAGTACTACGCCTGGAAGCTCCACCTCCGCGCTCGATGAGCGAGCTCTGGCGCAACCTCGTCCCGCTCGTCGTCGCCAGCGCGGTCGTGCCGTCGCCGTTCGTCGTGACGATCCTGCTGCTGCGGACGTCGGCGCGCGTCGCGGGCGCGTGGGTCGCGGGCATGACCGTCGTGCGGCTGCTGCAGGGGCTCCTCTTCGGCGTGATCCTCTCGGACGCGACGGCGGCGGAGACTCCTGCGGGGCGCGAGACGGTCTTCTCGGCGGTGCTGCTCGTCCTCAGCGTCACGCTCTTCGTCACCGCCGCGAAGCAGCTCCTCGGCGGCGACGACCCGGACGCGCCGCCGCCGAGGTGGATGGCGGCGGTCGAGTCGGTCGGAGCGGGAAAGGCGTTCGCGCTCGGTGCCGGGCTCGTCGCGATCAACGCGAAGCTCTGGGTCTTCACGCTCGGCGCGATCGCGGCGATCGAGGAGGCGCACGAGGGCCGGCACGCAGGCGTCGTCAGCTACCTCGCGTTCGTCGCGCTCGTGCTCGCGCCGCAGCTCGCCGCGCTCGCGTTCGCGCTCGCCGCGCCCGCGCGCGCCCGCCGCGCGCTCGACCGGATCGCCGAGTGGCTGCGTCGCCACAACCGCACGATCGTGATCGCGATCAGCCTCGTCTTCGGAACCTGGTTCCTCGTGAAGGCGCTGCGCGGTCTCGGCGTCGTCTAGAGCCTTGCCGCGACCTTCGTCGCGAGCGCCTTCTCCGTCGTGAGCGCGCTCGGCGTCCCGATCGCGAGGAGCGTGACGGCGGTCCCGTTCTTCCAGAGCAGGAGCGTCGAGCCGCCGCCGACGGAGTACGCGTCGCTGCCGATCCCGGCGAGGTGCTTCACCGGGCCGGGGTTCGCCTTCGCGCTCTTGTCGAAGTCGCTCCGCGAGATCGAGCGCGACTGGACGGTGACCGACTTCGTGCCCGCGGCGTAGAAGCACGAGACGAACACGCCGAGGTTCTGGAGCTTCGGCTTCCCGACCGTCGCGCCGAGCGCCTTCGACGCGTCGGCCGCGGTGACGAGCGCGCACGGGCTCTTCGCGGCGGACGCGCTCGAGGCTGCGACGGCGGCGAGGAGTGCGACGACGACGAGCGCGCGCATCACCCGGCGACCGTACCGCATGGCTCAGCGGGGCGCCAGCGCGTAGATCCGGCCCCGGCCGACGAGGTACAGGCGCGCGGGTGCGGCGACGACGGGCGAGTACTCGCCGTCCGGCCAGCTGCGGACGAGGGCGCCGTCGCGCGCGCGGAGCGCGTACGTGCGGTGCGCGAACGACGAGAAGTAGACGAGCCCGTCGACGACGGATGCCGAGCCCGAGATCCTGTCGCCCGCGTCGAAGCGCCAGCGCACCTCGCCGGTGCCGGCGTCGAGCGCGTAGAACCGGCCGTCGTACGAGCCGACGAGGATCCGCCCGCGCCACACGGCGGGAGACGCGTAGACGTAGTCGCCCGTGGGGCGCGACCAGAGCAGATGGCCGGTCGCCTCGCCGAAGGCGTAGACGCCGTCGTCGAGCGAGCCGATGTAGACGCGCCCGTATGCGACGGCGGGCGACGAGTAGAAGCGGCCGTGCCCGCCCGACGTCCAGAGGACCCGACCGGTGCGCGCGTCGAGCGAGACGACGTCGCCGCCGTACGTCCCGATGAAGAGGCGCGTGCCGTCCAGCGCGAGCGAGCCCTTGATCGCGCCGTCGAGGTCGCGCGTCCAGCGCGTGCGGCCCGTGCGCGCGTCGAGCGCCCACACGCGCCCGCTCCAGTCGCCGACGTACACGACGCCGGCGGCGACGAGCGGCGACGACTCGGTCGGTGCGATGCTGCGTCGCCAGCGCCGCGTCCCGGTGAGCGCGTCGAACGCCGCGACGACGCCGTCTCGCGCCGTCGAGCCGCACTCGCCGTTCCCGATGAACGTGACGAAGACGACGCGGTCCGCGAGCGCGGGCGAGGCCCAGCCGCAGCGGCGCGACGCCCTCCGCCAGCTCGTGTCCCCGGTCGCGGCGTCGAGCGAGAACAGCACGCCGTGGAACGTCGCGACGTAGACGCGCCCGTAGCCGACGACCGGCGGGAACTCGATCAGCGAGCGCGCGTGGAACGTCCAGAGCGGCCTGAACGGCGGCCGGACACCGAGCCCGCCGACGGCGCGCGCGCGGCGCTCGTCGTAGCCGTACGTCGGCCAGTCGACGCCGGGGAGCTGCGGCGCCTGCGGCGCCGCGACGGTCGGCGTGAACTCCGTCGTCGTCGAGCCGACGACGGTCGGCGCGTGCGGGCGGAGCAGGCGGTGCGCGACCGCGAGCCCGCCCGCGACGACGACGACGACCGCCGCGGCAACGAGGAGAAGCCGCGGCTTCACGGCCGGCTCAGCTCCGTCCAGATGTTCTGCACCATCGTGGTGACGGTCGGCCACAGCGCCGAGCCGCCGAAGTTCATCACGCCGGCGGCGAAGACCTTCGCGCCGCGCGGCGTCGTGTAGTACGTCATCTCGGCGCTGACGCCGGGACCGAAGATGTTCGGGATCCGCGCGACGACCTTCGTGTTGCTCGGCGAGCTCTCGGTCGTTGCGTCGACCTCGATGCCGTACCTGCCGAACGTCGAGCCGTTGTGGAGATCGGTTCCGCGGAAGAGCCACGGCGCACCTGCGACGGCGGTCACGCGGTACGGCTCGTTCGGGTACTTGCCGTGGTTCCAGTCCTCGTACTCCTCGCCGACGAGCGTCGACTCGGGGCGTCCGATGTCGCGCCAGCGCCAGCGGCCGTCCATCGTGTCGCCGTGCTTCACGACCTTGTAGAAGAAGTTGTTCGAGGAGAGGAACGCGAGGTTGCCGCCGAGGTCGCGATAGCGCTGCGTCACGTCGAACTCGTGCTGCGTCACGTACTCCTCGTGGCCGGAGAAGATGACGAGATCGTACGCCCGGGCGAGTGAGTCGCCCTTCGCGATCCGGTCGAGGTCGTCGTCCGAGAGGACGTCGACCGCGTGACGGTTCAGTGCGAGCCAGCGGACGAAGCCGCGGTCGTAGCCCGTGTAGTGCGGCGGCACGCCGCCGTCGATGAAGGGGCGGGTCAGGTCGATCGTGTGGACGTCTGGATGCTCGTACCACGAGTCGTCGTCCTCGTAGTTGTAGGCCTGCCACGTGTTCGTCGGCAGGACGACGAGCACGCGGTTGACGCCGAGATGCGCCGGCCGGAGAACGAACGGTGCATCCCAGCTGCCGCGCTTCGGGGTCGTGACGCGCGCGTAGTAGAGGCCGCTCGGCCACGCGGCGAGCGCGACGCGGAGCGTCTCCGCGGGACCGGCGGCGAGCCGCGGCCCGACGGCGGCGCCCTGGAGGCGCCCGTCGTGGCCCGCGCCGGCGCGGTAGATCCGGACGGTCAGCCCCGGGGCGTGCCCGCGGAGCCGGAGGATCGCCGTGGCGCCCGGCGCGTAGCTCCGGGCGGTGAACGCGGCCTGGACGGCGTCGTTCGGTGGTGTGGTCGCGAGCCCGGAGGAGGCGTTCCCGTCGTCGTCGTCCTCGGCGGCGGGCGGGGCGGGAGCGGTGTGCCGGGCGGCGCCCGCCGCGGCGAGGAGGAGCACGAGCGAGAGCGCGATGAAGCGGCTGGAGATATGGGTGGCGGTGTTCATGCCGCCACCGTCGGAGGAGGCTCAAACCGGCCCCCAACGACGCTCTAACGCCCGTCTAACGCGCTAGAACTCGGACGTGCGCGGTCTCGCGCTTCGACCGGTGGGCACCGTCGTGGCGCTGAAGACCGCCCTGACCCTCGTGGTCGTGGACCGGTACGGCTGGCACCGCGACACGCTCTACTACGCCGTCGCCGGGCAGCACCTCCAGGGCGGCTACGTCGAGTTCCCGCCCGTCACGGCGCTCTTCTCCGCGCTCGCCCACGCCCTCTTCGGCTGGGCGCTCGCCGGGTTCCGGATCTGGCCGATCCTCGCCGGCGCGTGCACGGTCGTCGTGGCCGCGCTCGTCGCCCGCGACCTCGGCGCGAACCGCCGCGCGCAGACCTTCGCCGCGATCGGCGTCGCGTTCTCGCCGGGGATCCTCGCGACGAACCAGCTCTTCCAGCCGGTCTCGTTCGACCAGCTGACGACGATGATCGTCCTCTGGCTCGCGCTGCGGCTCGCGCAGGGCCGCGGCTCGTGGCCGCTGCTCGGCGTCGCGGCGGGGATCGGGCTCGAGACGAAGTACTCGATCGCCGTCGTGCTCGTCCTGCTGATCGCGACGTTCGCGGTGTGGCGGCGCGACGTGCTGCGCACGTGGGGGTTCCCGATCGCAATCGGGATCGCCGCGCTCCTGCTCGTGCCGAACCTGATCTGGGAGGCCAAGCACGACTGGATCAGCGTGCACTGGTTCCTCCACCCGCCGCCGAGCGGAAGCGACGAGACGCGGCCGCAGTACATCCTTAACGTGATCGCGCTGACGCACGTCGTCGCGTTCCCCGTCGCGGTCGCGGGCGTCGTGTCACTCGTGCGCGACCGCGTCGTGCGGCCGCTCGGCTGGACCGTCGTGGGCACGGTCGTCGCGTACTTCGTGCTCGGCGGCAAGTCGTACTACGGGCTGCCGACGATCATGTTCGCCCTCGCGTCGGGCGCGATCCCGTTCGAGCGCTGGGCGACACGCCGGCGGCTGTGGTGGGTCGGCACGGCGTACGTGCTCTTCGGCCTCGCGCTGCTGCCGATCACGCTTCCCGTCGTCCCGCAGGCGTTCGCGGAGGAGCACGGGATCGTCGACGCGCGCGGCGACTACGGCGACGAGGTCGGCTGGCCGGGACTCGTGCGCACCGTCGAGCAGCACGCCGGCGGAACCGACGTCGTCATCGCGTCGAACTACGGCGAGGCGGGGGCGCTCGTCGTCTTCGGGCACGGCCTGCCGCCGGTCGCGTCCGGCCACGTGACGTTCCGCTACTGGCGTCCCGACGTGACGGGTCGCGAGGCGCTGCTCGTCGGCTACGGCCGCGGCGCCGCGTCGGCGTTCTGCAGCGGCTACCGCGTCGTCGCGCGCATCTCGATGCCGGTCGACAACGACGAGCACGACCAGCCGGTCGCGCGCTGCACGCTCCACGGCTCACTTGCGGACGTCTGGCCGACGATCGTCGGCCAGTACGAGACGTAGCTAGCGCCGCATCGCCTCGCCGAGCTCGGCGCGGGAGTTGATGCCGAGCTTCCGGTAGACGCTGCGGAGGTGGTACTCGACGGTCTTCGGGCTGAGGAAGATCGCGGCGGCCGCCTCCCGCGTCGTCTTGCCGTCGGCGAGGAGGCGCGCGATCTGGAGCTCCTGCGGCGTCAGGTCGTCGAGCGTGCTCGCGTCGCGCTTCCGGGCCGTCTCGCCGGTCGCCTCGAGCTCGGCGCGCGCGAGGTCGGCCCACGGATCGGCGCCGAGGCGGTCGAAGATCTCGACGGCCGCGCGTAGCTCGTCGCGTGCGCGGACGCGCCTGCGCTCGCGTCGCAGCCGCGCGCCGTACGCGAGACGCGTGCGCGCGGTCTCGAATGCGTCGGGCGTCCGCTCGTGCAGCTCGAGTGCCTCCTCGAACAGCGCCTCCATCCCGTCCGGCTCGGCGAGCATTCCGGCACAGCGCGCGGCCCGCGCGAGCGCCCAGGGCTGTCCCTTCGCCTCGGCGTGCAGGGCGTGCTCCGCCGCGGCCGTCCGCGCCTCGTCCCTGCGTCCGAGCCGGAGGAAGGCGTCGACGAGCTCGGGCACGGGGGAGTGGTCGACGTCCTCGAGCCCCCACTCGCGCAGCAGCGCCGCCTTCGTCTCGTAGTGGCCGACCGCTTCGGCCGGACGGCCGAGCCCGAGCTCGAGGTCGCCGAGCGCGTGCGCGGGCCAGAAGCCGTAGAAGCGGACGCCGAGCTCGCGGCAGAGCTCGTCCGCCTCCGCCGCATGCACGCGGCACGTCGCCTCGCGGCCGCGGAGCGCCTCGAGGCGCGCCAGCCCGGCGAGCGCCGCGGCGAGATCGGTGCGGCGTCCCGCCTCGCGCGTCAGCCGGATCGCCTCGTCGTAGGTCGCGGCGGCGGCGCCCCACTGCTCCGTCGCGGCCTGGTCGCGCGCGACGAGCGGGAGCAGCGTCGACAGGAAGCCGAGCGCGACCTCGGCGCGCGCACGCTCGAACGCGACGTCGATCAGCTCGCGACCCTCGGTCTCGCGCAGCCAGAGCGGGCCGATCACCGACCACACGCGGAGGCGCGGGTCGTCGCGCAGCTCCTGCGACGCCTCGAGGATCGCGACCGCGCGCCGGACGGCCTCCATGCCCGCGGCGCCCTCGCCGTCGGCGGCGCGCGCGACGCCGTCGGACATCGACGCGAAGAAGGCGGCCCGCTCCGAGTCGAGCCCCGCCGCGAGCTCGCCGGCGCGCGCCGCGGCCGCGTTCATCATGGGTCTGTCGCCCGCGATGAACGCGCCGAACACGGCGTCGGCGAGCATGTTCGTCGCGAGCTCCGGATCGAGGTCGGCGATCCCCTCCGCAGCACGGATCAGGAGCGGCGCCGCGTCGCCGACCGGGCCGCGGAACGTTGCGATGTGGCCGCGAACCTGGCCGATGCGGGCGATCACCATGCGATCCGAGGCGGACCGCTCGGCGTCGTCGAGAAGCGCGGCCGTCCGGTCGATGTCGCCGCCGAACCACGCCGCGTCCGCCGACGCGAAGAGGAGGCGGCCGCGACGCTCGTCGTCCGGCGCGAGCATCGCGCCGCGCGCGTACGCGTCGGCGGCGACGGCGTACGCGCTTCGCCCGCTCGCCCGCTCGCCCGCCTGCTCGAGCGCCGCCGACGCGCGGGCGTCCGGACCGACGCTCGCGGCGGCCAGGTGCCAGGCACGCCGGTCCGCGTCGCGGTCCGGCAGCGCACCCGCGAGCGCGGCATGTGCGTCGCGGCGCTCCTGCGCGGCCGCGTCCGCGTACAGCGCCGAGCGGACGAGCGGATGCCGGAACTCGATGACGTCGCCGTCGAGCGCGACGAGGCCCGCCGCCTCGGCCGGCGCGAGATCCGCGACATCGGCGCCGATCGCCTTCGCGGCGCGCGCGAGCACCGCGACGCTGCCCGAGTCGTCGGCGGCCGCGAGCACGAGCATGCGCCGTGTCGGCTCCGGCAGCTCCTCCGCGCGCCGCGCGAACGCCGCCGAGACGCTCGTCGAGATCGGGACCGGGCCTTCGACGTGCCACGTCGCCAGGCGCCCTGCCTCCGGCGCGAGCTCGAGCAGCGCGAGTGGATTCCCGCCGGTCGCGGCGTACAGCCGCTCGACGGCGTCTCCCGTCACGTTCGCCGGCTCGAGCAGCGCCTCGGCGTCGGCGCGGTCGAGGCCCGCGACGCGCACGACGCGGAGATCCGCGCCGTCGAGCAGCGACCGCTCGCCTTCGCGCGCCGTCAGCGCGAGCGCGATCGGGTCGGCGACGAGCCGCCGCGCCGCGAAGAGCAGCGCGCCGGCGCTCGAGCCGTCGAGATTGTGCGCGTCGTCGACGAGCAGCAGCAGCGGCTCTTCGTCGGCCCACGCCGAGAGCAGCGAGAGCGTCGCCGCGCCGATCGCGAAGCGGTCCTGCGCCGCGCGCGGCGGGCCGAGCGCGAGCGCGCCCGTGAGTGCCGCCGCCTGCGGCGCGGGAATCCGGTCGAGCGCGTCGAGCGCCGGCCGCAGGAGCTCCGAGAGCCCGGCGAACGGCACCTCCGCCTCCGACTCGATCCCGCGGGCCCGGAGCACGCGCATCCCCGTCGCGTTCGCCGCGGCGTAGTCGAGGAGCGCGGTCTTCCCGATCCCCGGCTCGCCGACGAGGGCGAGCACGCCGCTCCGCCCGACGCGTGCGTCGGCCAGGAGCCGGTCGAGCGCGAGCCGCTCCGCCGTGCGCCCAACGAGCATCGTTCGAGTCTAGAACTAGGTGGCCCCCCTGAAGCGATGCCGGGCCCTCGGGCCTAGCGTGGCGCCCAATCCACCGAGGGAGGCACCTCCATGGCAACACTCGAAGAGCCGGCCGCCGTCGACCTGAAGAAGCTCGAGGCGTTCGTGTTCCGCGCGGTCGACGAGGTCGGCGCGACCCTGAACTCCGCGCTCGTCGTGATGGGCGACAAGCTCGGCCTCTACCGGGCGCTCGCCGGCGCCGGCGGCCTGACGCCGGTCGAGCTGGCACGGCGCACCGGCGTCGCCGAGCGCTACGTCCGCGAGTGGCTGAACGCGCAGGCCGCCGGCGGCTACGTCGAGTACGACCCCTCCGACGGGACGTACACGCTCCCGCCGGAGCAGACGATCGCACTCACGGAGCCGGAGAGCCCGGCGTACCTTCCGGGCTTCTTCCAGATCGCCGTCGGCACGGTCATCGACTCGCCGCGCATCGTCGAGACCGCCCGCACGGGCGGCGGCGTCGGCTGGCACGAGCACAACCACGACGTGTTCGAGGGCTGCGAGCGGTTCTTCCGCCCCGGCTACAACGCGAATCTCGTCGCGGCGTGGCTGCCCGCGCTCGACGGCGTCGTCGAGAAGCTCGAGGCGGGCGCGAAGGTCGCCGACATCGGCTGCGGGCATGGCGCGTCGACGATCCTCATGGCGCAGCACTTCCCGAACTCGACGTTCGTCGGCTCGGACTACCACGAGGGCTCGATCGCCACGGCGCGCGAGCGCGCGAAGGAGGCCGGCGTCGAGGATCGCGTAACCTTCGAGGCCGTCCCCGCGGCGTCGCATCCCGGCTCCGACTACGACCTCGTGACGATGTTCGACTGCCTCCACGACATGGGAGACCCGGTCGGAGCAGCCCGGCAGGTGAAGAAGCTGCTCGCGCCCGGCGGCACGTGGATGATCGTCGAGCCGAACGCCGGCGACCGGGTCGAGGACAACCTCAACCCGGTCGGCCGCACGTACTACGGCTTCTCGACGTTCCTCTGCACGCCCGCGTCGCTCTCGCAGGACGTCGGCCTCGCGCTCGGCGCGCAGGCCGGCGAGGCGCGGATCGGCGACGTCGTGTCCGCGGCGGGCCTCACGCACTTCCGCCGCGCGACCGAGACGCCGTTCAACCTCGTGTTCGAGGTGCGTGCGTAGGCGATGGCCCTGATGACCGACCGCGTGGGCCGGAGCGACACCGGCACGCCCGCCCGCCTTCCGGACGAGACCGGGACCGTCGAGCGCGACGGGATCCGGATCTACTGGGAGTCGTTCGGGAGCGGCGGGCAGGCGATCCTGCTCATGCCCACGTGGTCGATCATCCACTCGCGGAACTGGAAGTTCCAGACCGCCTATCTCGCGCGCCACTTCCGCGTCGTGACGTTCGACGGGCGCGGCAACGGTCTCTCCGACCGGCCGGGCGACGCGTCGGCGTACCACCACCGCGAGTTCGTCGCAGACGCGGTCGCCGTGCTCGACGCCGCCGGCGTCGAGCGGGCGTGCGTCGTCGGCATGTCGATGGGCGGGCTCCGCGCGCTGCTGTTCGCCGCGGCGCATCCGGAGCGCACCGACAGCGTCTTCGCGATCGGCTCGTCCGTGCCGCTCTTGACGCCCGGGCCCGAGGCGCGCGCCGTCTTCGGCTTCGACGACGAGCTCGACCACTACGAGGGCTGGGCCAAGTTCAACCGGAACTACTGGCTGCGCGACCAGCGCGGCTTTCTCGAGTTCTTCTTCGGCCAGGTCTTCCCGGAGCCGCACTCGACGAAGCAGATCGAGGACTGCGTCACGTGGGGGCTCGACACCGGGGCGGAGACGCTCGTGCTCACCGCGGTCGGCGCCGACTCCGGGCTCGCCGACGTCAGCGCGGTGGAGGAGCTGCTGCGGAGCATCGAGTGCCCCGCCGTCCTCGTGCACGGGACCGACGACATGATCATCCCGTTCGAGCGGAGCGAGCGCGTCGCGGAGCTGATGCCGGCCGCCGAGCTCGTCCGGCTCGAGGACGCGGGCCACGGGCCGCACGGGCGCGACCCCGTGCTCATCAATCGCATGATCCGCGAGCTCGCGGCGCGCACCGCGCCGCGCCCGCCCGCGTCGCGCGCGTGGCGGCGCGCGCTCGTCCGGCCGAAGCGCGCGCTCTACGTCTCGTCGCCGATCGGGCTCGGCCACGCGTGGCGCGACGTCGCGATCGCGGACGAGCTCCGGCGCCGGGTGCCGGGGCTCGAGGTGCACTGGCTCGCGCAGGAGCCGGTGACGACCGTCCTCCGCGCGCGCGGCGAGACGATCCACCCCGCGAGCGCCGAGCTCGCGAGCGAGGTCGTCCACATCGACGTCGAGGCGGGCGACCACGACCTTCACGCGTTCCAGGCGATCCGCCGCATGGACGAGATCCTCTGCGCGAACTTCATGGTCTTCCACGACGTCGTGTGCGAGCACCGGTACGACCTCTGGATCGGCGACGAGGCGTGGGAGGTCGACCACTTCCTCCACGAGAACCCGGAGCTGAAGACGGCGCCGTTCGTCTGGCTCACCGACTTCGTCGGGTTCCTGCCGATGGAGGCGGGCGGCGAGCGCGAGGCATTCCTCACGGCGGATTACAACGCCGAGATGATCGAGCACGTCGAGCGGTTTCCGTGCGTGCGCGACCGCGCGATCTTCGTCGGCGAGCCCGACGACGTCGTCGCGGGGACGTTCGGGCCCGGCCTGCCGGAGATCCGCGCCTGGACGGAGCGCCACTACGACTTCGCGGGGTACATCCCGGGCTTCGACCCGCGGGCCGTCGCGGACCGCGCCCTGCTCCGCGCGGAGCTCGGCTTCGGCGACGAGCCGGTGCTGGTCGTCGCGGTCGGCGGCTCGGGCGTCGGCGCGCCGATGCTGCGCCGCGTGATCGAGGCACTGCCGGCTGCGCGCGAGCGGATCCCGGGGCTGCGCACGGTCGCCGTCGCCGGACCGCGGATCGACCCGGCGAGCCTGCCGCAGGTCGACGGCCTCGAGACGCGCGGCTACGTCCACGAGCTGTACCGCGACCTCGCCGCGTGCGACGTCGCGGTCGTCCAGGGCGGGCTCACGACGACGATGGAGCTCGTGATCGGGCGCCGCCCGTTCGTCGCGATCCCGCTCGCGAGCCACTTCGAGCAGCGGCACCACGTCCGCCACCGCCTCGACCGCCACGGCGCGACGAGCTGGCTCGACTACGGAGACGCGGACCCCGAGACGCTCGCCGACGCGATCTCGGACGCGTACGCGAGCGAGCCGGACTACCGCGCGGTCGCTCCCGGCGGCGCGGCGCGCGCAGCAGCGCTCATCGCCGAGCTGCTCTAGCCGATCCGGTTGCGGAGAACGCCGAGCCCCTCGACCTCGAGCTCGACGACGTCGCCCGGCCGGAGCCAGCGGCCGTCGCCGTGCTCGAGGATGCAGCCGGTGCCGACGGTGCCCGAGCCGATCACGTCGCCGGGGCGGAGGGTCGTGTTCTGCGCGGCGCGCGCGACGATCTCGTCCCAGGAGAAGTGCAGGTCGGCGAGCTCGCCGCGCGAGCGCTCCTCGCCGTTGACGCGGGCGGTCATCGTCGCGGCGCCGCCGTCGAACTCGTCGACGGTGACGAGGACGGGGCCGAGGCTCGTCGCGAAGTCCTTTCCCTTCGCGGGGCCGAGCCCGACGCGGGTCTCCTGCCGCTGGAGGTCGCGCGCCGACCAGTCGTTCATCACGGTGAAGCCGGCGATCGCGCCGCCGGCGCCGATCACCGCGGCGACCTCGAGCTCGTAGTCGAGTTCCTCCGTTCCGACCGGATACGCGACGTCGGCGTCCGGGCCGACGATCGCAGCCGGGTTCGAGAAGTAGAAGACGGGGATCTCGTACCACTCGGGCGGCACCTCGCCGCCGCGCCGCGCGCGCGCGTTCGCGACGTGCTGCTCGAAGGCGTAGAAGTCGCGGACCGACGGCGGCTCGGGGATCGGCGCGAGGAGACGGACGTCGTCGAGCGCGAGCTCGTCGAGGTCCTCGCCGCCGCCGCCGAGGAATGCGGCGAGGCTCGGCGCGCCGAGCCGGATCACGCGGTCGCCCTCGATCCGCCCCGGGAACGCGCCGTCCGCCGTCGCGAAGGTGCAGAGCCTCACCGCGCGAGGCTAACCGGTCAGGAACGGCGGCGGCGAGACGTGCGCGGCGCACGCGGCGTCGAGGCCCGTCGCGCTGGCGCGTGCGACGAAGCGCGCGACGATCGACTGCACGCACGGGCTCTCGATCGTGCCGTGCCCCTCGGCGGGGACGACGACGAGCGTGCCGTCCGGGTATGCGCGCCGCCAGCCGCGGAGGTTCGCGGCCGGGTCGAGCGGGTCCTCGCCGCCGGCGAGAAGCAGGACGGGTGCGCGCGAGCCGACGACCGAGCCGGACCCCGCGGGAACGCGCCCCCTCGGCACGACGGCGCACGCACGCCGGAACAGCCGCGCCCGCGCGAGCGCCGCGTGCGCGAGGTAGCTGCCGCGCGCGTCGCGCGCCGTCGCCGCCGGGTCGAGCGCGGCCCACGGCTCGGAGCAGAGGATCTCCCACACCATGACGAGCCGCGCGCGCGCGTCGAGCTCGGCGCCGACGTCGTCCGAGAACGCGCGCGCCAGCGGCCGGTAGTCCCCGTGCGCCGCCGTGTCGACGGTGAACGGGATCAGCGCCGCGCCGTCGGCGGTCGACGAGAGCGCGGCGATCGTCCACGCGACCTCGTCGGGCCCGAGGAGAAACGAGCCCTGCGGGATCGTGACGCGGCGCGGCGCGCGCGCGAGCAGCGCGTCGAGCTCGCGCCGCACGTGCGGGAACGCGCGGCGGCACGCCGGCGCGGCGGCACAGCGTGCGAGCTGTCCGTCGAGCGCGCGCTGCGCGTTCGCTGCGGTCCGCTCGTAGATCCGCACGTCCGGCAGCGAGCCGCCGTCGAGCACGACGGTCCGCACCGACGCGGGATGCCGCCGGAGGAAGACCTGCGCGAGCGTCGCGCCGTACGAGCCTCCGTAGACGTCGATCCGCCCGTAGCCGAGCGTCCGCCGCGCGGCGTCGAGGTCGTCGGCGGCGACGCTCGTCGTGTAGAGCCGCGGGTCGCGGCGCAGACCCGCGAAGCAGCTGCGGAGGTACGCCGTCACCGCGGCGGCGTCCGCGGCGCGAACATGCCGGTCGGGGCACGAGAGCGCGCTCGACCCGCCGGCCCCGCGCTGGTCGACCATGACGAGGTCGCGCGTTCGCCCGACCTTCGCGAACAGCTGGTTCACGCGGATCGCCGACGCGGACGCCGCGCCGCCGGGGCCGCCCTCGAGGTAGAACAGCGCGCCGCGCGCGGGCTTCGCGGTTGCGGGGACGACGGTCAGCCGCAGCGAGATCGTGCGTCCCGCCGGTTTCGAGGGGTCCTCGGGCACCGCGACCTGCGCGCACCACGCCGCCAGCTCGCCCTGGTAGTCGCACTTCGAGAAGCTCGGCGCGCCGCTCGGAGGCAGCCACGGCGCCGGCGGCCGCGTGCGAATCCAGATCGCCAGAGCGAGCGCCGCGAGCAGCGCGACGCCGACGATTCCGAGCACCCAGCCGGGCACGACCCGCCGCCTCCGGCGGTGCCGGCCCCACTGGTCGACGAGGGAGCTGTCGGGCGGCGTGCGCACGCGTATGTCTTCAGGGTACGACGCGCTACGCGCGAACCGGGAAGAGCCGCTTCTCCGCCGCGAGGCCGGGCGGCCATTCGAGGCGGCTCGCTCCCGCGAACGCGACGTAGGCGCGCAACGCGTCGCGCATCGCGTCGACGAAGCCCTCGGCCCGGCGCGGCCCGAAGCCTTCCTCCCACCAGAGCGCGAGCACCTGCACGATCCCGGCGGCGCGGTCGATCTTCGGCTCGATCCTGCCGACGAAGCGGTCGCCGAAGAGGATCGGCAGCGAGTACCAGCCGAAGCGCCGCTTCTCCGGCGGGTGGAAGAGCTCCCAGACGTAGTCGAATCCGAACAGCGAGCCGAGCAGCGGGCGGTCCCAGACGACCGGGTCGAACGGTGGGAGGAACGCGACCGAGGGCGGCGGCACCGGAGGCGACTCGAGAAGCGCGACCTCGTCGCGGAGGACGAAGCGCTTGCCGCGGACGCCCTCGACGTCGACGACGACGAGCTCGCCGTCCGCGACGAGCTGCTCGCGCAGCGCCGTGCGGCCCGGGTAGCCCGGCCAGCGCGGGTCGGGCTTCGCCGGGCCGAGCCCGGAGAAGATGCCGCTGCCTCCCCCGTCGATGCCGAGGAGGCCGTGCGCGCGGTAGCGCGAGAGGAGCCTGTGGCGCATCTGGTCCTCGATCGGAATCTCCACGGCGAGAACCTTCTTCGGCACCAGCCGCTCGACGAGGTCGTAGTAGCGGCGGTTGCCGTCGCGGCGGGCGAGCCCGAGGACGCCCGTGACGGTGAGCGCCTCGAGCACCGCGCGCACGGTGTTCGTCGGGGCGCCGAACCAGTCGGTCGTCGCCCCCTGCTCGCGGTCGAAGTCGGACGTCGAGAGCGGCCCCTCCGCGCGGATCCGCGCGAGCACCCGGTCGGCGACCTCGCGGTTCTCCTCGACGATCGCCGGCTGCCGGAGGCTCAACGTCGCGCGAAACCACGGGTACTCGTCCATCGGGACGAACGAGAGCCCCTTGTTGTACGTCTCGAAGATCGCGCGCCCTTCGTAGAGCGCGTCGCACCAGGCGGGCTCGTACCCTGCGACGCGGGCGAGCAGCACGAGGTCGTGGCTGCGGCCCGCGATCGCCGTCGGGTCGAACTGGATCGAGCCGAGCCGCCGGACGACCTCGAGTGCAGCGTCGACCCCGCCGTCGAGCCCTCGCGCCGGCGCGAGCAGCTGCCGTGCGACGAAGAACCGCCGCGCCGCGCCCGATGAGACCTTCACGGAGACGACGCTATCGGCTGCCGCCTCGCCGGGTCATGCCGGATGCACCGCCTCGGCGCTTCTCCTCATGCTCGAGATGAGCACGTGGAGACTCAGTACGAGCACCCACGCCGGGAAGAGGAACTCGACCCAGGGGACGTAGCCGACCGTCAGCAGGAGCACGATCGCGATTGCGTACCCCGCCGCGACGAGCCAGCGAGGCGCAAGGCTCGTGCGCCTCAGTATGGTGGAGATCACGAGGGTGCATACCGCGGCCATCCTCATCGCGTAGACGACCATCAACTCGTACGCGGCCTGGCGACCGAACTCCCAGGTGCCGGAGGAGACGAGCTTGTCGGCAGAGTCCCCCGCTGCCGAGACCATCCCCGCCGCGAGCGCCGCGGCGGCGAAGAGCATGGCGACGAAGAGCAGGCCGCTGCCGAGAAAGACCGTGCCGAAGAACTTGTCCTCGGCCTCGCCGAGGCGGTCGCGGATGACGCCGACGAACCAGAGGAACGCGATCCCGGCGAACGGCACGAGACCGAGTGCGAAGAGCACCGTGCCTCGTCGCCCGCTGTCGGTGAGCCACTGCCCGGCGTCGTCGGGATCGGCAGGGATGGCCGTCCGGATGAGAACGAGCCCTACCGCGTAGAGAGCCGAGAAGGCGATGCCGGCGAGCGCAGCGGCGCGCGGCGTTCTGATCGCACGGGCGGACGTGGACTCTGCCATCGCCGGCGGGGACATCATGATCCGATCACGCCGCGCGTCCGTCGGGCTGGGTCAGGTCAGCGCCAGGACGTCGTCGATCGGGATCAGCGCCTCGGCCCACCAGTCGGGAATGGCCGGCATCTGCGGCGTCACCTTGATCCTGGGCTCGCCCGCGATGGGCATCGTCTGCGGTGAGGCCTGCGCCTGGCGAGCCACGACCGCTTCTTCGGTGACGTTGAACACGGTCAGATCCTGCGTCTGCACGACCGGG
>DATJOZ010000014.1:0-20348 GCA_035506655.1 Gaiellaceae bacterium
GCGGCGGCCGGGCTGATCCTCCGCACGTCGGTGCGCGTCGGGCGGCTCGAGCTCGTGTTCCTCGGTCTCGTCACGGCGCTCGTCGCGTGGACGTGGCTCTCGGCGGCGTGGTCGATCGACCTCTCGTCGTCGGTCCTCGAAGGGCAGCGCGGCCTCGTTCTCGTCGGGGCGATCGCGGCGGTGCTCGTGCTCGCGCCGGCAAAGCCCGTCCGGCCGCTGCTCGGGGCCGTCGTCCTCGCGACGACGATCGACTGCGCGTACGCGCTCGCGACGCGGCTCTTCCCGGGACGGATCGGGACGTACGACACCGTCGCCGTCTACCGGCTCAACACGCCGGTCGGCTACTGGAACGGGCTCGGCGTCTTCGCGGTGATCGGCGCCGTTGTCGCGCTCGGGTTCGCGGCGCGAGGGAACCGCGGCGTGACGCGGGCGCTCTCGGCGGCGAGCCTGCTCGTGCTCGTGCCGACGCTCTACTTCACGTTCAGCCGCGGCGCGTGGCTCGCGGCGTTCGCGGGGCTCGTCGTCCTGTTCGCGCTCGACCCGCGGCGGCTGCAGCTCGCGGCGGTCGCGCTCTGCGTGCTGCCGTGGCCGGCGATCGGCGTCGCGCTCGCGTCGCAGGAGAAGGCGCTGACGCGGCAGAACTCGATCCTTCCGAGCGCGGCGCACGACGGGCACCGGCTCGCGCTCGTTCTCCTTCTCCTTGCGCTCGCGGCGGCGGGCGCGGCGCTCGGCGCGCAGCTCGTCGAGCGGCGCGTGACGTTCGGGCGGACGGCGCGGCTCGCGTTCGCGGGCGTGCTCGTCGTCGCGATCCTCGTCGCAGTCGGCGCCGGGATTGCGCGCTACGGCAATCCGGCGACGATGGCGCGGAAGGCGTACGACTCGTTCACGTCGCCGCCGGCGAGCTCGACGGATCTCAACTCGCGGCTCTTCAGCTTCTCGAGCAACGGCCGCACCGCGCTCTGGCACGTCGCGTGGAAGGAGGCGCAGGCGTATCCGATCGTCGGCTCGGGCGCCGGGAGCTACGAGCGCTACTACCTCCGCCACCGCACCGACACGCAGCAGGTGCAGAACGCGCACAACCTCTACCTCGAGACGCTGGCGACGCTCGGCGTGGTCGGGCTCGCGCTGCTCCTCGCGGCGCTCGCCGTCCCGTTCGTCGGGGCCGCGCGGTTCCGGCGCCACCCGCTCGTGCCGGCGGGAGCCGCGGCGTTCGCGGTCTACCTCGTCCACGCGATCGCCGACTGGGACTGGCAGCTCGCCGGCGTGACGGTCGCCGCGCTGCTCTGCGGGCTCGCGTGCCTGCTCGCCGCGCGCGAGGAGCGCGAGCCGCGGGCCCTTGCGACAGGCGCGCGGATCGGGATCGGCGTCGCGGCCGCGGTGCTCGGGGCGGCGGCGCTCTTCGGCCTCGTCGGGAACACGGCCCTCTCCCAGAGCACGGCCGCGGCGAGCGCCGGCAACTGGAGCTCGGCCGAGAGGCACGCCCACACGGCGATCCGCTGGCAGCCGTGGTCGGCGGCCGGCTGGCAGGCGCTCGGCGAGGCGCAGATCGGCGCCCACGACCGGGCCGCGGCCGAGGTCAGCCTCCGGAAGGCGATCGCGAAGGATCCGGACGACTGGTCGACCTGGCTCGACCTCGTCGCCGCCACCCGCGGCAAGGCCCAGCTCGCGGCCCTCGTCCACGCCTCCCGGCTCAACCCCCGGAGCCCCGAGATCGCCCAGATCTACAGCGCCGTCGCCCGGCCGTAAGGTTTCGGCCCCCTGCCCCGGTACTAGGGGTACAGCAATCGTCCGAGGACGGGGAGGGGCATCGAATGAAGATCTGGAAGAACGGAGACCGGCTCGAGCGGGAGCTTCGGTCGCAGCGGCCCGAGCCGCGCGACGAGCTCGTCCGCAGCATCGAGGGCCGGATCGGCGAGAGCCGCCGGAAGACGTACCGCCCGTTCCGCCTCGGCCTCGCGGCCGCCCTCACCGTCGGCATGCTCGTCGCGCTCGCCTCGTTCGGCGGGCTCGGCTACGCGGCGACGGGCGTGACCCACGCCGTCAAGGCCGCGACGCACGCGGTCGCGCCGCAGAAGCAGGCGGCGCCGAAGCTCGTGTCGCATCCGCTCAGCTCCGCGCAGGCGCAGTACCTCGTCGCGATGTGCTTCCTGCGCCACACGATCTACGTCGACTCGAAGGCCGCGCGGATTCTCGAGGCGCTCGGCGCGACGCTCGGCCCGTGCAAGGGCGGCCGGCGTACCCCGCCGGAGACGACGAAGGTCGTCTGCATCAAGGGCCAGAACGTCCGGCTCACCGCCTCGAACGCGCTCGCGCTCGTCAAGGCGGGCAAGGCCAAGGCCGGGTTCTGCAAGAAGTAGCCCGCGGGACGATTGCTGTCGGAACGGGGCGGTCGAGAGGCCGCCCCTTCCGCGTCTAGGGCCGGTTCGCGGCGGCCCGGGCGGGTGCGCTGCGCGCGACGAAGCTCGAGGCGGAGCTCCGGACGAGGCGGTAGTTCGGGTCCTGGAACGGCTGGACGCGGACGAACGGGCTCCAGGCCCGGCTGCCCACGCTCGCGAAGCGAACGTTCGAGAAGGAGTAGGCGTACGCGTTGCAGGCGCCGCTCGTCGTCCCGGCCCAGCTCTCGCCGACGGCCTGCGGCGCCCAGCGCCCGTGGCTGCCCGGCAGGAGGACCGGCGCCGAGGCGGGCGAGCCGTCGAGCCAGACGCGCCACCAGTTCGGCTTCCCGGCCACCTCGCGGACGGCGAAGGTGTGCCGCGAGCCGACGGAGATGTCCCGGCGCAGCTCCTTCGTCAGGTCGCCCTTGCCGGGGCGGACGATCTCGTAGTAGACGACGTTCTGCGCGCCCGGGACGGCGGTCAGGCCGACCTGGATCCACTCGTCGGCGCCGTTCGGGCCGAGGCCCGGGCCGCCGACGCCGACCCAGCCGTCGACGTGGCCGTCGCGGACGGTGGGCGTCGCGGTCGGGACGATCGTGGCGCTGACGCCGCTCGCCGCGCCCTTCCCGCCGAGGCCCGCGTAGGCGTACGTGCCCTCGCCGCAGGTGGCGGCGCGTGCGTGCGGGACCGCCAGCGCACAGGCGGCCGCGAGGATGGCTGACGCCACCGCGGTGAGACGCAGGGAGGACATCGGGTCGGGGTGCGGGGCCGGCCGCGAGAGGCAGCGGCCGCACCGGATTCATCGACCACCATGCCTCGTTCGTGTTCCCTCGAACGAGTGAGTACGTGAATCGGCACAGAGGCTCCGGGGAGGCGTGACGCCGGCTGGTGCACGATATGTGCCATGTCGTGCTACCTTCAGGTCATGGCCCGGGACCAGACGCGGATCAACGTCACGCTCGATCCCGAGTACGCGGAAAAGCTCGAGGTACTCGCCGAGCGCGCCCACACGCAGGCGGGCACGCTCGCGCGGTCACTCCTCTCCCAGGCGATCGACGAGGCCGACGTCGACGCGCGGAGCATCGTCGAGATCCTCGACGGCATCCCAGGCGCGTTCGAACGGGCGGAGCGCGGCGTTCGAGAGATCCGGGACGGCAAGGGCATCGCGCTGGACGACCTGTAGGGCGCCGGCGTGGCCCGGGTGTTCGTGGCTCCCACCGCGCGGGACGCGCTGGAGCGACTCATCAAGACGCACAGCCTGCCGCCGACGACGATCGCGCGCGTGAAGCGATCCGTGGCTCGGCTGGCCCGGTTCCCGCTGATGGGTCGTGCGATCGAGGAGGGCCGTTGGTCGGGATACCGCTTCATTCTCGGCCCGTGGCGGTGGCTCGTCGTCCTCTACCGCTACGACGAGGAGACCGACACCGTGATGGTGGCGTCGTTCGAGGACGGTCGCTCCTCGAAGCCCACGACTCGGGCGTAGCATTCGGGGCGTATGCGGCGTCTGCTCGTCCTTCTCTGTGTCGTCACGGCGGCGGTCGCCGTTGCCGGCCCCGCGGTCGCCGCGCCGCCGAAGCTGACGGTCGTCCTGAAGGGCCAGGATCACCACCCGGTCGTCGGGAAGACGTGGTCGTACTCGGTCACGGTCAAGAACGCGGCCGGCAAGCCGGTCGCGTCGAGGATCCACCTCCAGATGCTGCTCGCGCCGTTCATGAGCGTCGTCGGCGAGGTCGGCGTGCACACCGTGAAGAACGGCGTCTGGAAGGAGACGATCGTCGCCCACGGGCCGGGCGCGTTCCCGCTCGCGTCGGTCGGCCAGACGCTCGTGCTCCAGGCGACGGTGACGGCGAAGGGGTACGCGGCCGCGAAGGCGCGCTGGGCGATCGTCGTGAAGAAGAAGTGAGCGGCGCCGCCGTCGTCGTCGAGCACGTCCGCAAGGGCTTCGAGGGCGGCAGGATCAGCGCGCTCGAGGACGTCTCGCTGCGGCTCGAGCCGGGCGAGCTCGTCGCGCTCACCGGGCCGTCCGGGTGCGGGAAGAGCACGCTGCTGAATCTCATCGGCGCGCTCGACCGGCCGGACGCGGGGGAGATCCGGGTGGACGGCGAGAACGTCGGGGCACTCGCGGACCCGTCGCGCTACCGCGCGGAGACGGTCGGGTTCGTCTTCCAGTTCCACAATCTGATCACGACGCTGACGGCCGTGGAGAACGTCCAGGTGCCGATGCTCGGGCACGGGTCGCGCGCGGCGCGCGAGGCGCGGGCGCGCGAGCTGCTCGCGGAGGTCGGGCTCGAGGAGCGGGTCGGCGCGTATCCACCGACGCTCTCGGGCGGCGAGCGCCAGCGCGTCGCGATCGCGCGCGCGCTCGCGAACGGGCCGCGGCTCCTCCTCGCGGACGAGCCGACCGGCGCGCTCGACTCCGACACCGGCGCGCAGATCCTCGACCTGCTGCGGCGCGTGCGCGAGGAGCACGGGATGACGGTGCTGCTCGTGACGAACGACGACGGCGTCGCGGCGCAGGCGGAGCGCGTGCTGCGCATCCGCGACGGCGTGCTCGTCGCGCCGGCGGCTGCGGTCTGAGTTCGCTTGACTCGCACGCCGTAACCGATCACAGTCGGGCATTCGCCAGGGGTCAAGGGGAGGAGAGATGAGGCAGGCTCTCGGTCGCCGCGCTGTGCGGCTGACCATTCTGGTCGTCGCCTTGTTCGGGGTCGTGGGAGGAATCGCATACGCGACGATCCCGGACGGCGGCAAGGTCTACACGGGTTGCATGCTCAAGAACGTCGGGACGATCAGGCTGATCGACCCGTCGCTCCCGGCGTCCAACCTGATGAGCCACTGCACCGGGCTCGAGCAGCAGATCAGCTGGAGCGAGACCGGCCAGCCCGGCCCGGCGGGCCCGGCCGGTGCAACAGGCGCTACGGGTGCGACCGGCGCAACGGGCCCGGCGGGGCCGGCGGGGCCGCAAGGAGCACCCGGCGCGAACGGAGTGGACGGCAAGGACGGGGCGCAGGGACCCAAGGGCGACACGGGCGCGACGGGTGCGACCGGGCCACCCGGGTCCAAGGGCGACACCGGGCCGCAAGGGCCGCCGGGTCCCGCCGGCTCCTCCGGGGCCGTTGCGGGCGCCGTCAACGTCGCCGGAACCGCCATCGCGGGCTCCGGCTTCACGGTCTCCAGCTCGCAGACCGGGGTCTACGACGTCACGTTCCCGGCCGGAACCTTCGCGGGCTGCAGTCCGCCGCAGAGCAACAACGGCCCGATCGCCGTCGCGAGCCCGCTCCAGAACCCCGCGCCGGTGATCATCCGGGTCGCCCTGATCGGATGCAATCCGGACGGGTCGACGTTCGTCGAGTTCAGCGTGTCGAACCTGAGCGACGTCCGTGTCGTGGGCAACTTCATGTTCGTCGCGATGAACAACAGCGCGTAGACCGACGATTCGCACGGGCGAGGCGCTGCGGCTCGACGTCTCGCCCGTGCGGACTAGTTCTTGCCGCTGAGCGCGGCCGCGCGCGACGCCGCCTGCTGCACCGACTGCATGTACGCGTCGACCGCGGAGCCGAGGCTGCTCTGCTCGGAGCCGATTCTCGAGATCGTCTTCGTGATGTACGCGGTCTGCGCCGTGACGTAGCCCGAGTCGAGCTGCGACGCGGGCGTGTTGTCGATGTACGACATGAGCGCGCGCAGCTCGCTCGTCAGCTTCGCGAGGTCGGAGCTGACGGCGGACGAGCCGGAGGTGACGGCGGTCGCGCCGCCCGAGGCGCTGTTCAGCGCGGTCGCGACGCCCTGCGCGCGCTGGAGGAGGGCGGCGGCGGAGGCCTTCGCCGCGAGCGACTGCGCGCGGGCCCGGCGCGCGGCGGCCCTCGCGGTCGCGGTCGCGGCCTGCGCGCCTGCGAGAGAGCCGGCGAGCTCGTGCGTCTGCGCCGTCGCCCGGTCGAGCGCGGCCTGGACGTCCGAGCCGCGCTGCGCCTCGTTCTTCCAGCCGACCGACACCGCGGCGGCGCTCAGCATCGCGCCGCAGAGGAACGCGGCGATCGCGAGCACCCAGCCGATCCGCGGAAACGGCTGCCGCGTCCGTGCCGGGCGGCGCGGCTCGGCGACCGCGCGGAAGCCGCGGGTGTCGGAGAGGGGCCAGGAGGAGCTGCGGGACATAGGTCGGGACCTTCTGCGCCCGCCGCGCCCCTCCTTCTACTCGTGCCGGAGCGCCTCGATCGGGCTCAGGCGGAGGGCGCGCCAGACGGGATACGCGGCGCCGAGCAGCCCGACGCCGAGCGCGAAAGCGAGGCCCCACGCGAAGACGCCGGGGGTGAACTGCGGCGTGACGAGCGTCGAGAGCCCCGTCTGCGCGGTGAAGAAGTGCGCGGCGAGGAGCCCGAGGACGAGCCCGATCGCGAGCGCGACGAGCGAGATCCCGATCGCCTCGCTCACGATCAGCCACGCGATCCGCCAACCGGGCCAGCCGACCGCGCGGAGGATCCCGATCTCGCGGATCCGCTCGAAGACCGACATCGCCATCGTGTTCATCACGCCGATCCCGCCGACGATGAGCGCGAGCACGGAGATCACCCAGCCGACGTCGATGATCAGGCGCGACGACGTGTCGACCTTCACGGCCTGGCCGGGCTCGACGATGGCGCTGATCCCGAACTTCTTCTCGAGTCGCGTCGCGACGGTCTGCGGCGTCTGGCCGAGCTTCACCGTCACGGCGATCGTCGTCACCTCGCCGGGGCGCTTCGCGATCGCCTGCACCGCCGGGAGCGGGAGCACGACGCCCTGGTCCTCGAACGCGTCGCCCGAGTGGTAGATCCCGGAGACGCGGAATCGCCGGCCGTTCACGTCGATCGTCGAGCCCGGTCGGACGTGGAACGTCTTCGCGCCGGCGTCGCCGACGAGCGCACCGGACCGGTCGCCCTCGACGAGCGTCAGCCGCTGCGCCGGGAACTGGTTCGGCGCGAGGCCGAAGACGAGCGACGAGTCCATCCCCTGCACCTTCGTCACGAGGAGGAAGATGCGTGCGGTCTGCGCGACGCCGGGGTCGGCGTCGATCCGCCGCTCGAGCGTGTCCGGGAGCAGCGACCGCGTCGCGTCCGAGACGCCGCTCTGGAAGAGGCCGAAGTCGGAGCGGCCGATGTGGATCAGGTCGCCGGCCGTCCGCTTCGCGCCCTCGGAGATCGAGAGGAGCGCCACGATCAGGCCGACGCCGATCGCGACGCCCGCGGCGGTGAGGAGCGTGCGCATCGGGCGGCGCATCAGGTTCTTCCAGACGAGCCCGGTCCAGGTCATGCGGCTAACCGTATCTCCGGTACGCTCGGAGACGATGGAGCCGAGCCGCGAGCAGGTGCTGAAGGCGCTCGAGGCCGTGATCGACCCGGAGCTGCGGCGCCCGGTCACGGAGCTCGACATGGTGCGCGACGTCGAGATCGTCGACGGCGTCGTGTCGCTGACGATCGTGCTGACGGTCGCCGGGTGCCCGCTCCGAGACTCGTTCGAGCGGCAGGTCGACGAGGCGCTCGCGGGCGTGCCGGGCGTGACCGGCGTCGCGCTCCGCTTCGACGTGATGACGCCGGAGGAGCGGCAGCGCCTGACGACGAAGCTCCGCGGCGGCGCGCCGGAGCGCGACAACGTGATCCGGCTGCCCGCGGACTGTCGCGTGATCGCCGTCGCGAGCGGCAAGGGCGGCGTCGGAAAGTCGTCGCTGACGGCGAACCTCGCGGTCGCGCTGTCGGCGCTCGGGCATCGCGTCGGCGTCCTCGACGCGGACGTCTACGGCCACTCGATCCCGCACATCCTCGGGATCCACCAGAAGCCGGTCGCGGTCGACGAGCTGATCGTCCCGCCGGTGAAGGGCGACCTGAAGCTGATGTCGATCGGGTTCTTCCTCGACGAGAACGAGCCGGTGATGTGGCGCGGCCCGATGCTGCACCGCGCGCTCGAGCAGTTCCTGACGGACGTCCACTGGGGCGACCTCGACGTGCTCGTCGTCGACATGCCTCCCGGGACCGGCGACGTGTCGATCTCGCTCGGGCAGCTGCTGCCGCGCGCGGAGGTCGTCGTCGTGACGACGCCGCAGAAGCTCGCGCAGGATGTCGCGTCGCGCGCGGCGTCGATGGCGCGGAAGACGAACATGCGCCTGCTCGGCGTCGTCGAGAACATGTCGGGCGACGTGTTCGGGACCGGCGGCGGCGCGGAGCTCGCAGCGGATCTCGACGTGCCGCTGCTCGGCGTCGTTCCGCTCGATCCGCTGCTGCGCGAGCAGGGCGATCTCGGCGAGCCGATCGTCGCGGCGCATCCGGAGGCGGAGTCGGCGCGGGCGATCGTCGCGATCGCGGAGGCGATCGGCGTGGCGCGGCGCGAGTCGGGTCGGATCGTGAAGTCGCTGCCGCTCGTCGGCTGAGGGCGCGCGGTGGCGGGCACGAACGTCGAGCTGGTGAGCGAGGTCTACAACCTCGCGCGGCGCGCGAAGCATCGCGAGCTGCGGCCGCTGCTCGCCGACGACGTGACGTGGGAGCCGGCGAAGGTCGGCGCGTGGAACCCGTGCCGGAACGCGGACCAGGTCGTGCAGACGCTGCTGTGGCGCGCCGACGCGAATCGCCTGCGGCCCGGTGAGATGATCGACGTCGGCGACCGCGTCTTCATCCAGCTGAAGGGCAAGCGGCTCGAGCGGCTCGGCGCGAAGGGATTCGTGCCGCGGCTGTTCCAGGTGATCGTGCTCCGCGGCGGCAAGGTCGTCAGCATCCGGGACTTCAACCGGCGCGAGGACGCGCTCGCGGCCGCCGGGCTCGGCCTCGGCGAGTGAGCTCCGCGGCGTTCTTCGACCTCGACCGCACGCTGCTGCGGCGCTCGTCGGCTCTCGCGCTGGCCGGGTCGTTCCGCGACCGCGGGCTCATCTCGCGCCGCCAGCTCGCGAAGGCGGCGTTCTGGCAGCTGCTGTTCGTGCTGCGCGGCGCGTCGCACGAGGCGGTGCGGAAGGCGGCGGAGGACGGCCTCGTCGTGCTGCGCGGGTGGACGCCGGACGAGCTGCGCTCGATCGTCGCGGATGCGCTCGAGCCGGTGCTGCGTCCGCTCGTCTACGCGGAGCCGCTGAATCTGGTGCAGCAGCACCGCGAGCGCGGCGAGCCGGTGTACGTCGTCTCGGCGACGCTGCAGGAGATCGTCGAGGCGATCGCGGAGGATCTCGGGTTCGACGGCGCGCTCGGGACGGTGTGCGAGGTCGTCGACGGGCGGTACACCGGGCGCGCGGTGCGGGCGCTGCATGCGGAGGCGAAGGCCGCGTCGGTGCGCGAGCTCGCGGCGGCGGAGGGGTTCGACCTCGACGCGTGCACCGCGTACTCGGACAGCCACACGGATCTCCCGTTCCTCGAGGCGGTCGGGCGGCCGGTCGCCGTCAATCCCGATCGCGAGCTGCGGCGGATCGCGGCGGATCGCGGGTGGCCCGTGCTCGAGTTCTCGGCGCGTGCGTATCCGCACGCGCGGCGGCGGGTCTCTCCTGTCGTCGTGGCGCTGCCGGTGCTCGTCGGCGCGGCGCTCGTCGCGGCTCGGAAGCGTGGACGCTGACGAGGGGCTCGGGCGCCTCCGCGCGCTCGGGTTCCCGGAGGCGGACGCGGCGCTGCTCTGGGAGCACTTCGACGACGCGGAGCGGCGCGGCAAGGCGAGTCACGGGCACGCGCGGATCGCGTGGCTCGAGACGCTCGAGTTCGATCCGCGCGCGGAGCCGGAGCTCGTCGAGGAGTCGGACGCGTTCGAGCGATGGCATGCGCGCGGCGCGATCGGCTACGTCGTGGTGGCGCGGGCGGTGTCGCGCGTCCTCGCGTCGCCGCCGGAGCGGGTGCGCGTCGTCGTGTGCGAGCAGACGTACCCGACCGGCGCGCTCGGGCATCACGTGCGCCGGCTCGCGGACGCGGGTCTCGTCGGCCTGCTGACGGCGACGTCGCCGGCGCGGCTCGCGTCGCCGGACGGCGGGCCTCCGGTCACGGGGACGAATCCGCTCGCGATCGGGATCCCGTCGTCGGGCGGCGGCCCCGTCGTCGCGGACGTCTCGATGGGCGCGGTGACGTGGGGCGACGTCGTCGCGGGCCGCGCCTCGGAGGACGACCTCGTCCCGTTCGGCGGCGAGCAGTCCTACAAGGCGTTCGCGCTCGCCGTGGGCCTGCAGCTGCTGGTCGACGCGCTGGTGTCCGAGCCGGGCCACGGCGCCGTCCTCGTCGCCGCGCGCCTGGAGTCCGACCCGGTCCCCGCGCTGCGCGCGAGATCCGCCGGAGTCCGGCTCCCCGGCGATCGTGCATCACCAAAGCCCACGTAACACTTTCGTAAAGGAGTGTCCGGCACCAAAGCCCCTCTTGGTGTCAGACACCAAATCGCGTTCTCGTACCAGACACGAGATCGCCGTTCGGTGTCAGACACCGAACACCGCTTCGGTGTCAGACACCGGGTTCAGACACCGGGTTCGGTCGGGAAGCGCGGATCGTCGCGGATCGAGGCGAGATCCTCGTCCGTCTGCGCGCACGCGCGGTAGCGGTCGACCGTCGCGGCGAGCTCGAGCTCGTCGAGCGCGCGGTCGCGGTTGCCGGCGAGTGCTTCGATGCACGCGAGGGAGTAGTGGAGCGCCGTCAGGTCCGGCTGCTCGGCGATCGCCTCCTCGAGGATCCGGCGCGCCGTGTCGTAGTCGCCCGCCGCCCGCGCGGGCAGCGCCGGGAAGTAGTACTCCCACGCCGACACGTCGTGCGTGCCCGGCACGCCGCCGATCGCGAGCACCGTCGTCCCCGGCTCGCGCGCGACCGCCGCGCGGCGCTGCTTCGGATCGTCGAGGTAGACGAGCGTGCCCGCCGGCGCGTCGACCTCCTCGCCGTCGACGGTGAAGACCGCATGCCCCGAGACGACGGCGTAGATCTCCTCGTGGCCGAGCTGCTCCTCGGTGTGGTCCTCGACGACCTCGTCGCCTGCGGCCGCGGCGGTGTACGCGTTGATCCCGAACGCGGTGACGCCGAGCTCGCGGCGCACCGGCTTCCACACGAGCGTGCCGAACACCGGCACACCCTCGACCTCGTCGAGCCGGAGCACCTTCACGGCGTCGCCTCGCGCAGCGCCTCGAGGACGACCGGGTCGATGTCGTCCGTGCCGTCGACGCGCTCCTCGAGGTTCTCGACGCCGCTCCAGCCGCGGAGCGCGTCGTCCAGCTCGCCGTCGTAGCCGAGCGCGGCGAGCCGCTCGCGCAGCTCGGCGCCGAGCGCGTCGTCGACCGCGAGCCACTCCTCGCGCGGCGTCTTTCCGAAGAGCCGGTCGTGCAGCTCGTACAGCCGGTGCAGCTCCTCGATCGGTCGCTCGTGGTCGTCGACGCGGAGGTCGACGAGGAGATCCGACAACTCCTGGTAGCCGCCGTACGGCTGGACGACGAGGAGCGACGCCGACTGCTGGCCGCGGCTGTCGCCGCCCGCCGCCTGCGCCGCCGCGAGGCACGCGAGCAGCCGCCGCGGGAGCGGGTCGCCCGCGGTCGACTCGAACGTCTCCGCGAGCGCGTCGACGGTCTCCGCGCCGACGAGGATGTTCCCCTGCGCCGCGTAGCCGTCGCCGGTGCGCCCGCCGGCCCAGTCCATGCAGCCGGGCCCGGTGAACGTCGCCGCGCGCCCCATCGAGTCGACGACGCCGACCTGCCGCTCGTCGCGGCCCGGGTCGCCGGCGACGAGCTTTGCGACGACCGCCTCCGCGTCGAGTCCCTCCCGGAGCAGCTCGAGCCCGTTCGGCCCGAACTGCGGGTTCGCCCACGCCTGCGTCGCGACCGCGCCGACGCCCGCGTCCGCCCACGGCACGACGGAGCCGACCGCGAGGAACTTCGACTGCACGGCGACGCCCCACTGCGACGCGTCGAGGTCGCACGCGACGATCGAGAACGTCGCGACGACCGGGCCGCTAGCCATACGTGAGCGTCGTCAGGTCGATCTCGAGCAGGTCGCGGCGATCGGGCGGGACGACGACGCACGTCACCTCCGGCCGGGCGAGCGCGGCGCGGATCTCGTCCGCCGACGAGGCGCGCACGACGACGGGCTTCCCGGAGTCGAACGCCGCGCGCAGCGCCTCGACGTCGCCGACGCCGTCGACGACGAGCGCCTCGTCGAGCGGCACCGCGTCGTCGTCCTCGACCGCGAGCTCCGGCACGCGCCGGCCGCTCGCACCCCACCAGCGCTGCCTCACACCGACACCGAGTCGCCCGGCTCGATCATCTCGACGACGACGCCGGCCGGCGCGAGCTTCGCGAGCTCCGCAGGCGTCCCCGTCAGCACCGGGAACGTCCCGAAGTGGCACGGCACGCAGCGCTTCGTCCCGAGCAGCTCGAGCGCGACGGCGGCCTCTTGCGGGCCCATGGTGTAGTGGTCGCCGATCGGGAGCACGGCGACGTCGGGCGCGTAGATCCGCCCGATGAGCGCCATGTCGCCGAACACGCACGTGTCGCCGGCGAAGTAGATCCTCGTGCCGTTCTCCGCGGTGAGGACGAGCCCCGCCGGCTCGCCGGCGTACGTGCCGTCCGGCGCGGAGCTCGAGTGGAACGCGTTCGTCATCGTGAACGTCACGCCCGCGGCCTCGACGGTGCCGCCCTTGTTGAACCCGGTCACCGAGTCGCCCTCGACGCCGTTCGCGGCGAGCCACCCGGCGAGCTCGACCATCGCGACGACGGGCGCCGAGTGCCGCTGCGCGAGCGCGACGGTGTCGCCCACGTGGTCGCCGTGGCCGTGCGTCAGCGCGATCACGTCCACGCGCTCCGGCTCGACCTCGGACGGGGGGCATTTCGGGTTCCCGTTGAGGAACGGGTCGACGTAGACGCGCTTCCCGCCGGGCGTGTCGACGCGGAAGGAAGCGTGGCCCAGCCACGTGAGTGTCGTGTCCGGCATCGGGCTCCTTTCGAGATCAGGCCTGCGTGCCGCGAGCGTAACGGAGGAGTCGCGGCGCGGGCGGCGAAGCGGCACGCGATGGGCTCGAGGATCCTGCCGCTGGTGCTTGCGATCGCCGCTCTCGCGGCGGGCGGCGCCGGCGCCGACGGTGCGGCCGCCGTTCTCGTCCTCATCGCGATCCCGTGCGCCGCAGCCGCCGCGTTCGTCGCGATCAGCGACGTGCTCGAGGGGCGGCCGGAGAAGCTCCGCGCGGTGACGACCGGGCTCGCGCTCGCGCTGATCGTGATCGGCTCGACGGTGCGCACCGGCGCGCCGGTCGGCGGCGCCGTCCCGGCGCTCGCGGTGTCGACGCTCGTCGCGGCCGTCGTGCTCTACGCAGTTCCCGCGTTCGTGTGGGTGCTCGAGCCGCTGCGGCTCCGCCCGCGCCACTCGGCGCCGCGGGTCCGCGTCGCACCGGACGCGTAGCGCTACTTCTGGCAGTCGCCGCTGTGGGCGCCCTTGGCGATCCACACGAGCGGCCGGTCGGCCTCGAGCGCCTGGAAGCACTGCTCGCATGCACCGGCGAGCGCGGCGGCGGCGTGGTCGATCAGGCGGTTGCGCCGGACGTTCGAGATCGGCGCCGTCTCCTCGTCGAGCAGGAAGCGGTCGGTCGCGCGGTTCACGGCGGCGTTCCCCTTCAGCGCGTCCCTCGTCGGGAGGTTCGCCGCGGCGCGGATCGCCGCGGTGTCGGCGGCGAGCTTCCGCAGCGCGCGCTCGGTGCCGGGCGCGACGCACGTCTTCGCGGGAGCCGACGCGCTGTGCGTCGCCGCGGTCGACCCGCAGCCCGCGAGGGCGAGCACGGAGACGGCGGCTGCGGCGGCGCGAACCACGACACCACCATACCGCGTTCAGCGGTGTCTAGATCGCGTAGATCGCGTGCCGGATCACGTCGATCAGCGGCGAGACGGCGAAGAGCGTCCCGACCGAGACGACGAGCGCGATCGCGACCGCGCCGTGCAGCAGGCTCTCCCGCGCCGGCGACCCGCCCGCGACCGCGACGACGCCGAGCTCGCGCTCCTCCGTCGGCCGCATGTACATCGCCCGGACGATCGCGAGGTAGTAGTAGAGGCTCACGAGCGTCGCCGCGACGCCGACGATCACGAGCCACGTCCAGCCGTGCGCGTACGCCGCCGAGAAGACGTAGAACTTCGCGACGAAGCCGCCGCCGACGGGCAGTCCCGCGAAGCTGAAGACGAAGAGCCACATCGCGAGGCCGAGGAACGGACGCTCCCAGCCGAAGCCGGCGAGGTTGTCGAGCGTCACGGCCTCGCCGAGCTCGCGCTCGCGCGCGGCGATCACGGCGAACGCACCGACGGACGCGGCCGAGTACGCGACGAGGTAGTACATGACGCCCTGCGCGCCGAGCCCGGTCGCGGTGCTGACGCCGATCAGCATGAACCCGGCCTGCGCGACCGACGAGTACGCGAGCATCCGTTTCAGGTTGCGCTGGCCGAGCGCGGCGAGGTTGCCGATCACGAGCGACGCGACCGCGATTCCCGCCCAGACCCACGTCCACAGGTGCGCCTCGTAGTTGAACGCGACGTTCATCAGCCGGATCGTGAGGACGAGCGCCGCGACCTTCGTCGCCGCCGACATGTACGCCGTCACCGGCGTCGGCGCGCCCTCGTAGACGTCGGGCGTCCACATGTGGAACGGCGCCGCGGACGCCTTGAACGCGAGCCCCGCGATGATCATCGCGAGCCCGAGCAGCAGGAGGACGTCGTTCTGGATCTGGAGGTCGAACACCTTCACCGAGATCTCGATGAACCCGACCGCTCCCGTCGCGCCGTAGACGAGCGCCATCCCGAACAGCAGCGTCGCGGAGCCGAACGCGCCGATGATGAGGTACTTGAGCCCCGCCTCGAGCGATCCCTCGAGGTCGTAGTCGATCGCGCACATGATGTAGAGCGCGATCGAGAACCACTCGAGCGCGAGGAACATCACGATCAGGTTCGCGGAGCCGACGAAGAACGCCATCCCGGCCGCGCACGCGAGGAGCAGCGCGAAGTACTCCGCGATGTGGTCGTCGCGCCGGGCGGGGTCGGCGCCGCGCCGGCGGCTCGGGATGTGCTCGACCGAGATCAGCGCCGTGACGAAGCCGATCGCGCAGATGATGACCTGCGCGAGCGCGGTCCAGCGGTCGCGGTAGAAGCCGTTCGCGATCACGCGCTCGCCGGGGTTCGAGTCGACGTAGATCCAGACCGACGTGACGATCCCGCCCGCGAATCCCGCCGCCGCGACGGCGGCGGCCGTCGCGCGCCGCGCCCGCCGCGGCACGAGCACCGCGGAGAGGAGCGCGATCGCCGACGCGCCGAGCAGCACGAGGATCGTCGAGATCGCGAACCAGTCGACGTGCGGCGTGTGGATCACTTGAAGCCC
This sequence comes from Gaiellaceae bacterium, assembly GCA_035506655.1. Taxonomy (GTDB): domain Bacteria; phylum Actinomycetota; class Thermoleophilia; order Gaiellales; family Gaiellaceae; genus Palsa-739. The sequence continues at coordinate 15,671 of DATJOZ010000014.1, forward strand.
GCCTTCACCGCCGCCGCGGGCGAGTCGTTCGGGAACGAGTGCCCGGAGACGGCCGCGGGCCAGAGTGAGAGCGCGAGGAGGATCCCGAGCAGCGGGACGACGAGCGCGAGCTCGCCGGGCCGGAGGTCCATCGCCTCGTCGGTGACGAGCTGCCCGCGCCGGCCGTGCAGCACCGCGGAGATCAGCCGCAGCATGTACATCGCCGCGAGCACGATCCCGACCGCGCCGAGCACGGCCCACCACCAGCCGAGCTGGTACGCGCCCGCGAGGATCAGGAACTCGCCGGCGAACATCACCGAGCCGGGTACCGCGAGCGAGATCACGCCCGCCACCATCAGCACGGTCGAGAGCCCGGGTCTCCCCTTCGCCATCCCGCCGAGGAAGGCGAACTGGTCGCTCGTCGTCCGCCGCTCGATCGTCCCGGCGATGAGGAAGAGCGCGACGGAGACGAGCCCGTGCGCGACCATCTGCAGCACGGCGCCCGCGTAGCCGAGGTTGGTCCCGGAGAAGAGGCCGAACGTGATCAGCCCGGCCTGCGCCATCGACGAGTACAACACGACGCCTCGGAAGTCGGGCGCGCGGAACGCGAGGATCGACGCGTAGATCAGCGTCGCGACGGCGATCGCCATGATCGCGTTGCGGTAGAAGTGCGTCGGCTCCGGGAACTTCGTGATCGCGATCCGCAACATCGCGTACGTCCCCGTCTTCGCGATCACGCCGGAGAGGAGCGCCGTCACCTCCGGCGGCGCCTCGCGGTACGAGTCCGGCAGCCAGCCGTGGAACGGGAAGAGCGGCGCCTTGATCAGGAACGCGAACATGAAGCCGAGGAAGAGCCAGCGGCTGTCGCTCGTCGGCCCGGCGACGAGGTCGAAGGTGTTGAACTTCAGGCCGTAGACGATCACGGCCGCGAGCATCAGCAGCGATCCCGTCATCGTGTAGAGCAGCAGCTTCAGCGTCGCGTTCAGCCGGCCCGGCCCGCCCCAGACGCCGACGAGCACGTAGAGCGGGATCAGCATCGCCTCGAAGAAGGCGTAGAACAGCAGGAGATCCTGCGCGTAGAACACGCCGACGGTGACGCCGGTGAGGAACAGCATCAGCCCGAAGTACGCGCGCGGCCGCTCCCGGCCGACCCAGAACCCGTAGCCGAGCGCCGCCGCGGCTGCGACCGTCGTCAGGCCGACGAGCCAGAGCGAGAAGCCGTAGACGCCGACGTGGTACGACGCGTGGAGATCCTTGATCCACGTGTGCTGCTGCTCGAACTGCAGCCCGCCCTTCTGGAAGTCGAAGCGCGACGCCTGCTCGATCCAGACGCCGACCTCGACGAGCGAGACGAGCAGCGCGAGGCTCCCGGTCGCGTACCGCGTCAGCGGCAGGAACCAGATCACGACGGCCGCCGCGATCGGCAGCCAGATCAGCACGGTTGTCGTCCAGGCGGAGCTCATCGGACGACCAGCAGGATCACGGCGATGACGGCGGTGCCGACGCCGAACGCGAGGACGTACGTGCGGAGCAGCCCGGTCTGGATGCGCTGCGTGGCCTGGCCGACCTCGAGCGCGCCCTCGCCGATGTCGTTGCCGGACGTGATGACGACCGGCTCCTCGAAGTCGCGGCGGAAGATGTTCGCGGCGGCGACGGCGGGCTTGTAGAAGATCTCGTCGTACAGCTCGTCGAAGTAGAACTTGTGCTCGAGGACGCGCTGCACCGCGGGGAGCTTCGGCACCGCGATGCGCTCCTTCCCCCAGATCAGCCACGCGACCACGATCCCCGCGATCCCGAGCGCGGGCGCGATGAGCGACGAGACGAGGTCGTCCCAGTTCGTCGCGGTCGCGTCGGGCGTCGTCGCGGCGACGGAGGAGAGCCAGTGCGTGATCGGCTCCCAGAACGGCTGGAACTGGATCCAGCCGCCGATCGCGGCGAGCACCGTCAGCACGCCGACCGGGACGAGCATCGTCAGCGCGCCCTCGCGGCCGTGGTGGCGATGGTGGTGCTCGCGCACGAACGCGCTCGGCTCGCCGGGGAAGACGATGAAGTAGAGGCGGAACGTGTAGAGGCCGGTGAGGAACGTGCCGATGAGCCCGCAGATCCAGAACGTGACGCCGTACCAGTGGTCGTGGAGGTCGGCGGCGAGGATCGGGTCCTTCGAGAAGAAGCCGGCGAACGCGGGCACGCCGACGAGTGCGAGCGCGCCGATGAGGAACGCCCATCTCGTCCACGGCATCACCGCGCCGACGCCGCGCAGCTTCCGGATGTCCTGCTCGTCGGAGATCGCGTGGATGACGAGACCGGCCGTCATGAACAGCAGCGCCTTGAAGAAGGCGTGCGTCATGAGGTGGAACATCCCGTTCGAGTACGCGCCGACGCCGACGGCCATGAACATGTAGCCGATCTGCGACATCGTCGAGTACGCGATCACGCGCTTGATGTCCGTCTGGACGAGCGCGATCAGGCCCGCCATCAGCAGCGTGATCGCGCCGAGCGCGGCGGCGAGGAGCGCGACGTTCTTCGCATCCTGGAAGATCGGGTTGAGCCGCGCGAGCAGGTAGACGCCGGCGGTCACCATCGTCGCGGCGTGGATCAGCGCGCTGACGGGTGTCGGGCCCTCCATCGCGTCCGGGAGCCACGTGTGGAGCGGGACCTGCGCCGACTTCGCGACGGCGCCGCCGAGCAGGCCGAGCGCGACGAGGTCGACGGTCGTCTGCGAGAGGTGGCCCGCGGTCGCGAATGCCGTCGAGTACTCGAGCGAGTTCGAGTGCGCGATGAGGACGAACAGCGCGAGCGCCATCGTCGCGTCGCCGAACGCGTTCATGATGAACGCCTTCTTCGCGGCCGCGACCGCGGACTCGCGCTCGTGCCAGAAGCCGATCAGCAGGTACGACGAGAGTCCGACGAGCCCCCAGCCGACGAGCAGCAGCAGCATGTTCCCGCTCTCGACGAGCATCAGCATCGAGAAGACGAAGAACGTGATGTACGCGAAGTAGCGCCGCTCCTCGTCGTCGCCGTCCATGTAGCCGACGGAGTAGAGGACGATCAGCGCGCCGACGCCCGAGACGATCAGCATCATCATCGTGCTGAGCGGGTCGACGATCACCGAGACGTCGGCCTTGAAGCCGCCCACCTGGAGCCACGTCCACGCGCTCGAGATCTGGCCGTTGTCGCTGCCGTGGGCCCAGAGCCCGAAGAACGACCAGAGCGCGCCGGCGAACGCCACGAAGACGCTCGTCGTGCCGACCCATGCGGCCGTGCCGCGCGAGATGCGCGTGCCGCCGAGGAGGATCAGCGCCGTCCCGACGAGCGGCGCCGCGAGGCAGATCCACGCGCCGGGGATCATCCGCGCAGCTCCGACAGGGCGTCGACGTCGAGCGCGATCTTCCGGCGGTGGATCGCGACGACGAGGCCGAGCCCGACGCAGACCTCCGCCGCGGCGACGGCCATCACCGAGAGCGCGAAGATCTGGCCCGCGGCGGACGCGGAGTGGCGCGCGAACGCGATCAGCGCGAGGTTCGCGCCGTTCAGCATGATCTCGAGCGAGAGCAGCACGATCAGCGGGTTCCGCCGGACGAGCACGCCGAACGCGCCCGTCCCGAAGAGGAACGCCGCGAGCCCGAGGTACCAGACGACGCCGGGGCCTTCCATCAGCCGGCGTCTCCCACGGGCGTCGCGGTCTCGGTCTCGCGGCGGCGCGTGTGCGCGCCGAGGATCACGCCGCCGACGGCCGCGACGAGCAGCACGATCGACGTCGCCTCGAACGCGAGCAGGTGGTCGGTGAGGAACGCGCGCCCGATCCACGCCGGCGTGCCGAAGTCGCTCCCGACCTTCGGGCTCGTCGAGAGCCGCCCGCCGGCCTTCAGCCCGATCACGACGATGATCTCGACGAGAATCGCGCCCGCGGCGAGGACCGCGGCGAGCGTCTTCCAGCTCGGCCCGGATGCCCACGGCGTTTCGTGCCGGGGCCCGACGTACGCGATCACGAAGAGGAACATCACCATCACCGCGCCCGCGTAGACGAGCACCTGCGCCGCGGCGACGAACTCCGCCGACAGCAGGAGGTAGAGGATCGCGAGCGTCGCGAGGTTCCCGATCAGCGCGAGCGCCGAGTAGAACGGGTTCGAGAACGACACCACGGCGAGCCCGGACGCGAGGCAGAGGAACCCGGCGGCGATCCAGACGATCCAGACGACGACGCCACCGGCGGAGATCGCGAGCAGCATCAGGAGTTCGACTTGTAGAAGGGGATCGGCGTGTCGTAGAGCGACGCGTCGGCGACGGGGACCTGCTTGATCGGCTCGGCGAGCAGCATGTCCTTCGTGTAGATCTGGTCGTCCCGGTTGTACTCCGAGATCTCGAACTCGTTGCCGAGCGTGATCGCGTCGAACGGGCACGCGAGCTCGCAGTAGCCGCAGAAGATGCAGCGGCTCATGTTGATCTCGTAGATGCGCGCGTAGCGCTCGCCGGCCGAGACGCGGTTGTCCGGCGTGTTCTCGGCGGCGACGACGCGGATGCAGTCGGCGGGGCACGCGGCCGCGCAGAGCGAGCAGCCGACGCACTTCTCGAGCCCGTTCTCGTGGAGGTGCAGCCGGTGGCGGCCGCGGAAGCGCGGGTAGAGCGGGCGCTTGTACTCCGGGTACTGCTGCGTGATCGGCTTCTTGAAGATCTGCTTGAAGGTGACGCCGAAGCCCTT